>JAYUEQ010000110.1:0-24867 GCA_043739205.1 Thermoleophilia bacterium
GGCATTCACGCCGAGGAGGCGGTCGCGTTCGGGATTGCAGCGCAAGCGCTGCTGATGGCGGTCGGTGCAGGCTTCGTGCTCGCGCTCGGCGCGTGGCACGCGCAGGGAAGGCTTCAGCAGGTTGCCGTCGCTGGGCACCTGCGCAGAACTCGCACCGTCGGGTAGCCCGCCCGCCAGTTGAGGCGGATCCGTACGGACGCCGCGTCGTTGTCATAGCGCAGTTCCCGCAGCTGCATCGCTGCATTGACGCGATGCGTCAGCACGTAGTTCCCGTTCGGGACGCCGGTGATGTCGATGTTCTGGCCGTGAAAGAACGCGGGGTAGCGGTCGGTGTACCCGGGTGTCGTTCCCATAACGACGCGCGTCGCCTCGGGATGGAACTGATCGCAGTCGCCGAGGAAATTTGGCCGCCGGCCCGGCCACGAACCGGGCGCAGTGCCCCAGTGGTCTGCGAGGCAGAAGCCGCTCTTGCGATCGCGGACGAGGAGCACGCCGTCCGGGGTGCGCAACTCGAAGGAGTCGAAGCGCATCAGATGCCAGTGGTGGTGAGGGGCCGAATTCGTGTACCGGAAATGCGCAACGTCGTCATAGCGGCGGACGTTTCCGTTCACGAGGCGCACCCGCTGCGTGCCGTCCATGCGGGTCTTTCCCGGAGACCGGATACCGACGAGCTGAGCTGACCCGAGCCCGATGTTGTCGACGAGTGACGTGAATCCGAGTAACCAGCGGCCGGGACCGCCTGCAACCGTGAGGTCCGTCGGCGCCCGCTGGTCGAAGTCGGGGAGCAGTTCGCGCACGCGATCGGGCGGGCGCCACGCCGGTTGCTGCCCCGCATGCACCGGCTTCTCGTCCACGTAGATCACGTTGTCGCGGACGTAGGCGAGGCGCCCGCCGGGAGACCAGGAGGGAGAGGTTCCCTCGGCGACGAGTTGGCCGGCGACCACGACCTCGCCGTTTCGCACGACCGCAAGCCGCCCGTCCGGCGCGTACGACGGCTCGTCACCGTCGGTCACAACGCGCGCGTCTCCGCCGTACCACCGCACCGAGACGATCTGCTCGTCGCGGTCGAACACGATCCGGTTGCCCTCCGGCGACCAAGCTGGGTGCGCTCCCATCGCAAGGACGCGCTCGTCGAGTCCATCGATACGGACCGTGTACACGCGCCCGGTGCGCGTGAAGGCGAGTCGGCGGCCGTTCGGCGACCACGCCGGATCGTCGGCGTCGCGGACGATTTCGCCACGGTGCGTCCCGTCCGTGTCTGCAACCCAGAGATTGCCCTTCGTGACGAACGCGATCCGCTCGCCGGTCGGGCTCCACGCGGGTGCGTAGCCGATGGGCATCACACGGTCGGCCCCCACGTGGATCCCCGCGAGGGCGAAGGCAAGCGCGGCGAGTGTGCTCACGCGAGTTGAGCGGCGGCTTCGGCGAGCGTCAGGACAGGCCCCACGCAGGTGTCCCTGCCCTCGAGCAGCGTGAGCCAATCCCGCTGCGTACGCGAGAGGAAGAGCTCTTCGAGCTCGGGTAGGCGCGGCGCGAAGGCTTGATCGATCAGCTCCGGGCGCTCGAGAAGGTCGCAGAGGGTGCGCCAGAACTTCGGCTCGAGCGCGGCCACCGTGAGGTAGCGGCCGTCCGCTGTCTCGTAGATGCCGTAGCAGGCAGCGCCGCCGGTCAGGAGCCGCGGTATCGGCTCGCCATGCAGTCGGTGCGCGACGAAGTTGTGGGAGCCGTGCGTCATCGACACGATGAGATGCGCGCCGAGACCGGTCCGCGCACGTTCGAGCAGTGCCGCGAGGATCTCGATCACTGCTGCTTGCGCGCCTGCGCCGAGATCTGCGACCTGGACAGGCGGGAGCGCGGGCGCGGTGTCTTCGAGCGCGCCCGCATAGCCGAGGTAGTTGAGGTCGTGGCCGGCGTCGAGCCTGTGCGGACCTTCGGAGCCGAAGCCGGTGATCGAACAGAGGATCGTCGTATGTGGAAGCTCCACGCCGAGGCGCTCCCAGACGCCGGGGCGGAAACCCTCGAGAACGATGTCGGCTTCCACGAGAACAGTTGGCGGCGGTTCGCTCCGCGCATCCCACGAGATGATTTCCTTGCCGTCGTTTAGCGCGCGGTAGGCGGCCGCATTCGTGGTGGCGACGGGGTCGCCGTCCGGCGGCTCGATCTTCACGACCCGCGCGCCGAGGCGTAGGAGCTCGCGGCTCGCGTACGGTCCGGGCAGATAGCGGGTCAAGTCGGCGACGGTCAGGCCTGAGAGCGGATGCATCCAGGCCGATTATGCTGGGCGAGCGTTGGCAGAGCGGACAATCGACAGACGAAGGGATCTCTTGGACGCCGCGGTGCGAGTCTTCGCGCGCAAGGGATTCCACGGCTCGCGTGTCGGCGATATCGCCGAAGAGGCCGGGGTCGCGCACGGTTTGCTCTACCACTACTTTCGCTCGAAGGAAGAAGTGCTGGAAACGATCTTCCGAGAGGTCTGGGAGCTTCTGGCAGCGGACACCGACCGAATCGAGCAGGCAGATGTGCCGTTGCGCGAGCAGCTGCGGCGGTTTGCGCGGATCTATCTCGGTTCGTGGTTGATGACGCCGGATCTGATCGCCGTCCTCGTCCGCGAGATCGCGCGGAGCCCGGCCGTCGGCGACCAGATCACGGAAGTGCGCGGCGTATTCCACTCGCTGCAACGGATGATCGAGGCCGCGCAGAAGCGCGGTGAGGTGCGCGCGGACTGCGATCCGAGGCTTGCGGCGTGGGTCGTGTACGGCGCGCTCGAGGAGATCCTCACGGGTTGGGTGCTCGGCCAGTTGCCTGCGGAGGAAGAGGACGTCGAACGCGCTGTCGTCACGGTCGTAGACGTTGCGCACGCGGGACTCGCGGCGTGAGTGAACGCATCTTCAACCTGCTGGACATCGAGCTGTCGACATACGAGGACGGTCCGGACGGCCATCGGTTCGGCAAGCGGCGCGTGGGCTGGGAGCTCGATGCCGCGCTCACAGGATTGTCGGTCTACGAGATCGAGCCCGGCCAGGCGACGTGGCCGTACCACTTTGAGCTCAACGAAGAGGAGTGGTTGATCGTGGTTTCGGGCGAGCTCACGCTGCGTACGCCGGACGGCGAGCGTGTGCTTCGCGCGGGCGAGGTTGCGTGTTTCCCGCCGGGCGCCGCCGGCGCCCACGCCGTGCGCAATCACGGCGCCACCGCCGCTCGGTTCGCGATGCCCTCGAGCGTTGCGCCGGTGGGTGACGCGACGGTCTATCCCGACAGCGGCAAGTTCAAGCTCGATGGGCCAGGCTTCTCGCATCGCGGCCGACTGGGCGATCCGCTCGAGTACTGGGAAGGCGAGTCGTGAATCTCTTTGACGTCGCGGTGGCGAAGGACGATGACGACGCAGAGGGGTACCACGTCTCGGCAGTGCGCGTCGGCCCGCTCGTCGGTGGTCAGCTACTTGGGTTGACGGTGTACGAACTGCCGCCGGCCCAGAGCATTTGCCCGTATCACTACGAGCTCGGCTGCGATGAGTGGTTGTTCGTGTTGACCGGCCACCCAACCCTGCGCACTCCGGAGGGCGAGCGTGAGCTGCGTCCTTGGGACGCGGCGTTCTTCCCCGACGGGCCCGAAGGTGCGCACAAGGTCACAAACAACACCGACGAGACGTTGCGCGTCGCGATCCTCTCGAGCAAGGGCGACCCAGGAGCGGCGATCTATCCCGACTCCGACAAGATCGGCATCTGGCCGCCGAACAAGCTCTTCCGCATCGGTGACGCAGTCGACTACTGGGACGGCGAGGCCTAGAAGCGCTGTCTATTTAGGACATGGCGAGGGACTGTCCCCGGCCATGTCTATGCGAACCACGTGCCATTCAGTCATGGCCAGGGACTGTCCCCGGGCATGTCCGTTTGGACAGGTTCGTTCGCGGCAGTTGCGGGCGCGGCATGTGTCGCCTAGCGTCGTTGCATGGCGCGTCAACCACGATCGGTGCTGCCGCCCTATGGCGCTTACCACGTGGTCAATCGAGGTGTCGAGCGCCGCCGGATCTTCGTGGACGAGCAGGACTATCTCCTCTTCGTCGGCTTATTGCGGCGTGTCGTTCGCGGGTTCGGTTGGACGCTCTACGCATCGATGCTGATGCCGAACCACTTCCACCTCGTCGTCGTTGCCGATCTCGACCGACTCTCGCGAGGGATGCATCGATTGAGCTTCCGGTACGCAGAAGCGTTCAACGAGCGCTATGACCGGGTCGGGCATCTGTTTCAGGGGCGGTTTGGCGCCCGGTCACTGGAAGGAGAGGACGACCTCGGGCGGGTGTGCGCGTACGTCTTCGACAACCCCGTGCGCGCCGGGCTCTGCGAGCCCGGCGAACGCTACCGCTGGGCGGGCGGTGACTTCCTGGAGCTCGTGTCGGACTTACGCTGACGCGTGCACCGGCGACAGCGCCGGGGCCCACGAGCAGAGCGGGGACACTTCGCCGCCCTTGCCGTTCAGCTTGCGGAAGCCGAGTGCGTGCTCCGCCTGCATCATCTTGTGAATCTGCGTCGTGCCCTCGTAGATGATCGGAGCGCGCGCATTCCGGAAGTGCCGCTCGATGCCGTACTCGGCTGAGTAACCGTACGAGCCGAAGACCTGGATCGCGAGATGCGCTGCCTCGAACGCCGATTCCGTGGCGTGCCACTTCGCCAGTGATGTCTCGCGCGTGTTGCGCTTGCCCTCGTTCTTCATCCACGCGGCCTGCATGACGAGGAGCTTCGACGTTTCGTAGCCGAGCACCATCTTCGCGATCATGTCCTGGACGAACTGGTACTTGCCGATCGGCTGGCCGAACGTCTCACGCTCGCGCGCGTACTCGACCGAGCGCTCGAGGCAGGCGCGGATCACGCCGACAGCGCCGGCCGCGACGGTGAAGCGGCCCTGGTCGAGCGAGTGCATCGCGATCTCGAAGCCTTGGCCCTCGTCGCCGATCAGGTTCTCGATGGGGACTTCGACGTTCTCGAAAAAGAGCTCACCGGTCGAGCCGGCCCAGATGCCGAGCTTGTGCTCCGTGTCCTGCGTGGTGAAGCCCTTCATGCCCTTCTCGAGCACGAACGCGCTGATGCCCTTGTGGCCCGCACCCGGGTCGGTCTTTGCGAACACGAGCGCGTGGTCTGCGACCGACGCGTACGAGATCCAGTTCTTCTGGCCGTTCAGCACATACGTGTCGCCCTCGCGGCGCGCGGTCGAGCGCATCGCCGCGACGTCAGATCCAGCGCCGGGCTCCGTCAGTCCGAAGCACGCGAGTTTCTCGCCCTTCGCCTGCGGCGTCAGCCAGCGCTGCTTCTGCTCCTCGGAGCCGTACTTGAGGAGCGACAGCGAGTTGAGCCCGACGTGGACCGAGATGAGCGTGCGGAAGGCGGCTTCGCCGCGCTCGATCTCCTCACACGCGAGCGCCTCGGCCACGTAGTCGAGGCCGGCGCCGCCGTACTCCTCCGGCACCACGATCCCGAGGATCCCGAGCTCGGCCATGCCCTCGATCAACTCCATGTCGAGCTTGTGATCGATGTCGTTCTGGACGGCGACGGGGAGGACGCGCTCGTCCACGAAGGCGCGCACGGTGTCCTGGATCAGCCGCTGCTCGTCGGTGAGGTTGAAATCCATCGGGCGCCAGCCTACCGAGAGTAGGCTCGGCGCAGACGTGGACACGGCGGTTGCTCTCCTCACGCGCGATCTGCGCTTTCACGACAACCCCGCGCTCGCCGCTGCCTTTCGTGAAGCGAAAAACGTCGTCGTCCTCTTCGTGCGCGACTCCCAGATCCGCGCGTCCCCGCGGCGCCTCGCCTTCCTCGATCGCCTCCTCGCCGACTTGCCCGGCGTCACGATCGTCAGCGGCGACCCAGTCGAGGAGGTCGGGCGCTTTGCCCCTGACGCGGTTTTCTGCTCGGAAGACGCAAGCCCCTATGCGCAGCGGCGCGAGCGGCGGCTCGCAGCCCGCTTCGATCTCCGGCTCTACCCCGGAACGACCGTGATCGGGCTTGGCGACATCAAGACCTATCGCGTCTTCACGCCGTACTTTCGTGTTTGGAGCGAGCAGCCGCGACGGGCTCTCGAGACTGCGCCCATTCCCGCACCGGAGACGCCCGCCCGTCGAGCGCTCAGCGCCTGGCTCCAGGGCGATGCCGAGACCGGCTCCCGCTTGAGCCCGTACCTTCACTTCGGCGCGCTGTCACCACTCGAATGCGCCGTGCGCGCGGAACAAAAGCCCGAGTTCGTACGTCAGCTCTGCTGGCGCGATTTCTATGCTCAACTGCTCCATGCGCGGCCTGCCGACTTCGATCTCGGGACGGAAGCTCCGACCGACGAACGGTTCGAAGCCTGGCGGGCGGGACAGACCGGCGTCCCGTTTGTCGACGCGGGAATGGCACAGCTCGCCGAGGAAGGCTGGTTCCCGAATCGCGTTCGCATGGTCGCGGCGTCCTACCTCGTGCACGACCTCGGCGTGGACTGGCGTCTCGGAGCCCGTCACTTCGAGGAGCTGCTACTCGACGCGGACGTCGCCTCGAACCGAGGTAACTGGCTTTGGGTCGTCAAAGCCAAGCACCGGATTTTCAATCCGTTCCTGCAGGCGAAGAAGCACGACCCCGATGGCTCGTATGTCGGTCGCTGGGCACCGCAGGCGGCGCAGCGGTCGGCGTGAGCTAGGCCCGCGGTGGCAGCCGCGGCCCCTGTGGCCGCCTGTGTTCCGTGGGTAGCACCGGGACCCGACATGGACTTTGCCGACCCGATGTGAGAGGTTCGGCCGCGGAATGAGGATGCTGCGGGTTCCGATCAGGTCGCTTGCCTTCGCTCTGGCCGCGCTGTTCGGCGCCGCCGGTATCGGATACGCGGTCAGCGACACTGCGCACATCGCGACGACGACGATCTCCGCCTGCGCGAAGAAGGAGAACGGTCAGCTCAGGCTCGTGGCCGGCGCCGCGGACTGCAACCCGAGCGAGCGCTTCGTCACCTGGAACGCGGTCGGCCCCTCGGGTGCGACCGGCCCGGCCGGGCCTCCAGGTCAGGCCGGCCCAAAGGGCGACACCGGTGCGACCGGCTCGCAGGGGCCTGCCGGCGCGAAGGGCGACACGGGTGCGACGGGGCCGCAGGGTGGGATCGGGCCGCAGGGTGGGATCGGGCCGCAGGGTGCAACGGGGCCACAAGGGCCTGCCGGCACGATTTCGACATTCGGCGCACTCGCCGGCCTCGCGTGCACGAACGGCACAGAGTCCGGCGCGATCGCCATCTCGTATGGGGCCGGTGGCGTCGCGACTCTCACCTGCGTGACCGGCTCCGGCGGAGGCGGTGGCTCACCGACCGCGATTCACGTAGCCCCGGACGGCAATGACGGTGCGAGTGGTGACGCGCAGCATCCGCTTCTGACGATCCAGGCCGGTGTCGCGAAGGCTGCCGCCGGGGACGACGTACTGGTCGCCGTGGGCAGTTACGTGGGCACCGTATCTCTGAAGAGCAGCGTCGACATCACGGGTGGTTATGACGAGATCACGTGGTCGAGCGCAGTGAGCGGTGCGACCCAGATCACGGGAGCGCCGCAGGCGGTGCTCGCTCAGGCGGTGACGAACGTGACGCTGACCAACCTCACGCTGCACGCGACCCTCGCCGCCGGTGAAACGTGCGCGTATGGGGTGCGCGCAGTGGCCGGCTCAAACGTGCACCTCGTCCACGATGTGATCACCGCCGCGGATGGCGCGCTAGGCCTCGACGGCGCGAGCGGCACCGACGGCTCCGACGGACTTTCCGGTGCATCGGGGCAAGCCGGAACCTGTGACAGCGCCGCGGGCGCCGGCGGCTCCGGGGCGCCGAGCACAGTGGCTGCCGGAGGCGGGGCTGGTGGCGCTGGCGGGCCTGAAGGCTTGAACGCAGGCTTCTCCGGTGCCAACGGTCTGGGCCCGTTCGGGAACGGTGGTGGCGGCGGAGTCGGCGGCGGCGGCGGCGATCCCGGCGCACCCGGCTCGTTTGGTCACAACGGCGGTCTCGGCCCGGCCGGAGGGCCGGGCGCAGGCGGTAACGGCGGTGCCGCCGGGTTGATCTGGGCCGGATCGAATGGTGGCGGTGGCGCGGCCGGCGGCGCGGGTGGCGGTGGCGGTGGCGGCGGTGGCGGCGGCGGCCAGGGCTGCTTCTTCTGCAACAACGGAGGCGGGAACGGCGGCGGCGGTGGCGGCGCTGGCGGCAGCGGCGGCACGTCCGGTAGCGGCGGCGGTGCCGGCGGCGGCTCCTTCGGGGTCTACCTCTCGGGCGCCTCGACGGTCGACATCGTCGATACGACGATCACCGTCGGCCGTGGTGGCGCAGGCGGCAACGGCGGTAACGGCGGCCGGAACGGCGTCGGCGGCGCTGGAGCCCCCGGCGGTTCGAACTGCACCGCCGAGATCGGTCAGGGTGGGTCCGGTGGGAGCGGCGGGCCCGGAGGGGTTGGGGGTGGCGGTGGCGGTGGCGCCGGCGGTCCTAGCGTCGGCGTTCTCAAAGGATCGGGCTCGAGCGCGACACTCGACGCTTCGACGTCGATCACGGTCGCAGGTGGCGGCGCAGGCGGGGCGGGCGGTCACGCCGGCGTGACGGGCGGGGTTGCACCGGCAGGCTCGGCCGGTCAGTCCGCCTCGATTCTCAACGCGTAACCGAGGCGTGCCGCAGTCGCGGTGCTCGCTGTGGGCGGAAACGTTTCCCATCCCCGAAACGGGTGACGCCGATGGCTCTGTCAGGTGAGCCGACTCGTGAGCTCTCGTGTCGATAGTCGAGTCGTGGCTTCGATTGCGGCACGGGCCTATCTCGCCTTCGGCGTAGTCGCCGTTGTGCTGAATTCCGCGCTCGGCGGCAACAACGAGCTCTACGACAGCGTTGGTCTGTCTGCGGCCGGACTGATCGTGCTCGGCGTTGTCGTCAGCCGCCCGGCGGCCTGGCGCCCGTGGGTCGGAATCGGGCTATCGCAGCTGCTGTTTGCGATCGGCGACGTCGCATTCGGCTCCGGTGTGGACTCGCCGTCTCCCGTCGATGCTGTCTATCTCGGTGGCGACCTGGTTCTAATCGTCTCGATGGCCTGGCTGGTTGCCTCGATCGGCGACAAGCGGGACCTCGGTTCCCATCTCGATGCATCGCTGCTGGCGCTCGTCGTCGGCGTGTGCGGCTGGGCGCTCTTCGCGTCGAGCTCGATGACGACCGGGCCGATCGGTGCGCGGATCGTTGCAACCGCCTATCCCGTCGCTGATCTTGTCCTGCTCGCGTTGCTCGTGCGCCTCGTCTTCGTCCGCGGCAGCCGCTCGCTCTCGTACTGGTTGCTGCTCGCGGGTGTGATCGCACTCTTCGCCGCAGATGCCGGATACGTCATGCCTGCGACAAGTGACTCGTATCGCCCTGGCGGCTGGCTCGATGTCGGGTGGTTGATGAGCTACGTCCTCTTCGCCACGGCTGCGCTCCTGCCTTCGATGAGCCGTCTCGTTCGCCCGCGCGCCAAGCACGGGCCGTCACTGCCGATGCGGCGTGCGCTCGTGCTCGGCCTGGGCCTCGTCGCAGTACCGATCGCCATGGTCGTGTATCGCGCGCTCGGTGCTCCGGTCAACGCGGTTGCAAACGAGCTCGCACTCGTCGTGATCACCGCAGGTGTCGTGCTGCGTGGTGGGTTGCTCGTCTGGGAGCTCGAGCGCCTGCGCCACAAGGCCGAACAATCGGAGCGAAAGTTCAGGCTCGTCTTCGAACGGGCGCCGATCGGCATCTCGATCGGCAGGAACGGGATCATGAGCGAGACGAATCCCGCGCTGCAGCGGATGCTCGGCTACACGGGCGCCGAGTTCGCGGCGATGCACTACACGGATGTCACGCACCCAGACGACCACGATCTCATGCAGCAGCTCGAGCTCGATGCCGGCAGCCGTGACGCATTTTCGATCGACAAGCGCTACCGGCGCAGCGACGGCTCCTACATCGAGGCCCATGTCAACGTTGCGCTCGACGTCGACGACGACCTGGGGATCAGTCTCATCGAGGACGTGACCGGTCGGCGCGAGCTCGAGGATCAGCTGCGCCAGGCGCAGAAGATGGATTCGATCGGGAAGCTGGCGGGCGGGATCGCGCACGACTTCAACAACCTGATGACGGCGGTGATCGGCTACAGCGACCTCCTGCTGCAACAGGCCGGCACAGACGACCGCAGTCGCGACAAGGTGGAGGCGATTCGCGACTCCGCCGTCCGCGCAAGCGACCTCACCCGCCAACTGCTCGCCTTCAGTCGTCGCCAGATCCTGCAAACCCAGGACATCGACCTGCGCGACGTTGTCCAGAAGATGGACACGCTGTTGAAGCGCCTGATCGGCGAAGACGTGCGGCTGCAGACGCTCTTCGGCGCCGAGCCGGTGATCGTGCGTGCCGACCAGACGCAGTTCGAGCAGGTCGTGATGAACCTTGCGGTCAACGCACGCGACGCGATGCCCGAGGGCGGGACGTTGACCGTCGCCGTTCTGAGCGACGGCGACACCGCGGTGCTCTCGGTGGCCGATACGGGGATCGGCATGGGCGAGGAGACCCGGACGCAGATCTTCGAGCCCTTCTTCACGACGAAGCCACTTGCCGAATCGTCGGGCCTCGGCCTCTCGACCGTGCACGGCATCGTCGGTCAGAGCGGTGGGACGGTACTGGTCGATACGGCGCCGGGACGCGGGACGACCTTCACGATCCGCCTGCCGATCGCGCCGTCAGCGGTGTTGCCGGTCGAGCCGCGGCGCGCTACCCTGGTTGACTGACTGATCAATCAACTCGGGAGCGTAGGCATGGCAACGGCCGAAACCGCAGTTCAGGGCGGGGTCTCATTCGCCCTCACGGATGAGCAGAAGGAGCTGCGCGCCGTCGCGCGCGAGTTCGCGACCAAGGAAATCCGTCCGAAGGCAGCCGAGTACGACGTCGCCATGACGCATCCGGTCGACGTGATCGCGAAGGCCCACGAGGTCGGCCTGATGAATCTGAACGTTCCCACGGAGTACGGCGGCCTCGGCCTGAACTCGTTCGACGGGATGCTGGTCGGTGAGGAGCTCAACTGGGGCTGCACCGGCATCGGTACGTCGCTGGGCGCGAACGGCCTCGGTGCCGGCCCCGTCCTGATCGCCGGCACCGACGAGCAGAAGGAGACCTGGCTGCCGCCGCTGATCGAAGAGCCGATCCTTTGCTCGTTCGGGCTCTCCGAGCCAGAAGCCGGCTCCGATGTGGCGCGCCTGAAGACGACCGCGGTCCGCCAAGGCGATGAGTACGTGCTCAACGGATCGAAGACCTTCATCACCAACGCGGGTTACGCGGCCTGGACGGTCGTCTTCGCGAAGACCGACGTCTCGAAGGGTCACCGCGGCATCTCGGCGTTCATCGTCCCGATGGACACGCCCGGGGTCACGATCGAGTCGCACCTCGACAAGATGGGTCAGCGCGCGACCGATACGTCGGCCTTCGCGCTCCAGGACGTCGTCGTGCCCGCCGCGAACCGTCTCGGTGAAGAGGGCGACGGGTTCAAGCTCGCGATGCAGACGCTCGACTTCACCCGGCCGGGCACAGCCATCGGCGCCGTCGGCGTCGCGCAGGCGGCGTATGAGCTCGCCGTCGAGTACGCGAAGGAGCGCGTCACGTTCGACGTGCCGATCGCGATGCACCAGGGCGTCAACTTCATGATCGCCGACATGGCGACCGAGATCGAAGCGGCGCGCCTGCTCACATGGCAGGCTGCGTGGATGCTCGACCAGGGCGATCGCGCAACGCTGTACTCGTCATTCGCCAAGCGCTTCGCAGCCGATACCGCGATGAAGGTCACGACCGACGCGGTGCAGGTCTTCGGCGGGTACGGCTACATGAAGGAGTACCCCGTCGAGAAGCTGATGCGGGACGCGAAGCTGTTCCAGATCTACGAGGGCACCTCGCAGATCCAGCGGCTTGTGATCGCCAAAGAGATCTTCATCCCGCGCGGGTGACATTTCCGTAGGCTCGACGGAGGGAAGGCAACTCAGTGGCAATCGACATCGATCTCTCAGGACGCGTTGCGTTCGTCACGGGTGGCTCGCGCGGGCTCGGCCGCGCCGACGCGTTGACCCTCGCGCGTGCCGGTGCGGACGTCGTGATCGCCGACCTGCTCGTCGAGTCGGAGTTGACGGAAGAGACGGACGCCTACGGGCCGCTCGCGACCGTCGCCCGCACGCAGGGGCTCGTCGGGACGGAGTCGGCCGCGGAGGAGATCCGTGCGATGGGGCGCCGCTCGTTCGCGGTGCGCTGCGACGTCACCGACCGTGACCAGGTCGCTGCGGCTGTCGCGAAGACGGTGGAGGAGCTCGGTTCCGTCGACATCCTCGTCAACAACGCGGGGACGCTCGACCACGTTGGCCAGTTTCCCGACCAGAACCCCGACCTGTGGGAGCGCGACCTGCGCGTCAACCTGACCGGCGCGTTCAACTGCGGGCAGGCGGTGTGGCCCCACATGAAGGAACGGAAGTGGGGGCGCATCGTGAACATGGCCTCGGTTGCGGGCACGCTCGGCGGCTTCGGCCAGGCGTCGTACTCGACCACCAAGGCGGGCGTCCTCGGACTGACGAAGACACTCGCGATGGAAGGTGGACGCCACGGCATCACTGCGAACGCGATCGTGCCGGGGATCATCGGGAGCGAGGCCTTCCACATGGCGAACGCGTCCATGAACGAGCGCATCGCGAACCGGACCGTTTTCAAGCGCCCGGGCGAGCCGCAAGACATCGCGAACGCGATCGCGTTCCTCTGCTCCGACCTCGCCGCGTACATCACGGGCATCGAGCTCAACGTCTCCGGCGGCGTCGAGCTCTTCGTGTTCTAGATCGAGCAACACGTCACAAAGACGCGGCTACCATGCGCGGTTCGTGGCTGCGTCGTCCTCGGCTGTCCGCACCCGCCGCCGCGCGTCCGCGCGGGGCCGTTTCTGGCCGAGGCTCTTCCTCCTGGCGGCCGCCGCCGCGATCATCACGATCGGCCTCGGCCTGATCTTCGCGGGGTCGCCGGGCAAACTGGCGAAGGGCACCCGGATCGCAGGGATCGACGTCGGCGGGCTGACGCCGAGGGATGCGCGACAGCTCCTCGAGCGGCGCTCCGAACGCGTCGCTCGTGTTCCGGTGGTCTTCACGGCGGCCGGAAAGCGCTTCTCGCTGACCGCGCGCCAGCTCGGCGTGCAGGTGGACTGGGCGACCGCGGTCGCAAACGCACAGAAACAGGGCGGCGGCTTCGGCTTCGTGCGCGGCTACCGGCGGCTCGAGCTCGAGTTCTTCCCCCAGGATCTCGTGCCGCCGATCCGGGCCTATGACGCGGCGCTCACCTATGAGCTCCAGCTGCTCGCGAAGGCGATCGACCGGCCCCACCAGGAGGCGCGGCTCGTCCGGCGCGGGCTGCACATCACGATCGCGGCGGGTTCGACGGGCCAGTCGCTGGACAAGCCGGCAGCGCGTGGGGTGCTCGTTCGCTCGCTCGCGTCGTTCGCGCGCGAGGCGGTGGTCGGCCTGCCTGTTCAGGTCGATGCGCCGCGCGTGACCGTTGCGACGCTGACGAATGCGCAGCGCACGGCGTCCCGCATCATCGCGGCGCCGGTGACGCTGATCGCTGGCCCGACGCGCTTGAAGCTGCCGCGCTGGCGGCTCGCGAAGCTGCTCGACCTCTCGACGATGCGCTTCTCCGGCTCCCCGGCGGACGCCTACTTCGCGCGCCTCGAGAAGACCGTTGACACGCCCCCCAAGGACGCCGACTTCGCAGTCACCTCGGGCGGCAACGTGCGGGTCGTTCCGGCGCAGCCCGGGCTCGGGCTCGACGTGCCCCAGTCAGCGGCGCGCATCCTTGCTGCCGCCACCCGGGTGATGGATCGCACCGCGGCGCTCGTCCTCGCCGAGCAGCAGCCAAAACGCACCACGGCGGACGCGCAGGCGATGGGCATCACCGGCACGGTGGGCAGCTACGAGACGTTCTACGGCGGGATCGCGAACCGCATTCACAACGTGCAGCTCGTCGCGCACCTTGTCGACCACAAGTTCATCGCGCCGGGCGAGACGTTCTCGTTCAACGGAACGACCGGCGAGCGTTCCGCCGCGAAGGGGTTCCTCGAGGCGCCTGTGATCGTGAACGGGGAGCTGCAGACCGGCCTCGGCGGCGGCGTCTGCCAGGTCTCGACGACCGTCTTCAACGCTGCGTACGAGGCGGGGCTGCCGATCACCTCGCGGACGAACCACGCGCTCTACATCTCGCACTACCCACTCGGCCGGGACGCTACGGTCGACTACCCCGGCATCGACCTCAAGTTCGTGAACGACACGAAGCACTGGCTTCTACTTCGCACCTTCGTCGGCTCGTCATCGCTCACGGTCGTCCTCTACGGTGCGCCGCAGCACCGCCGCGTCGAGAGCACGACCGCGCCCTTGCGCTTCGTCGCTCCGCCCCCGGTGCAGAAGACGGTGGACGCGACACTGAAACCCGGGGAGGTCGTTGTCGACTCGACGGGGACTCCGGCGCAGGCGACCTCGGTCGAGCGCAAGGTGTACGACGCGGGCGGCAAGCTCCTCTCCGACGCGACCTGGTACTCGAGCTACCGCGCGGAGCCGAAGATCGTGCGCGTCGGCCCGAAGAAGCCGAAGGCCGCAAAGAAGGCCGTCACGACGCCGTTGGATTCGGCGCCGACCGCTCCGCATTAGCGATCGCCTCGGCGAGCCACGTCGGCACCCGCGTCGGGCGCAGTGTCCCGCCGTCGACGGTCGCGTGCGCCGTCCAGCCGTCTGCAATCACTACGCCCTCGCGCTCGATCGCGTACTCGTACCGGAAACGGGCGCCCTTCACGTCGACGCAGCGTGCGCGGACCACGAGGCGGTCGTCGAAGCGCGCCGGCTGCAGGTAGCGCACGTGAGACTCGAGCACGAGCGCCTCGATGCCGAGCTCGCGCAGCCGCTGGTACCCACCGGTGTGGCGCTCGAGATACTCGACCCGTGCCACCTCGAACCAGATCAGGTAGTTCGAGTTGTGCGCGATCCCCTGCGCGTCGGTCTCCGCGAAGCGCACCTTGACGTCGGTTGAGAAACTGAACTCATGCACGAGGCAGCCATGCTCGCAGAACTGATCCGCGCGAATCAGCCATGTGTCGTTCTCACGGGCGCAGGCGTGTCGACGGAGAGCGGCATCCCGGACTTCCGAAGTGCCTCTGGAATCTGGGCGCAGTACGACCCTTACGAGGTCGCGTCGATCGAGGCGTTCCGGCGCGACCCCGCGCAGGTCTGGGAGTTCTACGCGCTCCGGCTCGGCGTACTGGCGGGCGCGGCGCCCAACCCGGCGCACATCGCGCTCGCCGAACTGGAGTCCCTCGGGCTCGTGCAGGCCGTGATCACGCAGAACGTCGACGGACTCCACGCGGCTGCCGGCTCGCGCGATGTGATCGAGGTGCACGGTTCGATCACATCGGCCGTGTGTGTCGCGTGCGGCCGGCACGAGGCGCACGTACGCGAGTTGCTGCCGCTGCCTCGGTGCGCAGACTGCGGCGCCGTCCTCAAGCCCGGCGTCGTCATGTTCGGCGAGCTGCTTCCGGCTGCTGCGATCGACCGCGCGACCGCGCTCGCCCGTGGCGCAGAGCTCTTGCTCGTGGTCGGGACGTCGCTCGAGGTCTGGCCGGTCGCAGGGCTGCCCGGCGAGACGCTCGCCAACGGCGGCAAGCTCGCGATCGTCAATCGCGAGCCGACACCGTACGACGCGCAGGCTTCGCTCGTCGTCCACGCCGCGGCGGGTGAGACACTCGCGACATGCTTGGAGATTTCGATGTCGTCGTCGTAGGGAGCGGGTTCGGCGGTGCGGTCGCCGCGCTCCGGCTGACGGAGAAGGGCTACCGCGTCGCGGTGCTCGAGGAGGGTCGGCGCTTCGAGCCGGAGGACTTTCCGACGACGAACTGGCACGTGCGCGACTACCTCTGGGCGCCTCGGCTCGGCTGTCGCGGCATTCAGCGGATCACACCGCTGCGCGACGTGCTCGTGCTCTCGGGCGCGGGTGTCGGCGGCGGCTCGCTCGTCTACGCGAACACCCTCTACGAGCCACCAGCACATGTTTGGCCGGATGCCGCCTGGGCCGAGGAGCTCGCACCTTGGTACGAGCAGGCGCGCCGAATGCTCGGCGTGACGCGCTTTCCGGGCGACACGGCCGCCGACGAAGTGATGCGTGGCGTCGCGGCGCGACTCGGCGTGGCCGACACGTTCGAGCACACCCCGGTCGGAGTGTGGTTCGGCGAGGACGGCGTCGACCCGTACTTCGGCGGGGAGGGGCCGCTGCGCAACGGCTGCGACCTGCGTGGCGCGTGCATGACCGGCTGCCCCCGCGGCGCGAAGAACTCCCTTGACCGCAACTACCTCTGGCTCGCCGAACGCAACGGCGCCGCGATCCACGCCGACACGAAGGTTCTCCGACTTAGTGATGACTCACCACAAAGTTGGGTCGTCGAAACGAGCGGAGGCGATTTTCGCGCGCCGCAGGTGGTGCTCGCGGCCGGGGTGCTCGGGACGCTCGGGATCCTCTTCCGTTCGGGCCTCGGCGGGCCGCACGTCGGCGACGACGTGCGCACGAACTCCGAGGTGATCGTCGGCGCCTCGGCGAAGCGTGCCGGCGTCGATTACTCACACGGCGTCGCGATCACTTCGATGATCCGGGCCGACGAGCAGACGCAGATCCAGCCCGTGCGCTACGGCAAGGGCTCGAACTTGATGGGGCTGCTCGGGACGATCCTCGTCGACGAGGCCGGCCCCGCCCGCTGGCTCGCGGCGGCCGCCCGTCACCCGCTCGCGTTCGCGCGCAGTCTCTGGCTTCGCCGTTGGTCCGAGCGGACGGTGATCCTGCTCGTCATGCAGGCGCGCGACAACACGCTGCGCCTCCGGCTGAAGCGTGGACGGCTGACCTCGCTCGACTCGAATGCCCCGGGCAAGATCCCCGTCGCAAACGAGGCCGCGCGCCTTGCCGCCCAGTTGATCGGCGGTGACGCCGGGAGCTCCATCAACGAGGTCGTTCTTGGCACCCCGACCACCGCCCACATCCTCGGCGGCGCGTGCGTGGGACTCGTTGTCGACCGCTATCACCGCGTGGTCTCCGCGCCCGGCGTGCACGTCGTGGACGGCGCTGCCGTGAACGCGAACCTCGGGGTCAATCCCTCTCTGACGATCGCCGCGCAGGCCGAGCGGGCGTGCTCGCTGTGGCCGAACGCCGGCGAGGAGGATCTCCGGCCGCCGCTCGGACAGCCCTACGAATCGCTCGAGCGGGTGACGCCGAGACGACCGGCGGTGCCGGCCAACGCAGCTGCAGCGTTGGACGCGGGCGGCGACGTGGTGTGAGGAGTGCGTGCGGAGACGTCTCAGACCAAGTCAGATGGCGGGAGCGCTCGCAGCCGCTACCGGGAGTAACAGCAAGAGCGATCGCGCCAGCTGGCGCCGCGTCTGGGGCGCCATCTGTGCGTGCTGCTCGCGCCGCGTCGCCGCCTAAGCGGCGGCGCGCTTGACCGGTCTCTCGTCGAGGACTCGGCTGCAGGACGTGCAGATCTGCTGCTCCATCTCGTACGGGACGCCGGCTCGCTGCAGAAGGACATGAACACGCTTGGCGACGTGCTCGTGGACCTTGGTGGGGTGGGCGCTCATCTCGCTCTCAGTGTAGGACCGGGGTCGGTTGCCGTGTGCCTCGAAAGGGTGAAAGTCCTGCAACCATTCAGTAACCGGTCAGACGACGGCGGTCAAGGAAAGTTGCACGTGGTCCTCGAGCCCCGACACCCCGACGCCAACGAGCCGGAGTGGCCCGGGCCGGTCGTGGAGCGCCCGGTCGAGCAGCTGGCACGCGAGCTCGCCGATCCGCTCGGCGTCGTCGGTGCCCACCGGCAGCGAGGTGGAGCGGGTCCGGATCGCGAAGTCGGGATAGCGCACTTTCGTCGTCACGGTTCGCCCGACCATCCCGCGGCCCCGCAGGTGCTCGGCGAGCTTCACCGCCATCCGGCGCAGCTCGTCGTGCAGGCGCTCCGCATCTGCGATGTCCCGCTCGAAGGTCTCCTCCTGCGAGATCGAGATGCGCTCGGTGGAGACCTCGAGGGAGCGGCGGTCGATCCCGCGTGCGCGGTCGCGCAGCTCGCGCCCGACCTTGCCGCTGAGCACGCCGCTTCTGAGGTCGTCGTCCTCGAGCGCGGCGATGTCGCCGATCGTCTTGATGCCGACCGCGACGAGCCTCTCCTCGGCACGCGGTCCGATGCCGGGGAGGATGCGGATCGGAAAGGGCGCGAGAAACTCGGCCTCCATTCCGGGGCGCACGACGGTCAGCCCGCCCGGCTTCCGCCGGTCGGACGCGACCTTGGCGACGACTTTCGAGCTCGCGACGCCGAGCGAGCACGAGAGCTTCGTTCGCGCGCGCACCACCGCCCGCACCGCCTCGGCGAGCGCCCGCGCGTCGTCGAACGCGGGAGCGACTTCTCCGAGGTCGAGATAGCCCTCGTCGATCCCCGCCTGCTCGACGGTCGGGACGATCTCCCGGATCGTCGACCACACTTCGCGCGAGTAGTCCTTGTAGAGCGAGTGCCGCGGCCGGACGAACACAGCTTGCGGGCAGCGGCGGTAGGCCTCGGCGCACGACATGGCCGAGTGGATGCCGAAGCCGCGCGCGACGTAGTTCGCGGTTGCGACGACGCCGCGGCCCTTCGGATCGCCGCCGACGACCAGCGGCAGGCGTTTGAGAGCCGGGTTCTCCAGCTCCTCGACTGCGGCGAAGAAGGCATCGAGGTCGAGATGCGCGACGATCATGGGCTTTCAGGGTACGGCCGACACCGGCGGCGGGGCTCGCGCGTTCTATCCCCATGAGGAAGCGCTCTCTCGCCCTGTTCGCGCTGGTGCTCGCCGGTTGCGGTGCACAGAAAGGCCCCGACACTGCCCACGTGCTCGCGGCGAAGACTCAGCGCTGCACCGCGGGCGAGCAACTTCGACTCGGCTCGGTGCGCCTCGCCTACGCCGCAGCTGCGCCGTTCGGGGCGATCGCGTTCGACCGGCCCGGCGGCTTCGTCGCGGCGCGCTTCGGCTCGAGGAACGTCAACGGCTACCCGACCGTCTTCGGCGTGGTCGGTTCAGTCGTTTCTCAGAACTGCACGCCTCGCTGGTACCGCGTGCAGCTGCCGAGGAAGCCGAACGGCCGGACCGCGTTCGTGCGCGCCCGCGCGCTTCGCGTCGAGACGGTGTCGACGCGGATCGTCGTCGATGTGTCCCAGCGCCGATTGACGCTCTACCGGAATGCGAAGCGGGTGCTGACCGCCTCTGTCGCCGTCGGCTCGCCGTCGACCCCGACCCCGATCGGCCGCTTCTACGTCAACCAGCGGCTCGTCCCGGCCGATGTCGGCGGCCCGTATGGGCCTGGTGCGATCGGGATCTCGGCGTTCTCCAACGTGCTGACCGGCTGGACCCAGGGCGGCCCGGTGGCGATCCACGGGACGAACGAGCCGTGGTCGATCGGTCACGCGGTCTCGAACGGGTGCATCCGCCTGCCAAACGCGACACTCACGAGGGTCTTTCGCATGACGATCGCGGGCACACCCGTGATAATCAATCCGTGAGGCGAATCATCACGGTCGTGCTCCTGTTGGTATTCGTTGCCGGAGCGGCCGCGTGGCGGCTTGCCGACGTGAAACCCGATCCGAACGCGCAAGCGATCGCCGACGGCTGCCAGCGCGACACGACGAAGATCTACACCGGGCTCGCGCCCAACTGGGTCTACGTCAACGACAAGGACTTCCCCGCCAGCGGGCCGCCCCCGGCGCCGCGCTGGGTGAGCGGCACGGTCAAGGGGCCGCTCGGCTTGCTCGCCTCGCGGATCGCGAGCTCCGACGATCCGATCACCCATCACTCCTACGACGTCAACATCGACGTCACCGTCGATTCGGCGAACGACTTCCTCACCGGTGTCTCCCGCGACACGACGCCCGAGCAAGGAACGCTGCACCTCGAGCGCGAGTCGGCGTCGTATCCGGAGTGGGCGCGGCCCCAGGCCGGCGACCGAATTCAGGCGCTCGGGTCGTGGATCTGGGACTGCGATCACTACCAGGGCCGAGGTGAGAAGACAGAGTTCCATCCGTTCCGCGTGGCCTACGTCGCCCGCGCGGTCTCGCCGAGCGCGCCCCGTCGCTCGACCGAGGGCGACATCTTCGTCTCGACCGATGCGACGCCCGCTGGTGCGGAGGCAGAGTGCGCGCACGAGACGAAGGGCTCCGACCAGTTCAAGACGTGTGCACACGCGCACACGAACTGGCTATCAGTGAACGGCACCTATACGTTCGACCTGCCTGCGCCAACATCACCGTGCAAGCAGCCGGGAATTCGCTCGGTCGATCACGGGAGCGTCAATTTCCAGCAGGTCTCATCGGCCTGGACGGGTACCGGTTGGAGGTTGAGCTTCGCAATCAACGCCCCGGCGGGCCGACGCGTGGTCGTCGCCCGTCAGGAATACGCCACGTGTGCGAACGCACCGAAGCTCGACCACCTGCGCTTGCACTTCGACAAGCTGCTCGTTCGACGCGCCATGGATCCGAGTTGCCCGCCGGACAAGCCGACGTGCCCGTACGCGAACGAGTCGACGCTCCTCGGCCAGATCGTGACGGCGCCGGGTGAGTGGCAGCTGCACTGGAGCGTCGACGGGATCTGGGGCCGCTGGCCGGGCACGCTCGCCGCGAAGGACGGCTCGACGTTTCGCGGCACGCAGATGGTCGACTTCTACGTGGCGCACGGCAAGCCGTGGACCCTCGTGACCCTCGCGCGCGAGTGCGACTTCGGGGCGTTGCCGGGCTGGGACGGCCCGGGCCACCCGACGCTCCCGTGCCCTGCGTCGAGCGAGGTCGGCAACTCGTCCGGCGATGATTACCCGGGCGCGATCACGGTCACGAACAAGGGGCTCGCGCTCGGCACGCACGTCGCAGATGCCTCGACTGCAGGCTCGACCTGTCCACCGTCGAACGTCAAAGGGTGCTACCAGCTGACATACACGGTTAGCCGCGTGCGCTGACCGGAGAAAGGAACCACATGGCCAAGAGCCCACTCGACCGTCTCGCCTCGCTCGGCGAAGAAGTGCTCGGCAAGGCACAACAGAACCCCGCTGCACACCGTCTCCTCCAGGGCGCGATGCAGCTGAAGGACCGCGTGGACGATCTCTCGAAGCGCGTGCGTGGCCTCGAGCAGATGGAAAAGCGCCTCGCGCAACTCGAGAAGCGCCTGTCGAAGATCGAATACTCCGCAAAGAAGAAGCCGCCGCCCGCCGGTGCGAAGAAGACGACTGCCGCGAAGAAGAAGACCTCAAGTCCGAAGCCATAGGGCGACGCGAACCGGTGTCAGACACCCGACGCCGACACGGCCTGTTAGCGCGCGTCGGGACCGGTGTCAGACACCAGAGGGGACGCGGACGCGAACGGCGCCGGGAACGACCTCGAAGGTCGCGGGCGTCGTTCCAACCTGCTCGCCGTCGAGCTCGATCGGGAGATGCTCCGCCGCATCGACCTCGACGCGCGCAGTTCGCACGACTTCCACCTTCGGGTGGCCGATGTGCTTGCCCTTGTAGAGCTTCGGCGCGGTCGTCAGGAAGTCGACCTTGCCGACGTCGCCGATCAGGATGACGTCGAAGGCCCCATCGTCGGAGCGCGCATCTGGTGCGAGCTTCATTCCGCCGCCGTGCCAGACCCCGTTCGCGACGATCACGTCGTGCATCCTCCCGCGGCGTTCCTGTCCGTCGAAGCGCACCGTCACCTCGGTGTTCTCCCATTCGAAGAAGACGCGGGTCAGCGCATAGAAGAAGGTCGCCTTGCCGCCCATCAACTTCGACATCCCGTTCGCCCGCTGGGCGACCGCACCGCTCATGCCGACCGAGCCGACGTTCGCATACCAGCGCTCGGCGTCCTCGCCGCCCCAGGTGCGAAACGTGACGCGACCCGCGTCGATCGTGCGCGGAGTCCCGTGGAGTGCGACTCGAACCGCGTCCTCGAACTTCGTCGGGATCCCGTAGGTGCGGCCGAAGTCCATCCCCGTCCCAAGTGGGATCGTCGCGAAGTCGACGTCGCGACCCGCGATCCCGTTCACGACCTCGTTCATCGTCCCGTCTCCCCCGACGGCGACGACGAGGGTCGCGCCGCCGTCGACCGCCGAGCGCGCAAGCTCGATCAAGTGCCCCGGCTGCTCGGAGAAGAGGGTCTCGCCGCTCAGCCCGAGGCGCGCGGCGCGGTGCGCGAGCTCGGGCCAGCGCTTGCCCGTCGCCCCGTTGTCGGACGCCGGGTTGACGAGAAATACGGTCTGGTCAGTCAGAGATCGCGACGTCAAGAGCGATCTTCGTCATCCGGTCGACAGCTGCGCGCAGGTCGTCGTCCGAGATGCGGGTGAACTCGCCCTCGACGACGATGTCGCTGACGGTGAGCAGGCAACCCGTCTCGACACCGCGAATCGCGCCGACGGTGAAGAGGGCAGACGCCTCCATCTCGACCGCCAGCACGCCGCGCTTCGACCAGCGCTCGTACTGACCGCCGTCCGGGTTGTAGAAGAGATCGCTCGAGACGATCGGGCCGACATGCAGGTGCTGGCCCATCTCTTTGGCGGTGTGCACGGCACCATGGATGATCGACCACGACGCCGTCGGGCAGTGTGGCTCGTTGCCGACGAGGTGCATCGCCGTCGAATCGGCCGGAACCGCGGTCAGCGCAACGATCAGATCGCCAAGCGCGTGGTCGGGCTGAAGGCCGCCGCAGGTACCGACGCGGATCAGCTTTTTGCACCCGAGCTGGACGAGCTCCTCGAAGACGATCGTCGCGCCCGGGCAGCCCATGCCCGTGCCCTGGACGGAGACGGGCTTGCCTTTGTACGTGCCGGTGTAGCCGAGCAGGCCGCGCTCGGCGTTCCGCTGCTCGACGTCGTCGAGATAGGTCTCTGCGATGTATTTGGCGCGGAGCGGATCGCCAGGGAGCAGGACGGCCTCCGCGTACTGGCCCGGCTCGGCGCGAACGTGAATCGGCATGGGCGCTGAGCCTATAGAAGACTTGTGGCGTGACCGTGTCGGAGCCTTCCCGCGAACAGGTGCTCGCGTTCTGCGCGCGCGACCCCGTCGAACGCGTCTTTCTCGAGGATGTGGCGCGCCGTGGGCTCGGACGGTTCTACGGCGTCGAGGCTGAGTCCGGAGCGCTGACGGCGCTCTGCCACGTCGGGGCGAACCTCGTGCCGTCCGGACCGGGGAGCGGCGCCTTCGCCTCGACCGTCGCCGGTGCGCGCTCGCGCATGATCATCGGCGAAGCGGGTGCGGTGACCGAGTTGTGGGACGCGGCGCGCAGCGAGCTGCCGCCGGTCCGCGAGGACCGCCCGCATCAGCCGGTCTATGCGATCACCGAACCACCGCCGCCCGGGGAGACCGGGCTCCGGGCCGCGACCCCTGCCGACGTCGACCGTCTGGTGCCGGCCTGCGCGGCGGCCCATGAGCTCGAGCTGCACCTGGACCCGTTGGCGCGCGACCCGGAGGCGTTTCGCTGGCGCACCGAGGCGCAGATCGAAGAGGGCCGCTCCTGGTTGTGGCTCGAGAACGACGTGATCCTCTTCAAGGCCGAGGCGTCTGCGTGGACCCCGAGTGCAGTGCAGCTCCAACAGGTCTGGGTCGATCCGGAAGCCCGGGGACGCGGGTACGGCTCCCGCGGAATGAGGGATCTCGTCCGCCTGCTCCTGGGGATTACGCCGAGGGTGACGCTCTTCGTCCGGGCCGAGAACGCCCCGGCGATTGCCACGTACGAGGCGATCGGCATGCAGAAGGTGCTCGAGTATCGGAGCATCCTTTTTTGAGGCGGCTCCTGCGTTTGGCAGCGATTGCGTGGCTTGGGCGCTGGGTTGCCGGGGAGATCGCGGCCTACCTGGGGCGCCATCCGCGGTCGCCCGGCCCCTCCCCGCTCGATTCGCCCCACCCGCCCGGCTGGATGCCCGGTCCCGAACGAGGGATAGAGGAGGATTGACGACCCACCGATAGCCCACTCGAATGCTGCGGCTCGTTGTTGCTGTGCTCCTGCTCGTCTCGATCGGGGCGATCCTCGCGTCTTCTGGGCGTTCGTCGGCTCGTGCGCCGATCCAGCACGTGTGCGGCCTGACCGACCGGCAGTTCCTCTCGAACTACCAGGTGCAGCTCCTCGCGGTCTCGATGTATGCCGACGACTATCTCCACGGCTCGGCCAAGGCGCAGGACGTAATCGACACGGCTCGCGAGGCAGCTCGCGTGGTGCGCACGTCTGCCCCGCAGGATCCGTCTCTTCTCGTCGTTCGCCAGTACGTGCCGGCGATGTTCCTCGAGTTCGGGCGGGCTGTGAAGGCTCGCGCAATCGGCCGGAATGCGGCACCCGCGATGTACCGCTCCTACAGCATCCGCACGCACGTGGACGAGATCCTGCGTGAGGCTCAACCCGGGCTCGCGCCGCAGGGCTGCGACATCACCGACCTCCTGTAACTACGAGGCCCTGGCACACTGCGGATCTGGAGCTCCTGCGCCGGATCGAATCGCACGTCCGCCAAAACGACCTGATCGAGCCGGGTGGCGACATCGTGTGCCTCGTTTCGGGCGGCGCCGACTCGACCTGCCTGTTCCATGCGCTGCGCGAGCTCGGCTTCAACGTCTCGGCGCTCCATGTCGACCACGGCTTGCGGGGCGCGGAGTCGGACGAGGACGCGCGTTGGTGTGCCGAGCGGTTCGGCGCCGAGGTCGTCCAGGCGGCGGGGCGGTGCGAGACGGAAGCGGAACTGCGAGACGTGCGCTACTCGTTCCACGCCGGGGAGCTGCGTGCGACGGGGCACACGCTCTCGGACCAGGTCGAGACGATCCTCTACCGGCTCGCCTCGAGCGGAA
>JAYUEQ010000111.1:0-1959 GCA_043739205.1 Thermoleophilia bacterium
TCGATTGCGGTCACCAGCATGCGGCTTCCGTTCGCTCGGGCAAGCGCGTCTTCGAAACGCAGGCCCGTTCCGACGGTCCAGCCCGCGGTCCGCACCTCACCGTCCCGCACGTCGAGCGCGAGCACGAGCGCATCGCCGAGCTCGAACCACGGCACCGGGTCGGGCCAGGCCGCGGTGCCGACGATCACTCGGTCGGCGCCTGCGTCGAGCAAGGCACGTGCATCGGCGAGCGAGCGAATCCCACCCGACGCCTGGACAGGGACGCCCAGCGAGGCGATCTCTCGTACGAGCTCGGGGCGCACCTTTCCGCTTCGGGCTCCGTCCAGATCCACGAGGTGGATCCGCCTCGCGCCCGCGTCCACCCACTGCCTGGCCAGAGTCACCGGGTCGCCGGCGCGCTCCACGACGGAGTCGTAGTCCCCGCGCTCCAGGCGGACGGCACCCTCGCCGAGGACGTCCACGGCTGGGATCACCTCGATTCGCTGCTCGAACCACATGGTCACATGTTAGCGTGCTAACATAGAGCTATGAGAGAGAGAACGCGACATCCATGGCGGACCAAGGAAATGAGAGCGCTCTTCGACGCGATCCAGTCGCTGGAGAGCAGGGACGAGACGGAGAGCTTCTTCCGGGACCTGTGCACGCTGTCGGAGCTCGAGGCGATGGCGCACCGTTGGGAAGTGGCACGCCTGCTGGAGCAGGGGCTGCCGTACCTGGAGATCGCCGAGCGAACCGGCGCCTCGACGACGACGGTGACGCGGGTGGCCCACTGGTTGCGTCACGGCGAGGGTGGCTACCGGCTAGCGCTCGATCGCGCGACGTCCTGAGAGTTGCCGTTCCGGTTAAGGGGCGGTTGCGCGAGCCGTCGTTCCGCCTCCTCGAAGACGCGGGCCTCGGCCCGGAGCAGCCCGGCGATCGCGCACTCGCGTTCCCGTGCCGCAACGCCCCGGTGGAGGTGCTGCTCGTGCGCGCCTCCGACGTGCCGGAGTACGTCCAGGACGGCGTCGTCGACTGCGGGATCACCGGCATCGATCTCGTGCGCGAGCGCGGGGCGGACGTGCTCGAGGTGCTGCCGCTCGGCTTCGGCTCGTGCCGGCTCGAGGCTGCGGTTCCCGAGGAATCGCCGTATCGCGAGCTCTCCGACCTGGCCGGCGCTGCAATCGCGACGGTCTACCCACGCCTAACCGCCGAGCTGCTTCCGGTCGAGGTGACGCTCGTCGACGTCAGCGGATCGGTCGAGATCACGCCGCGCCTCGGGCTCGCCGACGCCATCGTCGACCTCGTTTCGTCGGGCAACACGCTGCGCACCAACGGCCTGCGTTCGATTGCCGTGCTGCTCGAGTCCGAGGCAGTGCTCGTCGCGCGCGATGAGGGGCGAGCCGGTCCGCTTGTCGCGATGTTGCGCGCGGTGGTCGAGGCCCGGCAGCATCGCTACCTGATGCTGAACGCGCCGGAAAGCGCACTGCCGGCGATCGGCGAGCTGCTCAGCCCGCGCGTGCCGAGCGTGCTGCCGCTCGCTGCGGCCGGGATGGTCGCGGTCCACGCGCTCGTGCCGGCTGCCGACGTCTGGCGCCTGCTGCCCGACCTCGAGGCGCTGGGTGCGTCATCGATTCTGATCGTCCCCGTCGAGCGGATGGCAGCTTGAGGTCGCTCGCTCCCGCGTTCAAGCCGTACTCGTTCGCGGCGCCCTCCGACGAAGTTGCGCGCCTCGCGGGCATCGATCCGTCGCAGGTGCTGCGCTTCGACCAGAACACGCCGTCGCTCCCGCTCGCCTCGACGCGTCCGGCGGCAGTCGCGGGCGCACTCGCGCGGATCAGCGGCTACCCAGCGGGCGGCTACCGCTCGTTGCGACGCGCGATCGCGGACTACGCCGGCGTCGAGCCCGGGAACGTCGTGCTCGGCGCGGGCGCGGACGACCTGATCCTGCTGTGCGCCCGCGCGTATGCAGGCCCGGGCGAC
>JAYUEQ010000112.1:0-22341 GCA_043739205.1 Thermoleophilia bacterium
GAGAGGATTTGAACCTCCGATCCGCTTGCACGGATAACGGTTTTCGAGACCGCCGCATTCGACCGCTCTGCCACCCCTCCGATCGGGCGACAGGGTACCTAGTCGTGAATCCGGGCGATCACGTCTTCGCGTTTGAGGACGCGGACGCGGACCGACGAGCGGGCGAGGCGGACCTCGTAGCCCGCGTCGCGGGGGAAGAGCACCTTGTCCCCCGGCTCGATCGCGGACACGTCGGGGCCAACCGCGGCGACGATGCCGGTGCGGACGAACGTCGCCTCGTTCGACGGGACGATCAGGCCGCTCGGCAGTTCCGTCTCGTCGAGCGGTTCCAGGACGAGGTAGTCGTCCAGCGGCTCCAGCGTCACATCGTTCGCAATCGGGTGCCCTTCGAGCATGTGTTCAGGATACTCGGGTCATGCGTCTCGGCCGCCACGACGTTCCCGTCACCAATCCGGACAAGGTCTTCTTCCCGGAGCGGGGCCTCACGAAGGGTGATCTTGTCTCGTACTACGTGGGAGTCGCGGAACACGTTCTGCCGCACCTGCGTCGCCGTCCGTTCCACATGAAGCGATTCCCGAACGGTGTCGAGGGCGAGTTCTTCCACCAGAAGCGCGTGCCCGCGAACCATCCCGACTACGTCGACGAGGTGTTCGTCCAGTTCCCGAGTGGTCACTCCACGGTTTTCGCGATCGTCGACAACGCGGCGGCGCTCGCCTGGGTCGCGAACCTCGGCTGCATCGAACTGCACACGTGGGCGTCTCGCGTCCCGGAGATCGAGCAGCCCGACTATCTGCTGATCGACCTCGATCCGACGACGGATGGGCAGTGGCCGTTCGTGCGCGAGATCGCGCTTGTCGTGCGCGAGGTGATGGACGAGCTCGGCCTACGCTCCTACCCGAAGACCTCGGGGGCGACCGGACTGCACATCCTCGCGCCGATCAAGCCGGAGCTCGCGTTTCCGGTGGTGCGGAACTTCGCGAAGGCGCTCGCGGTCGAGGTGGAGCGCCGCGTCGGCGACCAGGCGATCGCGACAACCACGTGGCGCGTCGCCGATCGGGTCGGCGTGTTCGTCGATTACGGCCAGAACGCGCGCGACCGCACGATCGCGGCCGCGTACTCGGTCCGCCCCACCCCGGACGCGCGTGTCTCGGCGCCGCTTTCGTGGGACGAAGTCGCGGCGGTCGAGCCGGAAGCGTTCACGGTGGAGACGATGCCCGCGCGGATCGAGGCCATCGGCGACCCGATGCGCGGCATGTGGAAAAGCCCGCCGTCCCTCCGCCCCCGCTTCGCCAGGCTGGGCCTCGAACTGCCCCTAACGGACTAGGCGCGCCGAGCCATGGCTGGTGGCAGCCGACGAGAAGTCCGCTTCGCACATCGGGCGCGTCCAAAGGAGCCACTTGTGGTGGACGGCACGAAGGCGGAGCCTTGGGTCATGCGGTTCGGCTGGTCGTGGGAACTGTTGGTGGGCGCGCACTGCTCACCGATGCGCGCTGCACGACTCTGGGCCGGGCTCTCACAGGCAGATCTCACTGCGATCGTCGGCTCTTCGCGGGATACGGTCTCCTCGCTCGAGCGAAGCGCCTCGATTCCGTCGGTGTCGCTCGCGCTCGCGATCGCGCGAGCGCTCGATACCACCGTGGAGGATCTCTTCGGCGCCCGCGAGCTTCGCTAGGCGAACAACTCGTCCACCGTCGGCGCATTCGGGTCGCGCGGTGGGCGCAGTTCGTGCCACGTGCAGTCGCGCGCGTTCTTGTCCTCGCGCCAGCGGATGAACTTCGTGCCGTGGCGGAAGCGGTCGCCCTGCACCTTGTCGTAGCGCACCTCGACGACGACCTCCGGGCGAACCGCCGACTCCTCGAGGTCACCGGTGCCCCAGCGGTTCGGCTCGGAAAACCGCCGCTCGTTCGACTCGTCGAGCAACGGGCGCACGCGCTCCTCGACCTCAGCGCGCATCTTCGCCCCGACCGCGCACGAGCCGACGTAGTCGAGCCCGCCGTCCTCCCGGTACAGACCAAGCAGCAGCGTCGCGATTGCGCTTCGGTCGCCCTTCTTCCAACGCACACCGACGACGACAACGTCTGCCGACTTGTGCTCTTTGATCTTGACCACGCCGTCACGCGACCCCGGCAGGTACGGCACGCCAAGCTTCTTCGCGATCACGCCGTCGAGGCCGAGCGCCTCGAACCGCTCGAGCCACCCGCGCGCCTCGGCGACGTCACGCGTCGCCGGCGAGAGGCGAAAGCCCGAAAGCGACTCAACGCGCGCACGGCGCTCCTCGAGCGGCAGCTTCCACACCGGCTCGCCGTCCCACACGAGCATGTCGAAGACGACGAACTCCGCCGGGATCTCGCCCGATAGACGGCGGATGCGCGACTCGGCGGGATGGAGCCGCGTCTGCATCGCGTCGAAGTCGAGCGCGCCGTCCCGCGCGATCACAATCTCGCCGTCGAGCGCCGAGTTCGGAGCCAGCAGCTCACCGAGCGGCCGCAGCTCCGGGAAGTAGCGCAGCAAGGGGCGCTCGTTGCGCGACCAGAGCGCGAGCTCCTTACCGGCGTTCTCGAGCACCCCACGGAAGCCGTCCCACTTGGGCTCGTACTGCCACCCCTCACCCTCGGGAAGCTCGCGCACGAGTTCCGCTTCCATCGGCGGAAAGGGAATGTTCGCGGCAGGCATCGAGCGAAAGCCTAGAGGTCGCCTCGTGCTCGACAGCGCGTGTCGGCGGCCCCTACTTCAGCCAGGGTTGGAGAAACCGCTCGATGTCCTTCGAGCCACGCGGGCTCTCGAGGCGTGCCGCGATCGACTGGCGCTGCAGCACGACGATCGTCGGCGTGAGCTCAACGCCGAACTTCGCGAGGAGATCCGGCCGCTCTTCCTGCGCGACGGCGTAGTACTTGAACGTGTCGTGGTTGCGCCGATGTTGCAGCACCTGCGCGATGTAGCCCTCGATCCGCCGGCACTTGCCGGACCGGCTGGAGTGGAAATACACAAGACCCGGCTTGTCCAACGTCGTACCCAACGCACAACCTCCTGAGATTTTGTCCAGGTAATGCCCAGCGCCCGGCGAGTCAAAACGCCGCGGTAGTGTTGACGCGTGAAGCGCGTTGCCGTGACCGGAATCGGGGCCGTCACGCCCCTCGGACTGGACGTCCCGTCGACCTGGCGGGCGGCGCTCGCGGGCGAGAGCGGCATCGGCTGGATCTCGACATTCGACACCGACGGGCTGCCTGTCAGGGTGGCCGGCGAGGTCAAGGGGTTCGACCCCGCCCAGGTCGTCTCTGCGAAGGAGGCGCGGAAGCTCGAGCGGAACGTCCTCCTCGGCGTGGCCGCCGGACGCGAGGCGATGGCAGACGCGGGGCTGAACGGCTTCGACCCGACTCGTGTCGGCATCGTCTTCGGCTCCGCCATCGGCGGCGTGCCGGGCATCCTCGAGCAGGCGGACATCCTGCGGGAGCGCGGGCCGGACCGCGTCTCGCCGAACTTCCTCCCGAACGTGCTCGTCGACTCGATCTCCGGCCAGCTCGCAATCTCATTGGGCATCAAGGGGCCGAACTACGCAGTCGTCTCCGCGTGCGCGACTGGCTCGCACGCCGTCGGCGAAGCGGCGGAAATGATCAAGCGCGGCTCCGTGGATGCCGTGCTCGCGGGCGGCACCGAATCGTGCATCGTGCCGTTGATCCTCGCCGGCTTCACCGCCATGCGCGGCCTCGCCGCCGAGAACGAATACCCTCCTCACGCCTCACGACCCTTCGACGCGACGCGCGCGGGCTTCGTGATGTCCGAAGGCTCGGGGGCGCTCCTGCTCGAGGACTGGGATGCCGCGCAAAAGCGCGGTGCGCGGATCTACGCCGAGGTGCTCGGTTACGGCGCCTCGAACGACGCGCACCACATGGCGCAGCCGGAGCCTGAAGCGACCGGTGTCGCACTGATGATGGCGAGCGCGCTTGACCGTGCCGGGGTCGAGCGCACGCGCGTCGGTTACATCAACGCGCACGGCACTTCGACCCCGCTCGGCGATGCCGCGGAGACGAAGGCGATCAAGGATGTCTTCGGCGGGCATGCCTACGACCTCGCCGTTTCCTCGACGAAGTCGATGACGGGCCATACGTTCGGTGCGGCCGGCGCGATCGAGGCGATCATGTGCGTGCTCGCACTGCATGAAGGCAAGTTGCCGCCGACGATCAACTACCGCGAGCCCGATCCGGAGTGCGACCTCGATTACGTTCCGAACGAGGCGCGCGAAGCTCGCGTCGACGTCGCGCTCTCAAACGCGATGGGCCTCGGCGGCCACAACGGTTGCGTGCTGCTCGGCCGCGCAGACGCGTGAACCTCACGCTCGTCCGCCACGCGACGCTGCTGCTCGAGACGAGCCACGGTCGCATCCTCGTCGACCCGATGCTGCGCCCGGCGGGCACGACGCCGCCGATCGAGGATACGCCGAACCAGAAACGCAATCCGCTCGTCGAGTTGCCAATGCCACCGGCCGACGTCGTCGCCGGCGTCGACCTCTGCATCGTCACGCACCTGCACAGCGACCACTTCGACGACGCCGCCGACGATGTCCTGGCGCGCGATCTACCGATCCTGACGCAACCGGAAAGCGCGGAAGCCCTCGCGGCGCGCGGTTTCACGAACATCGCTGTCGAGCATCCCGCCATCCTGATGACGCGCGGCCGGCATGGGACCGGCGAGATCGGCGAGGCGATGGGCGCCGTCTCGGGCTGGGTCGTGGACGGCCTCTACATCGCGGGCGACACGATCTGGTGCGACGAGGTCGGCAATGCGCTCGAACAGCACCGCCCACGGGCGATCGTGCTCAACGCGAGCGGCGCGCGCTTCAACGCGGGTGGCCCGATCGTGATGGATGCCGAAGACGTGCGTCGCGTGCGGGCTGTGACCGACGTCCCGATCGCCGTCGTACACCTCGAGGCGATCAACCACTGTGTCGAGCCGCGCTCTGCCTACCGCGGAATCGACGGCGTGCACGTGCCCGGCGATGGTGAGATACTCGAGCTCTGATGGATCTCCGCGAGCTGATCGACACCTACAACGACGCCTGGAACCGCCAGGATCTCGACACGATCTCGTCGCTACACGCCGACGACATCGTCTTCCACAACTGGACGGCCGGCGATCGCGTCGAGGGCGCGGAGGCGGTTCGCGCGCACATCGGCGGCATCTTCGAGCGCAACCCCACGCTCAGGTTCACGGGTCGCACCATGCGGGTCGGCGACGACTTCATCGTCAGCGAATGGACCGCGACGACGACCACCGACGGCGTGACGCGCGAGTGGGACGGCATCGATGTCTTCCCGATCGTCGACGGCAAGATCGCGCGCAAGGACGTCTACTCGTCCTCGCACGCCGCACGCGTTCTCTAAGGGTCGATCACCTCGGGCGTGAGCTCGGAGATCGAGTGCAGCACGACATCGGCGTCCGCCAGTGCCTCGGCAGCCGGCGGGAAGTGCGGGTTCGGAATCGCGAGCACGCGCATGCCCGCTGCCTTCGCGGATCGAATGCCGTTGTGCGAGTCCTCGACGGCGGCACACGTGTGCGGATCCACACCGACCCGCCGCGCCGCTTCGAGGTAGACGTCGGGCGCCGGCTTGCCACGCGCGACCTCCTGCGATGAGACGACGACGCGAATCACGTCGTGCAACCCCGCCGCGTCGAGCACGACCCCGATCAGTTCGGGGTTCGATGAGGACGCCACCGCAAGCGGCCATCGCTGGGCGCAGCGGCGGACTGCTTCGACCGCGCCGGGGATCAACGGCGGCGCCTTGCCGTAGCGCTCGAGCATGCGCTCGACGATCGCGGCGTTGATCTCCGCCGGCGTGCCCGGAACACCGAGCTGCTCCGCCATGTAGCGCGACCACTCGAGCGAGCTCATGCCCATCATGTCGCGTGTCGCTGAGTCTGTGTAGGTGCCGCCGGTCTCGCGGACGTACTGCTCGCGGACATCGTCCCACACCTGCTCCGAGTCGACGATCACACCGTCCAGGTCGAAGACGACTGCGGCGATCACACGCGTTTGTACGAGCGATGGACGTAGGTGAGCGAATCGGCCGCGCTGCCCTCTTCGACCGAGAGCACCTCGCCGACGAAGAACGTGTGGTCACCGGTCCGATGCTCGGCGACGGTGCGCGCGACGAACCAGCCGGCCGCACCGGCGAGCAGGCGCGGATCGTCCTCCCTGACCGTGATCCCGTTCCAGAGCGCGATCGGCGGCACGCTGCGCGCGAAGTGCTGCGCGAGATGCTCCTGGTCGCCGGCGAGAATCGACGCAGTCCATTCGTCGGCATTGCGCAGCAGCTCGTGCAGCGATGCTTGCTGGGCGATCGAGATCCCGACGAGCGGCGGGTCGAGCGACAGCGAAACGAGCGAGGAGACGGTCAGCGCAGCGCGCCTCTCATCGACCTCCGCGACGACCACCGACACGCCGGCGGGCCACCGCCGGAATAACGCCCGCTGCTCGGCCCCGAGTTCCGCCACGGGGGCGAGCCTAGCGGTCGAACGGAGCTAGTTCGCGCGGCACTGCTTGTCGCCGAGCTGCGTAATCGCGTCGTTCGCGATCAGATCCGTGCCGCGATCGTAGGTTCCCGGCGAGCTCCCTTGCCACATCACGTCGGGCGTGACACCAGGCCCCTCGACCGTCGCGCGGTACTTCGTGCCCTTGCCGGACGGACGTGCCCCGTGCGGGTTGAAGCTGTAACAAAAGGCTCCGGTGTTCGTGTGCGTGAGGAAGCTGTTCTCTCGCTGCCACCCTGCGCCGTACGTCGAACCGAACGTGTCGACGTAGATGTTGCGACCAAAGGTGTCGAGCGGCTCGCCGCTCGCCTTCGACTTGAACCCGTACACCGGGCTATCGCCGTAGGTCAGCGTGCCGTACAAGTGATCCCACTGGTGCCAGGCCCAGTCGGTCGAGATCGACAACACTGGCAGGTCGCCCGTCCAGTGCGAGAGGCGCAACTCCCATACCGACGAGGTCGCAGTCGGCGCGACACCGTAGTTCGGAAGCATCCGCTGCCACGCCTGCAAGGCCCAGTACGAGCCGTCGGGCGCCTTGCACGCGGTCACTTCCCACGCGAGGGCCGGGCCGTCGTAGGCGCCACACTTCGCGCCGAAAGTCTTCCAGTACTCGCGGCGGTATACGCCCCAGCCCCCCGCGTAGTCGAGCTTGAACTCGAGCTGCTTGCGGGCCTGCGTCGGTGCGATCGCATTCACGGCGCCGCCGGCGAGCACGTGCTTGACCTTGCCCGCGGCGCGATAGGTGACGAGGGCCTCACCCTTGGCGTTCACCGCGAGCTTGACGCCGGTCGCATTGCGATCGATGAGCTCGGACGCCGTGGCGGTGGACGACACGACCGCAGCGGCGAGCACGACGGACAGTAGGACGAGAATGCGCAAGAGAGACCCCTCTTTGGACCACGGTTAGGACGGACCTCTTAGGTCTCGACGGCCTTGCGACAGGTCACGACCCCCATTCGAGGTAAGGGTTGTTAGCGTCGTGTGTGTGACCGGCCGCGAAATCCTCGAGATTGGGGTGACGCTCGTCCTCGTCGCGGTGGCCGCCGTCTGCCACTTCGCGCTCGGCGACGTCACGACCTTCATCGTCACCGCTGTCGCCCTCGCAGCACTGGCCCGGCTCGTGGGACACGCAACCGAGCAGCTCGGGTCCCGGCTCGGCTCGGGCGCAGCAGGTGTCGTCCAGTCCGCGCTCGGCAACCTGCCGGAGCTCTTCATCGCGCTCTTCGCGTTGAACAAGGGGCTCGTCACCGTCGTGCAGGCGGCCCTCGTGGGCTCGATCCTCGCGAACAGCATCCTCGTGCTCGGGATCGCCTTCCTCGCGGGCGGTCTCCGGAACGGCGTGCAGCGGTTCAGTTCGGACCGTGCGCGCTTCATCTCGACCCTTTTGGTGCTCTCGGCGGCCACGATGGCGTTGCCCTCCCTGGCCGAGAAGTTCCACACGCCCGCAGCGGCGCACTCGGAGGCGCTCTCGCTGATCTGCGCCGGCGTCCTCCTGGTCGTCTTCGTCGTCACCATCCCGACGTTCCTCAAGTCGACCGGCGAAGAGGAGCACGTCCCTGCGCGCTGGTCACCTTTGACGACCGCCGTCGTGCTCGGCGTCGCGGGCTTGCTCGCCGCGGTCACGTCGGACTGGTTCGTCACGGCGCTCACACCCGCGATCCACACGCTGCATATGAGCCAGGAGTTCGCCGGGCTCGTGATCGTCGCGATTGCGGGCAACGCGGTCGAGAACGTGGTCGGTGTGCAGCTCGCAATGCGCAACCAGGCCGACTTCGCGATCTCGGTGATCCTCAACTCGGCTCTTCAGGTTGCCCTCGCGCTTACACCGGTGCTCATATTCGCATCGCTCTTCTTCACGCCGCACCTGACGCTCGTCTTCCCGGTGCTGCTTGCGCTCGTGCTGGTGATCTCCGGGATCCTCGTTGCGCTGATCGTCGACGACGGCGAGTCGACGTGGCAGGAAGGCACCGTGCTCGTCGGCTTCTATGTCGTGGTCGCCGCGAGCTTCTGGTGGGGCACGTGACTGTCCTGACTACTGGCGGGTGAGCTCGCCGAGCTTGGCGCCCGTGAGCGCGATCAGGTCCGACGGGGCCAGCTCGATCTGCAAGCCGCGCCGTCCGGCACTGACGAGGATGGTCTCCCACTCGTACACCGACGCGTCGATCGTCGCGGGCAGCTGTCTGCGCTGGCCGAGCGGGCTGATCCCGCCGACGACGTAGCCCGTCGCGCGCTCGGCCTCGGCCTTCGGCGCGAGCTCGGCGCGCTTACCAACCGCTCGTAGGTCGAGCTGCTGGTCGGCCGGAATGATGAAGACCGCAAGCTCGCCGTCGACCTTTGCGACGAGCGTCTTGTAGAGCTGGGCGGGCGGACGCTCGAGCGCTTCGGCGACCGCAGTCGCGTAATCGCCGTCACCCACCTCCACGCCCTCGTACTCGTGGAGCTCGAACGTGATCCCCGCCCGCTTGGCCGCCTCGACCGCCGGGGTCATTCTGCGAGCTCCTCAGCGAGCAGCGACAGCGAGTAGAGCCGCCAGGCGAGGTCGACATCGGCGGCCAGGAAGAGCGCCGCCTCGCGTGCCACCGGGAGGTCACGCACGCGCAGCACGAGCCCGTCGATGCTCCGCCCGAGCTGCTCGCGGCGCTCCTCGGTGTAGAGATCGACCGCGAGCGCCTTCACCGCGCGGTCGTCGACGTCGAGGTCGCGGTGAGGGTCGCCGCCCGCCGCGACGAGCAGCAGCGCTCGGCGGCGGCCGCCGTTCAGATCCTCCTCGCCGATCTCCACCGACTGCCCCGCGATGTAGGCGAGCACCGGCAGCGGATCGCCGAGCTCCCCGGCATCCACCCGCCCGAGCAGGTCGTCTAGCGCGTCCATCTAGCATGAGGGTAGATGGACGAGGTCCTGGCAAAGGCAGAGGAGTGGCGCGCCGAGGGCGAGCAGGTCGCGCTCGCCACCGTCGTCGCGACGCGTCGCAGCGCGCCGCGCCCGCTGGGCTCGAAGCTTGCGGTGACGGCCTCGGGCCGGCTCTTCGGATCGGTTTCGGGTGGCTGCGTGGAGGCGGATGTCGCCGAACGCGCGAAGTCGGTGCTCGCCGGGAGCGCGCCCGAGGTCGTTTCCTACGGCATCGCCGACGACGAAGCGTGGAGCGTCGGGCTGCCCTGCGGTGGCGAGATCGACGTTTTCGTCGAGCCGTTTGCGGGCGCGCCGCCGATCGAGCGCGGCACCAGCTACGTCGTCGTGAGCGGCGACAAGACGGGCGAGCGCTGGCACGACGACACGCCGACGCGGACGGAACTGCGCGGCGATGTCTTCGCAGAAGCGGTCACGCCGCCGCCGCGGCTCGTAGCTATCGGTGCGGGCGACATCGCCGAAGCGCTCTGCGCACTCGCGAAGCCGCTCGGCTGGCACACCGTTGTCGTCGACCCGCGCGCCGGGCTCGCGACACGCGAGCGCGTGCCGAGCGCCGACGAGCTCCTCGTCGTCTGGCCCGAAGACGTGAATGTGGATGCGGACACGGCACTCGTGTCGCTCGTCCACGAAGAGCGGCTCGACATTCCCGCGCTCAAGCGGGGCGTCGAAGGCGGCGCGTTCTATGTCGGCGCACTCGGTTCGCGGCGGGCGCAGGAAAAGCGCCGCGAGCACCTCGGCGACCTACTCGACCAGGTGCGAGGCCCGGTCGGGCTCGACCTCGGAGGCGAAACGCCATCCGAGGTCGCGCTCGAGATCCTGGCCGAGATGCTCGCGGTGCGAAAGAACCGCGTCGAACAGCCCGTCGGCTAAGCAGTCACCGCCGTGCGGGCCGAGCCCCGCGCCGTCACGAGACCGAGGCCGATCATTCCGACGCCGAGGCCGAAGTGCAGCCAGTTGTCGGCCGTGTTGACCGGGATCCAGTCGCCGGCACCGACCAGGCCGATCACCCACAGCACGAGGTAGACCGCGCCGCCGCCGACCAGAAACGTCCGCGCACCCTCCGCCGTCTTCGCAAGCACGAGGCCGACGATCCCGAACAGCAGGTGGACGATGTTGTGCAGGATCGACACCTGGAAGATGCCGAGCAGCTTGGCGCCGGAACTGTGGCCGGCGAAGCTCAGGTCACCGTAGTGCGTCGTGATCCCGGGCACGAAGCCGAGGATGCCGACGAGCAGGAAGACGACGCCAACGAGCGCCGCGATTGATTGAACGGACGTGCGCACTTTCATGATCTCCCTCCGAAGGACAATGTTCCGTCCAGGTCTTGTCCGAGTTCACCTCGGACGAAACATTCAGTCGCCTGAGGGAATGGTGACCGTCGGGGCGGGCAGAGAGAGATCGGGAGTCGGGGTCGTCGCGGTCGTCGTCGTGGTCGTGCCCTCCGGCGGGTCCTGAGCTTCGGCGGGGTGCGTCTCGGACGGCTGCGTCTCGGTGTGCTGGGTATCCGTGCGGTGGGTATCAGAGCCCTCTCCGGAGTGCCCGGACGGGGAACTGTCGTGACTTGCCGTGGCCATCGTCGTCGTCGTCGTCGCGTGCTCACCGTCGCCGCTCGAGGCGTTGTCGCCGGACGACGGACCGTCGTGCTCCGCAATCTGCTGCGCCTCATGCTCGCGCGCCGGCACAACATGCGAGCTCTCGCCCTCCCCGGAGCTCGTCTTCTGTTCGTCGACCACCACCCGGTGCACCGGGTGAGCGGTGCGGAGCGCGACGACCTGAACCGCCGCCGAAGTGATGGGAGTCGGGCGACGCGCCGCGTGGGCGACGGGGCTTGCCGACACGATGTGCAACACGGCGTGCCGGGAACGGAGGTGAGTCCGCTCGACCGCAACGGTGCCACCACCGACGATCGTTGCGGTCGCGACGACGGCGCCAACCTTCGCGGCGACCGGTCCTCCGCCACCGATCAAACCCGCGCCCAGGCCGCGCAACCACTCGAAACCCGTGCCGGTCGGGAAGAGCGAGAGCGCGCGCCCGCGCAGGCCCATCGTCTGGCGGCAGTCGTTGCACGTGCGCAGATGGGTCTTCAGCGCACGCCGCTCCGATGCATCCAGCGGGCCCGCCGCAAGTCGCTGCACGGTGACGCAGTTCAGCCGGTCACCGAAGACGAGCTGCTCGGCCAGCCGGTTGCGAGCGGCGAACAGCGACTGCTCGACCTGCGCGGCGGTCAGCCCGAGCTCTGCGGCCGTCTCGTCGATCCGGAGCCCGTGCACCTCCCGCAGGACATAGACGCGGCGCTGCCGGTCGGGCAGCGTGGCGAGCGCCTCGAGCAGCGCGCCGGCGAACGGCTCGCGCTCAGCCGATGGCTGCTCCGGCAACGTGTCCGTCGAGAGCTCGCGACGCCTGGCGACGAGATCGATCGCGGCGTTGTGCGCGATCCGAAAGAGCCACGGCTTCATGCGGTCCGGCACACGACCGTCGCGCAGCGCGGCGTACGCCTTGAGCATCGCCGCCTGCGCAACATCGTCGCCGGAGGCGGCGTCGCCGAGCAGGTGCGATCCGTACGCGGCGAGGCGGTGTGCGTAGCGGCGGTACAGCTCGTCGAACGCAGCCGCCTCGCCCGAGGCGAGGCGGCTGCCGAGGTTCTCGTCTGACAGACGTTTGAAGAGAAGCGGGCTCATAGCCCTTCTACCTTTGTTCGACGATCGTGGATTTGAACTAGATGTGCGTGCCTGCGCCTACTGTGGCGGCCGGATTGGGGGTGGGAGTGCTGTTGCCATCGTCGCCACCGCCGTTGTGATCGCCCCCGCCGTGGCCGCCGTCACTGTTGTCATCACCGTTATCGTCATTGTTGTCTGCCTCTTGAGCATTCCCGTCTCCGGAAATGTCAGTCAGGAGCAACGATCCGTCCGCCTGCTGCGAAAACGTGACCAGGACCTCGTCACCGGTGGCGAACTTGGTGAGATCGAAGCCCGTAGGCACCTTGATCGCCAGGTTCATGTGCTCCGAGTTGACCGTGATCGTGCCGGTGCCGATCGTCAGCTTGCCCTCGATCTTGCCGCCGGGCGTGTTCGCCGACGCGGTCGAGACTGTGTCGTCGTCGAGCTCGCCGTTGGCACCGACCGTGGCGGTGACGTCAACCGTCGCGCCGGGCTGCGGGCCGGTATCGCTTGCCGACGAGGTCGTCCGGGCTCCGCGATGCACGGCGATGATCGCGCCGCCGGCCGAAAGCACGAACTGGGTGCCGCTCTTCTTGAGCAGCAAGCCGCGGAAGTGCACCGTGTGCGCGCGCCCGATGACGCGAATCGAGGACGCGGCGAGGGTTCCGTTGCGGAGCGTGCGACCGCTCACAGCGACGCGCTGGCCAACGCGCAGCGTGGCTGCGGTGTGAACGAGCGAGACCTTCGTCTTGCCGTTCGTGACTGCAACGAGGTGGGTTGCGTGCTGAACCTTCAGCACGACGCCACTCGCGAAGGCCGCCGAAGGCACGAGCAGCGCCGCGGCGACGATCAGGAAGGGAACGAGACGTTTCATTGGGGAACTCCTTCAAACGTTGGGTACAAGCCTCAAGACGCCTCGCCCGCCGGAACCTTGCATGAAGACTTGACACGCATCGATGGTTGTCGATACATTGACATCTGTCGATACGAAGGGAGCAAGGAATGTTCGGGAAGAAGCAGGTCAAGACGCTGTGCGACAACCTCTGCCGCGCCCAGGCGCTGCGTGACGCCGCGCTCTTCAAGGCAGCCCAGCAGGGGCCACGGATCTGATGTCGGTCGCCGAGCCGATCGCGTGTTGCGCGCCCCTCGCAGCCCCCACACTCTCCGTCGAGGAGGCTGAGGGGACCGCGGCGCTCTTTCGGGCGCTCGGCGATCCGGCGCGTGTTCGCATCATCAACATGCTCGCGACCGCGGGCGGCGAGGTCTGTGGGTGCGATTTGACCGAAGGGCTCGGGCTCTCCCAGCCGACGGTCTCCCACCATCTGAAGAAACTCCACGACGCCGGCCTGCTCGAGCGTGAGCAGCGGGGCAAGTGGGCCCACTATTCGCTGAAGCGCGATGCGGTAGCGAAGCTTGCCGCGGTCGCCGACCTGAAGGAGGCGTGCTGCTGATGGCAACGACCGACAACCTGCGCGAAGAGGTCAGACAGAAGTACGCCGAAGCGGCGACCGGAGCGGGCTGTGGCTGCGGCGGCGGAGGCTGCTGCCCCGACGGCAGCGACTTCGGACCGACGCTCTACGACATCGCGCAGCGCGCGGAGCTCCCCGATGCAGCGGTGCTCGCCTCGCTCGGCTGCGGGAACCCGACAGCCGTGGCAGAGCTTCGTGACGGTGAGACCGTGCTCGACCTGGGCTCTGGCGGCGGGATCGACGTGATTCTCTCCGCAAGGCGGGTCGGGCCAACCGGCTACGCCTACGGCCTCGACATGACCGACGAGATGCTCGAGCTCGCACGGCGCAACGCCGACGAGGCGGGCATTGCGAACGTCACGTTCCTGAAAGGCCTGATCGAGGAGATCCCCCTCCCCGATGGGAGCGTCGACGTCGTGATCTCGAACTGTGTGATCAATCTCTCGACCGACAAGCCCTCGGTGCTGCGCGAGATCGGACGGGTGCTGCGGCCGGGCGGGCGGATCGGCATCAGTGACGTCGTCGCCGAGGACCGGCTGGAGCCGGATCAACGTGCGGAACGCGGCAGCTACGTCGGGTGCATCGCCGGAGCTCTCTCCACGTCGGAGTACTCGGACGGTCTGCGCGCCGCAGGCTTCGACAACGTAAGCGTCGAGTTCACACATCAGGTCGCAGACGGCATGCACGGCGCGATCGTCAAGGCCGTGAAGGCCTGACGATCGCGCGCAGTCTCATGTAGCGGCGCGCTCCTGCCTCAGCGCGCGAAAACACAGACACTTACGCAGTGCTTACGGACCCTTGATCTGTGCGTTGCTGGCTAGGCTAGAAACGTGCCGCTTCGCGTGACTCTTCTCGTTGTGCTGCTCGTGGTTGTCGCCGGCTGCGGCGGATCCAACGGCGGCAGCTCGCAGACTGCGTCAGGCGGCGGCAGCCTCGTCACGAAGGTGCAGCATGCCTCCGCCACGGTCGAAGGTGCGACTGTCGTCGGGACGGTGAAGGTCACCGAAGGCGGCAAATCAGGTCAGCACCTGACGCTTCGGTATGGCCTCGTCGATGCAGTCTCCGGCGTGCGCGCCTCCGAGTCCGAGCGCCTCGCGGCGACGTACACGACGACCTCGTCGGTCGACACCAAAGAGGTCACGGTGCGCTTCCCGAAGCCGACGCCGACGGACTACTTGATCCACTTCGCGCTCTACGGCCCCGACGGGTCGTACCTCGCGTCGTCGGACAGTGACGTGTTCACCGTTCACTAACATCATCGCTGCGCGAACCGCGAGCCGATTCAGGTCGCGGTCGTCGTCACCACCGCGACGCCTGCTACCGTCGAAGGCGGGTTGCACGAAGTCGCGCACCCGTTGGTCTCTGTCGACCCCTGGCACATGCCTGGGGTCTTTTTTTGTTCCCGAGTAAGGAGGTTCCATTTGCCAGTCCCTACGACAGCCCGCATCCTCACCGTCGACGATAATCCAATCGTCCGCGCCGACTTGCGTCTCATGCTCGAGGACGCTGGGTTCGAAGTCGTCCCCGACGCGCGCGATGGCATCGAAGCGGTCGACCTCGCACGCAAGCACAAGCCCGACCTGGTGCTGATCGATCTCGGCCTGCCAAACCTCGATGGTGTCGAAGCGACGCGTCGCATCCTCGACGAACGCGACGTACCCGTCGTCGCGTTGACCGGCCACAGCAAGGGTGACTTCGTGCAACGTGCCGTCGCCGCCGGCGCAGTCGGTCACGTGTTGAAGCCCTTCAGCCGCGTCGAACTCGTCGCCACTGTCTCGGGGGCACTCGCCGATCGCGCCGAGCGCAACGAGCACGAGCGGCGGCACTACGTGGTCATGATCGAGTCGATGGTTCGCGCAGGCCACTCCGAACGCGAGATCACGCGTGCGGTCGAAGCGTCGTGCGCACCGAACGCCTAAGACTCGTGTAAAGAGTCGAAGGACTCACTCCGGCCGGGACGAAGGGCGATGAATGTCGTCGCTGCCCGTCCCGAAGGCCGTCGTCGCGTGTGCCGCCGTCCTCCTCGTTGCCACCGTGCTCGTCGGTGAGCCGTTTGCGGCCTCCTCCAAGGAGCGGCTGAAGGCCAAGGCCGCCCAGGCCGAGCAGGTGCTGCAGCAGGTGAACGCCCTCGATCTGCAGTTCGGGCGCACCGTCGAGGCATGGCACGGGGCGCAGTACGAGCTCGACCAGACGAAGCGTCAGCTCGCGCAGGACCGCACGAGGCTCCGGGTTGCCAAGCAGCAGGAGCAGATCGCATTTGGGCGCGTCCGCGCACGGCTGATTGCGCTGTACGAGAGCTCGGATGAGCCGACGACGATCTCGATCCTCCTCGGCAGCTCGACCGTCTCGGACCTGATCGGCCGGCTTGACGCTGCTCAGACGATCTCTGCCGCCGACCACCGGCTCGCCGTCCAGACGACCGCCGCGCGCGAACGGTACGCGGCGACGGAGCGGCACACACGCGCGACGGAACAGCGTCGCGCGGTCGCGGTGAAGCAGTTGGGCTCACAGCGGCGCCAGATCGGCACGCTGCTCGCTCTCCGGCGCACGCTGCTCTCCTCGATCCAGTCCGAGGTTGCGACGCTGAAGGCACAGGAGGCGCGACGACAGGCCGTCCTTGCCGAGCAGGCGCGCGCGCGCCTTGCGCAGGAACAAGAGCTCCTTCGCCAACAAGCGGCTGCACGCGCAGCCGCGACTCGCCGTGTAGCCCAGCCGGCGCCGGTCGCTCCCGCACCGACGGCGACAGCGACGACGACCGATGCAACGACGACGGCAGCCGTCGCGCCGACGCTGGCGCCCGTGAACCTCTCCGGCGGTCATCCCGAGGCCGCGACGATCGCGATGAAGTACCTCGGCATCCCGTACGTCTGGGGCGGGGCGACGCCGGCCGGCTTCGACTGCTCCGGGCTCGTCATGTACGTCTACGCGCAACTCGGCATCGCACTCCCCCACTACGCCGCCGCGCAGCACGGCTTCGGCACGCCGGTCTCACGCGACCAACTGCAGCCGGGCGACCTCGTCTTCTTCGACAATCTGAACCACGAGGGGATCTACATCGGCGGCGGCGAGATGGTGCATGCCCCGCAGACCGGCGACGTCGTGAAGATCACGCCACTGGCCGACTTCGGCGCCGGTTACGTCGGCGCGCGCCGGCTCTAGTCACTCGTCAGGCGCAGCGTCCGCGGCCCACTTCGCGTGATGCGCACGCGCCCAGTCCTCGTCGACCCAACCGCGCGTCATGCCGTTCAGCGCGGGCCTCGTCTTCGGGTTGATCAGCGCCAGGTAGAGATGGCCGAGAAACAGGACGAACGAGATGTACATCAGCCAGTCGTGAATCAAGATCGTCTGCGCGAAGCGAAAGCGGGTGTCGCGCTCGCCGTACCAGAGGAAGAACCCGGTCAGCGCGAACATGAATGCGAACACCGCCGTGAGGATCGCATTCACCTTCTGCCCCGCGTTGAGTCGGCCCTGCGGTGGATGGCGCCCCTTCAGCCACGCCCGGTCGTCACGGTCGAACTGGTCGATCTCGCGCGCCGTCGCGCGCAGGCTCGCGCGATCGCCGACGATGACGATCAACACCAGAGCGACAAGCCACGCAACTGCGGTGTAGACGTGGATCGTCTTCAGGAGCGGGCGGCGACCGACTGCCTCGGAGAGGCTCGGGAGATACAGCGCGAGCCCGGTGGCGAGCAGGATCACGAACGCGGCCGCGTGCACCCAGTGCACCGCGCGTTCCGTCCGCGTGAAACGGGGGAGCCGGCGGTTAGCCGTAGCCATTCGACCGCCCGACCCACGCGTTCTGGTCGTAGCCTAGGTTCTCCCAGTACCCGGTCGGCTCGGACGCGACGAGCTCCATGCGCGTGAGCCACTTGACGCCCTTGTAGCCGTACATCTCCGGAATCACGACGCGCGCCGGCGCACCGTGGGGGCGCGACAGCGGCTTCGCGTCCAGCTCGTAGGCGAGCATCACGTCGCCCTGCGTCGCCTGCGGCAAGGTCAGCGAGTCGGTGTACGGCTCCTCCAGCGAGACGAAACGGATCGCGCGCGCTGTCGGCAACGGCTCGGCCAGTTCGAGCAAGTGCTTGAAGCGGACGCCTGCCCAGTGGACGTCTTTGACCGTCCAGCCCGTCACGCAGTGGAACGTCGAGACCTGCTCGGATCGCGGCAGCGCGAGCAAGTCGTCGTAGGTGAGGCTCACCGGCTTCTTGACGAGCCCGACGATCTCGAGCCGCCAGGCGGCCCGGTCGAAGATCGGCATCGAGCCGGAGATCGTGTAGATGCGCCAGCCGCCGACCGGAAGCACGTCCGCGAGGAGCTGCGAGACCCCCGAAGTGACCGGCGAGAAGATCCGGCTCGCGGGGAGAGCCCACGCAAATGACGACAGCCCGCCGGCCAGGAGCGCGAGAAATGCGCGGCGTCCATAGGGACGAGGATCAGCGTCGGGAGCGCTCACGGACCTCCGGCGTAGAACGACGGGCCTACCCGCTGCCGACAGTACAGATGGGAGAAGCCTGGGCGCCGGTCACGCCGGCGCCCGGGCTCCTCGACCGCTAGACGCGCCGGCCCGAGGCGATGCGAAGCACGAGCACGACGAGCAGCACGACGAGAACGATCCAGATCAGCTTCGACAGCACGAAGCCGCCGAGCAGCGCAAGGAGCAACAGCACAACGAGCAGCACAACGATCAAATCCATGAAGTTTCAGCCTCCCGATATTTAGGACGTCGCTTACTAACGAACGAGGCGCCGATTCGGATTCGCTCCTCCGCGCCTCGAAACTCGTCCCCAGGCCCGATTTCGCGGCTACCTTCCCGGCGTGAGCGAAGCCCGTGAAGAGCGTCTTGCCAAGAACGAGGCCACGTTCCGCGTCCTGAACGAGAACATCCTGAGCATCGCCTCCACGCTGGGCGGGGACGAGCCATTCGAGTTCATCTGCGAGTGCTCCACGCCCGACTGCTTCGAACGCCTCTCCCTGACCCTCAAGGAATACGAGCGCGTCCGGAGCGACGGCACCCATTTCCTGATCGTCGCCGGCCACGAGGACATCGAGCTCGAGCAGGTGATCATGGTCAAGGACGAGTTCGCGGTCGTCGAGAAAGACGGCGTCGCGGGCCTGATCGCGCACGAAGAAGACCCGCGCGCGTAAGCCTTAAAGGCGGCGGGGGTGGGATTTGAACCCACGGACGAGTTGCCCCGCCATCTCAGCAGCTGGTGGTTTTCAAGACAAGGGCTTCAGCACCACCACTCAGGAGCGACTGATCGGGGCCAGTGCCCCACTCGCCTGCATGGTTCACGGAAGTAAACGGTTGAGAGGCGGCGGGGGTGGGATTTGAACCCACGGACGAGTTGCCCCGTCAGCGGTTTTCAAGACCGCCCCGTTCGGCCGCTCCGGCACCCCGCCGCGGCCCTTGTTCTACCGGTTGCATCAGTACCAGGCTGGAATCACCGGCCCGGCTCATGAGATAGTGGAACCTCGATCAAACCGGATAACCGGGGGAAAAGGGGGAGCTACATGAGGAGATTCATCCTGGCCGCTGCAACGGCGGCCACCATGCTCGTTGCGACGGCGGCGCCTGCGCTCGCCGGCAACCTCAGCAAGTACGACGGGGCGTCGTGGTACGACAAGTACCTCAGCGTCTCGAGTGGCACCGCGCCGGTCTGCACCGGCAACAGCGGCTCGACGGGCCAGCTCGCGTACGGCAACAACGTCGATGCGAGTCACGAGTGCGGCTCGCAGAGCGAGACGTTCATCGCGATCAACCCGGCCAACGGCAGGAACGTGATCACCGGCTCGAACGAGATCCAGCGTCTGCCGATGCGCGCGATGGCGTCCTCCGACGGCGGAGCGACGTTCACCGGCGCCGACCTGCCGCTGCCGCCACCGCGGACGAGCAACGGCTTCGACTTCGGGTCCGACCCGAGCATCGCGTTCGACTCGACCGGGAACGCGTACTACTCGTACATCATCGTGTTCTTCTCGGCCGGAGGATCGATCAACGGCACCGAGATGGCCGTCGCGCGCTCGTCGGACGGCGGGCTCAACTGGACCGCGACGTACTTCGCGCCGCAGACGGGCGAAGGCCAGTTCAACGACAAGCCGATGATCACCGTCGACACCGGCTCGGCACATCACAACCGCATCTACGTCGCGTGGGACAACGCGACCGGTAACTCGTCGTCGATCAAGAACGGCAACAACGTCGTCGTCTCCCACTCGGACAACGGCGGCGTGACGTTCTCCGCCCCGGTCCCGGCGAGCGGCAACTTCACCGGCAAGACAGGCGGCATCGGCGCCGATCCGTACGTCACGAGTGACGGAACCCTGCACGTGGCGTGGCAGGACTACGCCCACCTCGTGATCGCAGACGCCTCGTCGACCGACGGTGGCAACACGTTCTCCACACCACACGCGATCGCACTGATCGGCGCATTCGCGTTCAATGTGGCCGCACAGAGCTCGCGCGGCGCGCTCGTCTACCCGGCGTGCGGGTCGTATCGGTCGTCGCTCTACTGTTCCTACACCAACGGAAGCGACGCCGCGACGAGCGTGTACGTCGCGAAATCGACCGACGGAGGCTCGACCTGGAGCTCGCAAGCCCTTCCGGGCAGCGGCGACCAGTTCAACCAGTGGCTCGCCGTCGACCAGTCGAACGGCTCGGTCAACGTCGCCTACTACGACACCGGCACGCACCGCGCAACGTCGACGCTCTACACGCTCGCCCGTTCGACGAACGGCGGGAACTCGTACAGCACCTCGCCGATTGCGAACGCACCGACCGACGAGACGTGCTGTGCGCCGAGCGTCAACCTCGGAAACCAGTACGGGGACTACGAAGGTCTCGCCGCAGCCGGCGGGATCGTGCGTCCGGTCTGGACCGACCGGCGTAAGGCTGTGATCGATCTCGGACTGCGCGAAGAGGTCTTCACCGCCACGCTCACGCCGTAAGGAAACCCGCGGGTCGCGGCGCTACGGCGTCGCGACCCGCTCGGCTCCGAGCTGCGGCGGCGCACCGAACTCCGTCAGCGCCTGCGGCACGGAGACCGAGCCGTCCTCGTGCTGGAAGTTCTCGAGGATCGCGATCATCGCGCGCGCGGTGACGGCGGTGCCATTCAGCGTGTGTGCGTGCTCGAGCTTCCCGTCACGGCGGAAGCGAATGTCGAGTCGCCGCGCCTGGAAGTCCGTCGTGTTCGAGGTCGACGTGATCTCGCGGTAGCGCGACTGGCCGGGGAACCACGCTTCGATGTCGTACTTCTTCGCGGCCGACGAGCCAAGGTCGCCCGCCGCGATGTTCAGCACGCGGTAGGGCAACTCCAGCTCCTGCACGAGCTCCTCCTCGATCCCGAGCAGGCGCTCGTGCTCGTCACGCGAGACGCTCGGGTCGCAGAACACGAACATCTCGACCTTGTCGAACTGGTGCACGCGGAACATGCCGCGCGTGTCGCGGCCGGCGGCGCCGGCCTCGCGGCGGAAGCACGTCGAGAGCGCGACGTAGCGCAGCGGCACCTCGTCGAGCACCTCGCCCATGTGAAACGCGGCGAGCGGCACCTCGGAGGTGCCGACGAGATAGAGGTCGTCGTCAGGCACTGAGTAGAAGTCGCCCTTCTCGGACGGGAAGAAGCCGGTTCCGTACATCGCCTCCTCGCGCACGAGCACGGGCGGTAGTACCGGCACGTGACCCTTCGCGACGATACGCGCGAGCGCCCAGCGATAGAGCGCGGTCTCGAGGAGCGCGACGTCGCCGACGCGGTAGACGAACCTCGAGCCGGACACCTTCGCGCCGCGCTCGACGTCGATCCAGCCGTGCGGCGCCGACAGCTCGAGGTGGTCCTTCGGCTCGAAGGAGAACGTCGGCGGCTCGCCGACCTTCCTCACCTCAACCGCATCCTCTTCCTTGTCGCCGTCGGGCGTGTCTTCGGCCGGCGGGTTCGGAACGCGGTCGAGCAGCTCCTTGACGCGCTCCGACAGCGTCGCGAACTCGGCCTCGAGCGGCTGTTGCTGCTCCTTGACCCCTTTCAGTTCCTCGAGCTGCTCGGGCGTCGGCTTCCCCTTCAACTTCATCCGCGCGCGCAGCTCCTCGACTTTCGTCTGCACCGCGCGACTCGCTTCGTCGGCCGCGATCAGCTCGTCGAAGATCGCCTCTGCGCCTTTGCGCGCAAGCGCGGCGCGGTAGCCGTCCGGGTCGTTGCGGGCTGCCTTAAGGTCGATCATCTCGACGAGTGTAGAAGCGCTTCGATCACCTGCGCGAGACCTTCTTCAGAGGCGGGCGGGCAGATCCAGTCCGCGACGGCCTTCACGCGCTCATGCGCGTTCGCCACGGCAACGCCGTAGGCGGGCCAATCGACGAGCTCGACGTCGTTCTCGCCGTCCCCGAACGCGACGGTGCGCTCTTTCGTGAAACCCATGTGCTCGGAGAGGAAGTCGAGCCCGGCGCCCTTCGTCACCCCCGCCTGCGCGAACTCGAGGAAGTAGGGGAGCGACTTCGAGATGTAGAGGCGCTCGGCGAAACGCGACTTCATCCGGCCTTCCACTCCCTCGAGCGCCTTTGGGTCCCCGACGGCGACCAGCTTCGTCGGCGGCGCGTGGAGCCACTCGAGCGTGTCCCCCACCTCGTGAATCGTCAGGTGCTGGAAGTCGGCGTAGTCGCGGGCGGCCTGCGTCAGGTCGGAGACATAGAGCTCATCGTCGATGTAGACGTTCGGGTCGTAGCCCTCATCCTTGAGCGCGGCAAGCGCCTCTTTCGCAGGCTCGAGCGGAATGGGCTCGTGGCGCAGCCACTTTCCGTC
>JAYUEQ010000113.1:0-3791 GCA_043739205.1 Thermoleophilia bacterium
ATGGGTGAGCGCGCCCGAGGCGAGCGCGCCGCCGTAGACCATCACGAGCTCACTGGCCGCGGGGAACACCGCGTCGATCAGCATCAGGATGAAGATCGCGACGACGCCGTAGTGGGCAAGCCAGGAGGTCACCGCGCGACTCTACTCACGATCGCCTGAAAGCGAACGGAACAGCGATGTCGGAGGTTCCGACGCTACTCGTTACGAACACGTGTGCAACGTAGACGCCGCCGTAGGCCCTCGTGCCTTGGGGCAGCGTGCCGTCCCAGATGATCGACCGGGCGCCCGCCTGCAGCGTGACCGGCGCCAGCGTGCGCATGACGACGCCGTTCTTCGTCTCGATGCGCAAGCGCACGCTAGCTGGACGCGACAGGGTGAAGCGAATCGGGGCGAAGCCCACCGAGAGTTTCAGCGCGCTGACACCGCGCAGCGTTGTGTCGTAGCGGAACGGACGGTCGATCGTCGAGACGCGACCAAGATCGTCTGTCGCAGTGACGTTCCAGTGCCACGTGCCTTCCGCGTCGAATGTCGAAAACGTGAACGCGTATGAACCCGGATCGTGTTGCACGGCAGTCTCGAGCGGGCGCGCAATGTTGTCAGGCCCGATCAGCTGCGCGGTCACTTTCGAGGGACGCACGATCTTGTACGAAAGCGGCTGCGTGCCCTTTCCCGGATCGCCGTTGACGAGTGCGAGCGGCGGCGGCGCGGCATAGACGCCGTAGTACTGGATCAGCAGCGCCTCCTTGACGAGTCGCTCGCCGCCGGGATCACTCGGCCGGTTGAGCAGCTGACCGTCGAACGCGATCGCGACCGACCCGCCCGAGTCGACCGCGGAACCGGTGACCGCGCCGAGACCGACGAGCGTCTGCGCGAGCTCGAAGCTCGTCAGACCGACGCTGTAGCCGGGCTGGTCGCCGTCGACCGCAACGAGGACGATGCGCCCGTCCGCAAGCTGACCGACGCCGGCACGCGGGTCACGCTGGCTGATCTGATCGTTTGTGAAGTCTTCGAGCGAGCGGAACACCGGCTTGCCGTTACGCACGAGAACAGGCCCGCCGCCGAGCGCGGCGACGACACCCGCCCAGGCCGGCTGCAAGATCAAGCGGGTCGTCACGAGCGTCCCGACAGGCGCTTCGCTCTGCAACGCCGCAGCGAGTGTCGCGCCCGCCGCCATCACGACCGAGCCGTCTGGTGGAATCGCCGTGCCCCCGCCAACTGCGGTTGCAGTCACGGGCGCACTGAGATCGGTATTTGGTGCCGCCGCAGGAAACGGTTGCAGCACGATTTCCGCCGCGCCCGGCACAACGGGCGTTCGCGCACCGAACGCAGGGGTGAACAGGATCACCTCGCCGGCCTTCGGCACCTCGTTGAGCCCGTTCAGCGGTCGGCGCTGTCCCGTGCCGCGCCACGTGCCGAAGAACTTGACCCGGTCGACGTGCAGCGCGCCAGCTGTATCGATCCCGATCGACGAGCGCGTGCTGAGCGGTGGGTGGACTAGCAGTCCGCCTTGCATGAAGATCCCGGCCGGGTGGCCGTCGGACGCGCTGAAGAGGTCGCCGTTGATGCCCGCCACCGTCGCCTGGTTCGAGACGTCCTTTTCCATCTGCGTCACGCGCTGCCTGCCGCCGAAGACGGAGCCCTTCGCGAGCACCGGCGCGAGTTGGTAGAGGCCGTTCTGGTCGCCGGGCCGCGGGGCGGTGAGCACGTGGATCACGACCGCTCCGTGCGGGGTGAACTGCACCGTCTTCTCGTAGGTCACGCCCGGCATCAGCGGCGCCCCCTGGGCGTGCGCGGGCGCGGCGAACATCGCCATGAGCAGGCAGATCAAGGCGGCGCGGCGAAACATGACCCGGGACCGAGAGTAGCGGAGGGCGGCAAGAGAACGTTCAGGAAGGTCGGCAGATACTCGTGGCGTGCGTACCGCGGTGTTCCTTGTCGCACTCGGCATCTCCGTCGCAGGCTGCGGCGCGGCACCGGCGCGGCGTCTTGCCGCGGCACCGCACCGCGCGCCGCGCCGCCACGCGAGCGTGCGTTACGTCCGCAGCCACTCCGCGGCAGTCCCGATCCTCGAGTATCACGTGATCGGATTCCGCACGCTCGGCTCGTCGCTCGAGGGCCTGTACGTCACGCCTACCGAGTTTCGCGACCAGGTCGCATGGCTCGCACGTAACCACTGGCACACCGTCTCACTGGGCGCGCTGGCGCGCTTCTGGCAGCGAGGCGTGGCACTGCCGCGGAAACCGATCGTGATCAGCTTCGACGACGGCTATCCAGGCGACTGGCAGTACGCCCTGCCGATCCTGCACGCGCACCACTTTGCCGGCGTGCTGAATCTGCAGATCGGGAACCTCGTGCCGAAGCGGGTTCGCGCGCTGATCCGGGCCGGCTGGGAAATCGACGCACACACGTTCACGCATCCAGATCTGCGAACGGTGAGCTCGACGCAGCTGCATCGAGAGGTGCTCGTCTCGCGGCGTTGGCTTCAACGCGTGTTCGGAATCGCGGTGCCGGCGTTCTGCTACCCGCTCGGCCGTTACGACGCACGGACGATCGCCGCAGTCAGGAACGCGCGCTACCTGCTCGCCGAAACCGAGCGCCAGGGCTGGGCTTCACCGACCCAGGGCTTGCTCGAGCTGAGCCGCATCCGCATCACGCCGTCGACCGGCGTGAGCGGCCTCGCGGCGTGGCTTCGCCCCGCCTGAGTCGCGCCTTACGTGCGCTTTACCGAGGGCTTGCGACCCGCGTACCGGCGCAGGCGAAGGTGCGGGCGTAGTCAGTCAATTAGGAGGGACTCAATGCGCAAGTTGACATTTGCCGCGGTAGTGCTCATCGCGTTGGTTGCGACGAGCTACGCGGTTGCGAACGGGATCGAGGGCGCGAAGAGTGCCAAGGCCGTCGCAGGAACATTCAGTGCGACCGGCACGAGCACGTCCACGCGGACGTGCACGACGACCGACGGTAAGACGATCGTCGTCACCGACGGCAAGTACACCGGCGTTTCGGCGGGGGACCCGGATCTGACCGGCCCGATCACGTTGCGGGCACGGAGCGTCGTCAACACGACCGACAACATCGGGACCGTTGACGGTCGTCTGTCGATCGACATCGCCGGCGGGAAGAACACCGAGGCGAGCTACTCGGCCGTCTACGACCACGGCGCGATCGCCGGCCTCGCTGTTGGCCGTGCTCACGAGCCGAACGGCAAGCTGATCGCGAACCTCTCGGCGACGTTCTCGGCGGCATCGGGCTTCACCGGCGCCAAGCTTGGCGGCGGCACCAGCGGCGGCTCTGCCGTCGAGGTCGGCCCGGGCTCGTGCAAGCCGTCCGGTACGACGTCCGAGAAGAGCGAGGCCCACGGCACCGTTTCGGCGCTCTCGACGAGCTCGATCACCGTTGCAGGCCTCACCTGCGCGATCCCCGCGGACAAGTCCGCGGACGTGAACGCCAAGTTCAAGACCGGCGACACGGCGCAGATTCGTTGCTCGCTCGTGAGCGGTACCAACACGCTCACCTCGATCGACAAGAAGCGCTAGGCGGAGCAAGAGGTATCGGCCGCCGGAACCTCCCGGCGGTCGATACCTTTGCCTTGTGAGCACCCGCACCCACCTCGTCGAAGGGCTGATGGAGCGCTTTGCGCACATCCCGCCGGAGGCCGTGCTCAAGGAAGATCTGCTGCGCACGGGCATCGACTTCGACACCTCGGCTCTCAGCGACAACCTCGACGGCGAGATCAAGCCGAAGTCGTACTTCATCTTCTCGTTCGACCAGAAGCCGCTCACGCAGCTAGGCGA
>JAYUEQ010000114.1:0-4027 GCA_043739205.1 Thermoleophilia bacterium
GTGCAGACACCGCGCTTCTGCGGGGCTCCCGCGAGCGCAGGCGTCTTGATCTTGGCCTTTTTGGAGGTCCGGCCCTTACGGATGAGCTGATTGACGGTCGGCATGCTGAGGCTGAGGGTTCTCTTTCTGGTCGTATAGAGGCGAATGGACGGGGGAGCACGCGGCTCCCACCGAACCGGCTGGGCATGGTAGCGAACCCGCGAGGGTGCTGCAAACGGTTGAGGCGGCCGGAAGATGCGGATTTCCCCCGCTTCAGGCCATAGATTCCGTCGGATTCCTCACCTATGGTGAGGAGCTTGCGGTGACCCTTATCGTACTTATCAGCGCGCTCGGGGTCGCGATCTTGATTGCTGCCGTCTCGGCGGTCTCAGTCTGGCGCGTCCGGAATTCCGCCGACCAGCGGGTCGCCGACGCGGTCCAAAGGCTCGCGGCAGGGATGCAGGAGACGATGCGGGACCTGGCCCAGGCGGTCGAAACGGCGCACGTCTCGCGCGCAGATCTCCAGGTGAGCGAGCTCGCAGCCTCGCTCGACCTCGAGGAGGTGACCGAACGGACGCTCGAGGCTGCCTCGACGATCCACGGTGTCGAGGCGGCCCTGCTCGACGCTGAGGCCCCGGAGGGTGCCCGGGTGAACGCCGCGACCGGGATGCCGGTCGAAGAGGCGGCCAAAGCGGCGGTCCAGCTCCCCGAGAACGACAACCTGCGCGCGGTCGAGATCACCTACCGCTATCGGATCGACGATGTCGAAGGCTCGTCGGCCTCCCACGTCCGCTCCGCCGTCGTCCTCCCGATGCGCTCGGACGGCACGACGATCGGCAGCCTGAGCGCGTTCAGCCGCTCGGCCGGGCAGAAGCTCGGCGAGTCGCAGATCGACGAGCTCGAACGGCTCGCGTTCCGGGCAGGCCCGGCGCTCGAGAACGCGCGCAAGTACGCGGAGGCGCGGGCGCTCGCCGACCTGGATGCCCTGACCGGCCTGCACAACCGGCGCTACTTCCATGAGACCCTCGCGCGCGAAGTGGCGCGAGCGCAGCGCTACCAGCGGCGGCTCGCGCTGATCGTCTTCGACCTGGACGACTTCAAGGCGATCAACGACCGAGTCGGCCACCTCGCCGGCGATGCAGTTCTGGCCGAGGCGGCCGAGCGGTTGCTCTCGGTCGTTCGCACGGCCGACATCGCCTGCCGCGTCGGCGGCGACGAGTTCGCGGTCGTGCTGCCCGAGTCGAACGGCGAGGAGGCGGAGCTACTCGCGGGCCGCATCGCGCGGGCGATCAACGCGCGCCCGATCACCCCTGCGGGAACGGTCAACCTGTCGGCCGGCGTCGCCGAGCTTCGTCCGTCGGACCGCCCGACCGATCTCTTCGAGCGCGCCGACGAAGCGCTCTACCGGGCCAAAGAGCTCGGCAAAGCGCAGACACACGTCGCCGCCGACGGCGCGTAGGAACCTGGTTCGCTGTTCAAACCAGGTTCATGAGGTAGACGCCGCGGCAACCAGAAACGTTCAACCCAGAGATAGATATGGCGCCCAGTCGGTCAGGTCGACCGCCTCGGGCTGGGGCTGCTGGTCGCGCTGGCAGGTCAGGCTGCCGAGCGACTGGTTCTGGCGCTGGCGGCTCCAGGTCGCGAACGCGCCGCTTTTCACCTGGTCGACGAATGCCTTTCGGACGGCGGAAGCGGCCTGGGCGAAGGGGAACGCGCCGAGCGGGGCCGGCTCCCCGAGCGCGGTCACCGCGACGCCGTTGATCGTCACCTTCGCCCCCGTCGCGAGTGAGAGCAGGCGTCCCGGAGCGACGCCCTGGATCGCGAGGCCGGTCTTCGCGTTCCCGAGCCACGGCACCGGCTTGGCTGAGCGCACGGGCCGCGCGAGCATCCCGTCGTAGGTCGCATACCACGCCTGCAACTGCGCCTCGGTCGGCGGGGGTGTCCGCAGCGTCGCCTCGACCGCGCGCCGTCGCAGTTCGTCGGCGAGGATCAGTCGCGCGAGCGCCGGCGTCGCCTTCGCACGCGCGAGCGCCGTGTTGTAGGCGGCGCGGCTGCCGCCGAAGTGGTCAAGGATCGCGTTGCGCTCGGCCTGTGCGATGTCCGCCGAGCTAATTGTCTTTGCCTCAACGAGTACGGCGTGTTGGAACTCTGCCGAGAAGGCAAGGTCGCGGTCACCGGTCAGCCGCGAGAGCGCGGCGACGTCGTTCGCAAGGAGCGGCGTCTTCCCGAGCAGGCACATCGTCCCCGCAGCGAGCGTCGCGCCGACGTCCAACGACGGGTCGAGCTGTTTGCCTGCGAGCGCGGGCGCATCGCACAGCGTGTGGTCGCGCGTCCAGAGCCACGTGCAGGCGACGGTCGGCTTGTCGGGGTCGTTGCCCTTCGGGTTGAACGCGGCCCAGCCCCAGGACCAGACGGTTGCGATGTCGAGATCGGTGGCGATCTGCTTCGCAGCGAGCGACTCCCACTTCACGACGTCGAGCCACTTACCGAGCGGCTGCAGGTTCTCGCGTCCGCCGGCGCCCGGCGTCGAGCTGAAGGTGAGCATCATCCCGATGCGGTTCGTGGGGATCCCGATCTGGATCAGGTCTTCCAGGCGGGTGCGCATCGTCGCGCGCAGTCGGCGGCTGCCCGGGACTGCGCCCTGCTTCGACACGGAGGGGCCGGAGAAGTAGACCTCGGGGACGATGTCGGCGACCTTCGCGACTTCGCGCCACCAGTCGTCGGATGGCTGGTCATGCGTATACGGGCGGTTCGAGAGCAGCAGAAACGGTCGCGCCCCGCGCTCGGCTAGACGCTGCAGGAAGACGAGCACGTTGGCGCGGTACTGCGCGGTCGTCGGCGTCCACGGCGTTGGCACCTGAGCGCCGAAGAGCTCGTTCTCTGCCATCAGCGGGTGGTCACAGCCGGAGGACGTGACGGCGGTGTCGAAGATCTTGTCCGCGCGCGCCTGGATCACGGACGGATCGGCCGGCTTCGACGGCGTGCCGACGCGGTTGTTCAGATACAGGTCGAAGTACACGGTGTTCGCGCCCTTCGCGCGCAGCTGCGGCGGGACGATGAAGTTCGACGCCGCCGCGACGACACCCGGACGCGCGAAGATCGTCGACCAGAACGGCACGCCCCCGTCCGCGTAGTCGATCCAGAGCGGCTGCACCTGCGGCAGCCCGCATGGCAGCGGCAGCTGGGCCGCAGGAGGGCCGCCGCGCGCCGCACCGACACCGACTGCGAGCAGCGCAAGGCCGAGAACGAGGATCCGTCTCACGCGGAGCGTTGTAGCAAGGGCAGCCACCAACCCACTTTGTGTTGACTCAACACAAAGTGGGGTTAGCGTTTGACCCCTCGTCCTCCTTTGAGGCCGGCGTCCTCATCCATTTCCCATGTCCCGCCGAGCTTGTCGAGAAGCTCCATGGGTGATCGAAGCCGGAGGTCGACGTCGACGAGGAGCTCGCCCCAGGAAGGGATCTCCACCTTGTCCCGGATCTCAAGGACGATCTGCCGGACCCGCGCGTAGCTCGGTCGCGTTAACCCCAGCACTTCAGCACGGGCGCCGATCTCACGATTGATCTCGGCGATCGACCGCCTTTCTCGCGCAAGACGCTCGAGCTCAAGTCGGAGCCGTCGTTCGACCTCTGCCGCGAAAACCACCCAGTCAGGATGCCGCTGTCAACGTCACGAGTCTGTGCCAGGTTCGCAACGTTTTCCTCGTTTGTGTTGAGTCAACACAAACACCGAGGGCCCGGCGGATGCTGGGCCCTCGGTGAAGTTCGTTCGGGTTCGGTTCGACTCAGTCGTCGAGCGGGCTGTCGACCTCGGGGGTCTCCGTTGCCTCGCCGGCTTCGTGCGAGGATGCCGACTCTGCGCCCGGTTCGCCGCCGAAGCTCAGGTCGAGCGTGCCGAAGTCGATCGCGGCGCCGCCGTCCTGGCCGATCTCCTCGAGCGCCTGCAGCAACGTGTCCCGCTCGTACGCCTCGCGCACGATCGGCTCGCTGGGCGAGATCTCGATGTTCCGGTACCGCTTCAGGCCGGTGGCCGCCGGGATGAGCTTCCC
>JAYUEQ010000115.1:0-4387 GCA_043739205.1 Thermoleophilia bacterium
CGTGCAGGCGCTCACCGGCGTGATCCTCGCGATGTACTACAAGCCGGATCCGCAGAACGCGTACTCGTCGATCCAGCACATCACGAACGACGTCTTCGCCGGCTGGCTCGTTCGCGGCATGCACCGCTGGGGCGCATCGGTGTTCATCATCCTCATGTTCATGCACATGGGCCGCGTGTTCCTGTTCGGCGCCTACAAGTACCCGCGCGAGTTGAACTGGATCATCGGCGTGCTGCTCCTTGCGATGGGCCTCGCCGAGGGCTTCACCGGCTACCTGTTGCCGTGGGATCAGACGGCGTACTGGGCGACTGTCGTCGGCATCAACCTGAACGGCACTGCACCGTTCCTCGGGCCGTTCATCTCACAGTTCCTGCAAGGTGGCACGTACATCGACGACGGGACGATTGCGCGCTTTTATGCGATCCACATGCTGATGATCCCCGGCGCGATCATCGCGCTGATCTCGCTGCACCTCTACCTCGTGATCCGCCTCGGCGTGACCTCGCCGCCGTGGTCGAAGGAAGCCGCAGGAACCGGCTCGATCGTCAAGGGTGAGCGCAAGGGCCGCCGCGGCCTGACCCGCCAAGGCCCGCGGGGGAAGAGTTAGTCATGGCGAGCGACCGGATCGTCGAACGGCGTCGCGTCTTCCAGCAGTACAAGGCGGACGTCAAGGAGCGCGGGAAGCCGTTCTACCCGTACGCGATGCTCCACGACACGATCATGTCGCTCGTTGTCGTGTGCGTGATCGTCGGCCTCGCGATCGTCTGGAAGTACACGACGCCGGGCAACCACCATTCGATCGAGCCGGGCTGGCTCGGCAGGCTCTACGACGCGCCCGCCGACCCGGGAACGATCAACTTCGTCCCGCGCCCGGATTGGTACTTCTACTTCCTCTTCTATCTGCTGCGGATCTTCAAGTGGCCTGAGACGGTGGTGATCGGAACCGTCGGTCTGCCGACGGTGCTCTTGATCATCCTGATCGCAGTCCCATTCATCGATATTCGTTCGGAGCGCCGCCTGTCGCGCCGCCCGGTCGTGATCGTCGCCTCGATCCTTGTCGTGCTCTCGATGGGTGTTCTGACCTACAAGGGCGCGACCGCGAAGGAAGCGCTCGGCTCAGAGCTCGTCGGCCACGTGCCGGCGTGGGCGGCGAAGGAAGGGTTCACCGGCAACGCGCAGGCGATTGCGGGCGCGAAGCTCTTCGCCGTCGCGGGGTGCCTGAACTGCCACGTCTACAACGGTGACGGCGGCGTCAACCTCGGAGCGCCGAACCTCTCGGCCGAAGGTGCGAAGAACAAGGGCATCGCATTCCAGATCGCGCACCTCAAGTGCCCGGCCTGCGTGAACTCGGGCTCGCCGATGCCGTCGTTCGCCGGGCTCGGCGACGATCGCCTCAAGCAGATCGCCACTTTCCTCGAGGCCTCCAAGGGCCCGAAGAAGTAGTCGGCCAAGCCCGGCCGCGTACTCTTCCGCCATGACACTCGCGCCCGATTCCGTGCGCACGATGTTCGATCGCATCGCGCCGGTCTACGACGTGATGAACCGCGTCATGACGGCGGGGCTCGACGTGCGCTGGCGCCGGCTTGCGGCGCAATCGGCAGTGCGCGCGGGCGATCGTGTGCTCGACGCCGCATGCGGCACGGGCGACCTCGCGATCGCCGACCTGAAGGCGGGTGCGGGCAAGGTGACCGGGCTCGACTTCAGCGCCAAGATGCTCGAGCGGGCGCGTGTGAAGAGCACTGCGATCGAATGGCTGCAGGGCGACATGCTCGCGCTGCCGTTTGCCGACGAGACCTTCGACGCGGCGACGGTCGGGTTCGGTGTGCGGAATGTCGAGAACCTCGAGCTCGGGCTGCGCGAGCTGCGGCGCGTGCTCCGTCCCGGCGGGCGACTAGCGATTCTCGAGATCACGCAGCCTCGCGGCTTCGTCCGGCCGTTCTACTCGCTCTGGTTCGATCGGATCGTCCCATTGCTCGGCAAGGTGCTTCCGGGCGGCGACGCGTACACCTACCTCCCGGCGTCGGTGAAGCGGTTCCCGACGGCGGAACTGCTGGCCGACCTGCTCCGCGGGGCGGGCTTCGGCGACGTTCGGTTCAAGCTGATGGGCGGCTCGATCGTCGCCCTCCACACCGGGACCGCGCAGTGAGCCAGCTCGCGCAGGTGCACGCGATGCCGGGCGTCGCCGGGTACATGGCGGAGGTCGAGGCCGGGCTCGCACGAGCGGTTGCCGCGCAGCCGGGGCTCGCGCAGGAGGTCGCGGGTGAGGCGCTCGCTGCGGGCGGCAAGCGCCTGCGTCCGCTGCTCTGCTTCTTGACGGCGCCGGGTGAGCCGTCGGTCGCCGCGGGCGTCGCGGTCGAGATGGTGCACATGGCGACGCTCGTGCACGACGATCTCGTCGACGGCGCGCGCTTGCGCCGCGGTCTCCCCGCTGCGTGGTCGGTGTACGGCGCGGAGGCTGCGAAGGCCGCCGGCGACTACCTCTTCGCCTGCGCGTTCGCCGTGCTCGCAGAGACGGGAGACGAGCGCGCCGTGTCGACGCTCGCGGACGCCGCACTCGGGCTCGCGCGCGGTGAGGCGATGCAGAAGCTGCAGACGCACGATCCCGACACGCCGATCGCCGCCTACCTCGAGCGCTGCGCGCTGAAGACGGGGAAGCTCATAGAAGCTGCGTGCCTGCTCGGCTCCGGTGGCGATGAGCGCCTCGGCGCCTACGGCGCAAGCCTCGGCATCGCCTTCCAGATCGCCGACGACATCCTCGACTGCGCAGGCCAGACGCAGGAGACCGGGAAGATCCCCGGCACCGATCTCCGTGAGGGAACGCCCACGATGCCGCTGCTCCTTGCAGCGCAGAGCGACGATCTGGTGCGTGCGGCGCTGGCCGGTGGGCCGCTCGACGGCGCGCTCGTGCGAGTCGCAACGACCGATGCTATCCCGCGGTCGCGTGAGGCAGCCCTCGACTACGCTGCCCGCGCGAGATCGTTCCTCGATTCGCATCCGCACCGGGAGGAGCTCGAAGCCTTGACGTACGCAGTGGTGGACCGCGCAGGATGAGCTTGTGACCATCAAGCTCGGCCGCATCGGCTACGTGAACATGGCGCCCGTCTTCTTCCGGCTCGAGGCGGACGTCGAGGAGATCGTCGGCGTCCCGACGGCACTCAACAAGCAGCTCGTCGCGGGCGAGCTCGACGTCGCCCCGATCTCGTCGATCGAGTACGCGCGCAACGCCGACACGCTACGCCTGCTGCCGCGCCTGTGCGTGTCGAGCGACGGCGCGGTCGAGTCGATCCAACTGATTTCGAAGTCGCCGCTCGAGCGCATCCGTACCGTTGCGGTCACGCCCGAATCGGCGACGTCGGTCGTGCTCACCCGCGTGTTGTTCCCGGACGCGGAACTTGTGCCGCTCGGCGAGGCGGCGGAGGCGAAGCTGCTGATCGGAGACGCCGCGCTCAAATCGGCGTTCGAAGACCCGACACCGCATCACGACCTGGGCCGGCTGTGGCAAGAGCGGACGGGCTTGCCGATGGTGTTCGCCGTGTGGGCCGCGCCGGAGCCGACGCATCCCGACCTGCCGGAGCTCGAAGAGGCGCTCGTCAACTCGCTGCGCGCGGCGCGCGCGAACCCGGAGCAGCTCGCCCACGAATCTGCAGAGCGTTACGGCTATCCCGCCGGTTTCCTCGCGCGGTACTTCGAGAAGCTCCGCTATCGCTTCGGCCCGCGCGAGCGCGCGGGCCTGTACACGTTCCTCGAGCTCGCACGCGATGTCGGCGAGCTCGACGAGGTGCCGGAGCTCCGCTTCGTCACCGCCGCCGCGACCGTCTGAGTCGCGCCGCAGCGCCTGATCGGAAGGCCCGTGCCCCGGCCTGTTCGATCCGGCGACCGGAGTGGGGGGTGAGACAAACCAATTGAGGTAGAGAAGCTCGTTCAGCCGCGATCTGGGGCGCCGTCGTTACGCGCGCGCTGCGGCCGTGATCGTCGTCACGGGCAGGCCGAGGTGCGCAACGCGGCTTGGCAGATCGGTGTGCAGCCACCGTGAGACGTTGTGCGGGAGGGTCGAGATGATGATCTCGTGGAAGTCGCCGTCGCGGAGCGTCTCCTCGATCGCGTCCATCGGATCGTGGCGGATCGAGACCGAGCCTTCCGTCGGCGTGCCGGCAACCTGATCGATCAGCGGCAGGGCGAGATCGAGCAGGTGTTCTCCCTCGTTGTGGTGCCGCGTGCGTTCTGCCTCCGTCAGTTCGGCGTGCTCCGAGAGGTTCGGGACGAGGAGGTGGAACTGCGCGGGGCCGCGCGCGACGCGTTCGCGAATCGCGTCGAGGAGCACCGGTGTGGCGGCCGTGGTGCGGGCAACGACCAGGACCTGGGCGTGCGGCGCCGCTTCGGCGGCACG
>JAYUEQ010000116.1:0-10111 GCA_043739205.1 Thermoleophilia bacterium
CGCTGGCTCGACCCGCTTCCCGACCAGCCTGCCCGCCTCGAGCGCGCACGCGACACTGCGTCGTATGCCGCGGTCATCCGCGTCGTCGGCGTCGGCGGCGCGGGGCTGAACGCGGTCGACCGCATGATCGACGCCGGCATCACGCAGGTCGACTTCATCGCGGTCAACACGGACATCCAGCAGCTGCAGATGAGCGACGCAGCGACCAAGATCCACATCGGCAGCGAGCTCACCGAGGGCCTCGGCTCCGGCGCGGACCCCGAGATCGGACGCCTCTCGGCCGAGGCCGGCTACGACGCGATCAAGCGCTCACTGCGCGGCTCCGACATGGTGTTCGTCACGGCCGGCGAAGGCGGCGGCACCGGCTCCGGTGCGGCGCCGATCGTCGCGCGGGTCGCCCGCGAAGTCGGCGCGCTGACGGTCGGGATCGTGACGATGCCGTTCAAGTTCGAGGGCTCACGGCGCAGGAAACAGGCAGAGGACGGCCTGGCGGCGCTACGCGAGGCGTGCGACACGTTGATCGTCGTGCCGAACGACCGGCTGCTCGAGGTGCTCGACAAGTCGACCTCGATGCTGGACGCGTTCCGGATCGCCGACGATGTCCTGCGCCACGGCGTCCAGGGCATCTGCGACCTGATCACGAACCCCGGCCTGATCAACCTCGACTTTGCCGACGTGCGCACGATCATGGCCGACTCCGGGTCCGCGCTGATGGGCATCGGCTATGCGACGGGCGAGAACCGTGCGAAGGAAGCGGCGGAGCGCGCGTTGCGCAGTCCGCTGATCGAGACGGAGATCACCGGCGCGCGCGGCATCCTGCTCTCGATCGCCGGCGGCGACGACCTCACGCTCTACGAGGTCAACGAGGCTGCGGAAGCGGTGCGCGAGGCTGCGACCGACGACACGAACATCATCTTCGGCGCCACGATCGACGATCGTCTCGAAGGTCAGATGTGGATCACGGTCGTAGCGACGGGAATCGGCAAGGCAACGGGCAGGCGCGGGACGTTCGTCACCGCCTCGTCCGGCGGCAGCGGCGACGTGTTCGAACCGCCGTCCTTCCTGCGCGACGCCTAGCGCGAGCCGCCCGTCTCCCGGGCAGGTTTCGCCTCCTCTCGGGCCGCTGCCGGACGCCCTCTACACTGGCGTCTTCATGAACCTTGTCGTCACAAATCTCAAGGGCGGGGTCGGGAAGACCACCACGGCCGTCTACCTGGCGGCGGTCGCCGTCGCCAAGGGCTACGACGAGGTCCTGCTGATCGACGCCGACCGGCAGGCCTCCTCGGCCGTGTGGCTGGAGGAGCGCCCGATCGAGGGCGTGACCGTCGTCGAGGCGCCCTCGGAGCGGACACTCACCCGGGCGATGAGCAAGCACAACGGCATCGCGATCGTCGACACGCCCCCCGGCGACGAGCGGCTCGTGCAATCGGCGATCAACGCTGCCGACGCCGTGATCATCCCGACGCGGGCCGGAGGCGTCGAGTACCCGCGCGTCGCGGTGACCCTCGGCATGATCCCGGCCCGCACGCCACGCGGACTCCTGATCGCCTCGGCGCGCCTTGGCACGAATGATCTCGAGGAGACGATCGCCTGGTGGAAGGGCGAAAACGTGCCGGTGTGGGGTGTGATCCCGGAACGTGTCGGCATCGCCGCCGGCCCGGAGGCGCGCCTCTATCGCGAGGGCCTCAACGAGTACGACACGGTTCTGCGCCGCGCCCTGCGCAAGCGCTAGCGCTCTCTTACGCGGATCGCAGTCGCAGGGCGAGTAGGTCGCGCTCGAGGATCTCGGCGCCGCGCTCGGCGAGCACGCGCCAGTCATCCGTTGCGGCGTGGATGTACCTGCCTGACAGCGCGTCCAGCGCGCCCGAGGCGATGAACACGATCAAATCGGCCGCCAATTCGGGCGGCGACCAGAGGTCGGGGTCGTCCCATTGGTCGCCGAAGGTCGCGGCCGTCATGTCGGTCTTGACCGTGCCGGGAGAGATGGCGAACGCACACACCCCGGCGGGCCGAGCTTCGACGGCCAGCGCCTCGGTGAAGCGGATCAGCGCCGCTTTACTCGCCATGTAGGCGGAGCTGATCACTCCCGCGAACTCTTCGTCGATCTCGAAGAACGCGGCGTTCGACGAGACGTTGACGATGCGTCCGGCGCCGCGTTCCACCATCGCGGGCATCACGGCGCGGCTGCAGAGGAACGGCCCCAGGACGTTGACCTCGATCACTTTCCACCACTCGTCGTGGTCGATCTCCCAGGAAGTGCCGCTCCCTCCGGAGATACCGGCGTTGTTGACCAGAAGATCGATCGGGCCGAGCTCGGACTCGACGCGGGCGACAGCGTCAGTCACGGCCTGCGGATCGGTCACGTCGAGCGGCACTGCGAGGGCGCCCATCTCCGCTTCCAGCTCGTGTAACTGGTCGACCGAGCGCGCAGCCGCGGCAACTCTGAAGCCCGCCGCTCCTAGCGCGGTCGCGACAACCCGGCCGATGCCCTGACTCGCGCCCGTGACCAGGGCAACCCGGCTCGTCGTGCTCATCGTCGGCACGCTACCGGCGTGAGGCGAGGATGCGCTCATCTTGCTCTCGGTGGTCTGCGACGCCGGGGTCGCGCAGGCCTGCGAGCCTGCGGAGCGCTTCGGCACGATCGGACACTTCTCGATCCCGAGGATCGCTGCGCGTCCCGGGCCGTTTCGGGCAGCGGCATCCAGCCGATTTCCGGACGCTGATAGCGTGAGCGCGTGATCGACCGGCTCCCGCGCGTTCTTCTCCACGCCGAAGGAGTCGCCGTCGCGGTCGCGGCGATCGCTCTGTACTTCCATGCGGGTTACCCGTGGTGGCTCTTGCTTGCGCTCGTCCTCGCGCCTGACCTGTCGATGGTTGGCTTCCTCGCGGGCTCGAGGATCGGAGCGGTGACTTATGACGCGGCGCACACGTACTCACTCCCGATCGCCCTCGCCGCTATCGGGACGATCGGCGATGCTGAGACTGCGGTTCAGCTCGGTCTGATCTGGCTCGCGCACATCGGTGTCGATCGCGCGATCGGTTACGGCCTGAAGTACCCGACGGGCTTCAAAGACACGCACCTCCAACGCGTCTAACTGGGAACGCGAGGTGGTGCGGGTTCGTGGCGGTGTTCGCTGGCGGCCTGGCACTCGCGCTCGTCGCATGCGGAGGCGGCCCGACAAGTAGACAGCCGTACACCTTCGGTGGCCCGCCGCCACCGGGCCTTCCTCCGACGGTCAGTGTCGGCACTCCGAGCTCGCCGCCTGCGCCGACTGCCCGAGCAGCTCGCGCTGTCGCTCTCGCATCCGGCAATCGGACACTTCGTCGACTCCTCACCGGTGCGCGCTACCGGGTGGCTGGAACGTCGGAATGGGACTCGCTCGACAACGGACGCGTTGGCGTGGAGCTGCGATATACGCTCGCTCGACCGATCAGTGTCGATGCCGACCTCCCTGACGCTGACACTCCTCCCGACACGAACACGCAGGGCCATTGCGTCTATCCGTACGCGGCAACCTGGATCCACCTACGGGCGAAGAACGTGCGCACCGTGAGAGTGCTCGTAGACCTTCGCGGCAGAGGACAGGTGGCTGACATCTGGACGGATGCGCCGAAGGGTGTCGTGTCACCGGTCGAGGGGCGCCCATATCCCGACTGCGAGCAGAAGGATTAGCGCCGTAGGAAAGGCGCGCGGCCTCTAGCTGAGGTCGAGCAGGAAGTAGCCGAGGAGCGCGATGCCGACGGAGCCGCCGACTGCGGCGACGCGGATCGTCCAGCGGCGCACGCCTGCATGCTCGCTCGCGAGGTAGATCGCGCCGAGCGAACCGGCGCTGATGCTCACAAGCGTTTCGAGTGCCTGCATCGCAAAGCCGGTGCCGAGTGCCTGCGGCATCGCGATACCGCGGCCCGCAAGCGCGACTGCAACGGCGCCGCTCCCGATGCCGATGCTGCCCGGTGTGATCGGGAACGCCGAGGCGACGTCCAGGGCGGGGAGGATGAGCAGGGCGGCGAGCATCGGGTGCGGGAGCCCAAGCGCTGCGGCGATCGCAACGGTTGCGGCGAGCCGGCAGGCGACCATGCCGAGTGTCCAGGCGAGCACGGTCGCAAGCGCGCGCGGCGAGCGCTGGAGGGCGGCAAAGCCTTCAAGCACCTGTGCGATCCGCGGGTGGCGACGCACACGCCCCGACAACGATCCGGCGACGGCGAGCACCGCGACAAGCGTGCAAAGGACGAAGACCGGCCAGAGCGGAACAGCTCCGGTGATCGAGGCAATCACCACGAGCAGTGCAAGCGCGAGACACCGTGCGCCAGCCAGTGCGGCGTAGACACCGCCGCCCGTCCAGAGCCTTCCAGGCCCGTCGATCGCGCGCGAGAGCAGCGCCACCTTGACGGCGTCGCCGAGCTTTGCCGGGGCGAACGAGTTCACCATCGAGCCGATGCCGAGCCCAGCTGCGGCCCGCCGCGGGCAGATCGCGCCGCCGGCTGCCGCGAACCCGGCGCGCCACGCACCGACCGTGCACACGAATGCGCCGACGAATCCGATGATCGCAAGGAGCAACCAGGTCTGGTTCGCTCCGCCGAGCACCGCGAGCGCCGAGGCGACGCGACCGCCGAGCAAACCGGGCGTCAGGGCGACCGCGACCAGCGCCACCAGGGCGAAGGCAGAGATCATGAGTTGCTTGCGACAGATGGTCATACGGGAGCGTTCACTCTCCGAGACGCGGCACCTGGCATCCGGTTAGTAGTGAAAAGGTGAAGATTCAGAGGTGAACACCGCCTTGCTATCTCCATCGGCCGATTCGAGCCAAAAGTGAAGGGCGCCGTTGCGGCCGGCCACCGGCTGACGGCCGAGGCCGGCGCCCGCGTGCTCGAGGAGGGGGGCAACGCGGTGGACGCCTGCGTTGCAGCCTCGTTCGCGGCCTGGGTGGCGGAGAGCCCGCTGACCGGGCCGGGAGCCGGCGGCTTCGCGCTCGTCCTGCCGGGCGACGGCCGCGCGCCGCGGGTGGCGGACTTCTTCGTAGCGACGCCCGGCCTCGGGAGGCCCGTGCCGCCGGACGCGGAGATGCACGCGATCGACGTCGGTTTCGGCGGTGACAGCGAGACCACTCAGGTCTTCCGGATCGGAGCGGCGTCCTGCGCGGTGCCCGGCGCGGCCGCCGGGCTGGAGTCGGTCCATGCCATCTATGGACGTCTGCCCTGGGCCGAGCTGCTTCAACCGGCGATCGAGCTCGCCCGGGCCGGGATCGAGCTGACACGCGAGCAGGCGCACCTGCACGCGATCCTCGACCTGATCCTCCGACACGCGGACGAGGGCCGCCGCATCTACAGCCGCGCCGACGGGACGAGGATGGTCCCCGGCGACACCCTCCAACTGGGAGATCTCGGCGCGACGCTCGAGCAGATCGCGACCGATGGGGCAGCTGCGGTTTACCGCGGCGACCTTGCGACGGCAATCGTCGGCACTGTCGACGAAGGAGGCGGCGGCATCACGAAGGAGGACCTCGCCGCCTATCGCGTCGCCTGGCGGCGGCCGGTGCGGGCACGATTCCGCGGCTACGAGGTCGTGTCGAACCCGCCGCCGTCCTCCGGCGGGATCCTGATCGCCTACGGGCTCGCGCTGCTCGAACAGGTTTCACGGGGCGGCCCGGGGAGCGCCGAGTCGATCAGCTCGCTCGTCGAGGTGATGCGCGAACAGACGCGTGTGCGCGACGGAAGCTTCGCGAGCGCGCTGTACCGCGGCGGCCTCGCCGGCCGCCTGCTCTCGGAGGACGGCATCGCTGCCGGGGTGGCGCGTATCGCAGCCTCGCTACCCGGAGCTTCGGAGCCCGCGCCCGCAGGGACGACGCACGTCTCTGCGGTCGACTCGGCCGGGAACGCGGCGTCGCTCTCTTCGTCGACCGGCTCCGGGTCCGGAGTGATCGTCCCGGGGACCGGTATCCACCTGAACAACATGCTCGGCGAGTACGACCTCGTGGCAGGTGGGCCTGCGACGCCGGGCAGGCGGCTGACGAGCATGATGGCGCCGACGGTCGTCGTCTCTGACGACGGGGCGCGGCTCGTCGTCGGGAGCGCCGGCTCCGTCCGGCTGCGCGGGGCGATCATGCAGGTGATCGCGAACGTCGTCGAGCACGGGCTCGGTGTGGCGGACGCGATCGATTTTCCGCGCGTGCACGTCGACGAGCCGCACGTGCATTGCGAGGGCGGTTTCGACGAGGCTGAGCTCACCTGCGTCGAGGCGGCGGGCTACGACGTGATCCGCTGGCGTCGCCGCAACCTCTTCTTCGGTGGGACGAACGCCGTCGAGGTGCTGCCCGGCGGAACGCTCGCGGCGGCCGGCGACGCGCGGCGTGGTGGGGCGGGCGTAGTCGTCGTCTAAGGAGTCTCTGGGTCGAGCGGTGCGACCTTGCCGTTGCGGCCGGCGCGCTCGCGCAGCGTGAGCTCAAGCTTGATCGCCTCGAGCGCGACCTCGAGCATGCCGAGCAAGGCTGTCATCCGTGCGCGAGGCGACGTCATCGACAACAGCTCCTGCTTTGCCTCGACGGCGAAGTCGACGCGTGCGGCGAGTTCGAAGTCGAAGAGCGGTGAGAGAGGGTCAGGAATCTCGACATCGCTCTCGGAGAGTTCCGCGAGCTCGCCGAAGAGCTCGAGCGCGCGTTCGACGTCAGCACCCAACGCGGGCTCGTCGTCATCGAGCACGGACTCGACGGTGCCCGTGGTGAAGGCGCGGCCCGATGTCAGGTCGAGCAGGCGGAAGCGGTCGCCGCCCTCGACGATGATGTTCGTGCTCCCATCGTCGAGCACCTCGGCCACCTGAACCACCCGGGCGCGCGTCCCGATCTCGTGCACCGCGCCGTCGCCGGTCGCGAGCACGAACCCGAATTCCTCGCCGAGCTCGATGCACTCGTCGATCAGTTCTCTGTACCGCGGCTCGAAGATGTGGAGCGGGATCCGCTCGGTCGGAACGAGCACGATCGGGAGCGGAAAGAGGCCGAGCTCGGGCATCACGGCAGCCTACGGACTCAACGAGATCGCCTCCGGCACGTGCGCAGCCTGCAGTTACACCAAGAGCTACGACATCGCTGACCTAGAAGGACGCGACCAGGCGATTGATCGAGCGATTGAGGATCCGCGACGCTAACCGAAACGAGTAGTCAGCTGAGGAGCCCAGAGGGGCCTTCCTCGACGCGAACCGCCTAGGTGGTGTCCAAGTGCGGCGTTGGCCGCAGGCCGCTTCGGATCACATCGCTGCGGCGAATCGCTTCCTCGCGAGCCCTTCTGATCCGTTCGAGGTCGCTCGCGTGAGAACGGCCGACGCTCATGGAGTAGTCGATCCGATTGCAGAGGCGGTGCGCGAGGACGGCGTTGTCGACTGCCTTGTGGCCACCCTCCCTCTTGGGTATCGGGAAATGCTCAAGGGTCGGCATCCAGTCGCTCAATTCGCCGTTCACCGGGGTGAAGTACGTCGCCCCGCCAAGCTCCTCGGGGCAGAAGCATCGGGGCATCCGGCATGCGAGCTGTGTGATGTAACCCTGCTCGGCCGCCTTGATGAGGATTCCCTTCACGCCGAGTGCCTTCAACCTGGCTGCGACGGCTCGGCCGCGCTCGGGATCCCGCTCAACGCTCGACATGTCCGCGAACATTCGGTGCTCTGGGAGCCGGAAGTATGCGCGGCGACTTATGCACATGAGACAGAGACGAGCCTGCAGCAGGCGCACCACCTCGTGACGCACCACCGGACTTGTTTTTTAAGTGAGGAACCGCTGCGCTTACTAGTTCTCGTCTAGCGGAAGGAACAGCAGCGCAGGTTGACTGAACCGAACTCCGACTAGCCAACTGCCATCTGCGGCGCGGGTCGGACCTACGAGATCTCCCAGCACGGCCGCCGATTGACGAAGATCGTGCTGCCCGTAACCTTCCGTCTTCACGCGCGGCGCCCAGCTCGTTGCGTTGGCAAACGTGAGCGTGACAGTGTGAACCGCACCAGGTTGTTCTTCGTGCGGGGCGTACTCGACATGAGCCTCGATTCGGAATGGCGGGATTCCGTGCCGAACCATGTTGGTCGCCGCCTCGTGGGCGAAGTCGCGTAGGTGCGAGAGCCTTGACGGGTCGACCAAGAATCGCTTAGCCCATGGTTCAGGCACCCAGGAAACCAGCACGGAGTCGTCGCGTAAATACTCATTGAGCGCTGCGACAGCCACCACAGACCGCGCTTCGGCCACGACTTCCGAGAGGGTGATCAGATCCGGGATCCGCTCGTCCATCGAAATGGTCTCGCTCGTCTTGAGGAGAGCCAGCCCTCGTCTCAACGCCGCCGCATCGAGAGGAACAGATGCATCGATCGCCGTCGCAAGTCGCTCTGTTCTCGGCGAGAGATCCGCAATCCGTGACGGGAGAAGGCTTTGGCAGAGATGGAGCGCGTCGCGACGGGACCTCATCGAGACCAGCCATCGATGCTCCTCGGGCTTAACCACCCTTGATTCGACCGCGACTAGCCGGTCGAAAAGAGTGAAGATGTACGAATACGCGGCGAGAATGAGGGCGAGTGCTCCGTACGCCGCGATATTTGCGCTGATGCTCTTAAACGCACTCGCGTGGTGAAGGACAGGATCGTTACCGATCACCCTGTACACCGCGAACCATCCGACGATCGCGGCCGACATGACGATCCAGGCGAGGAAGACGGCTCGGCGGCCTCCAACGATCGCCGGGGCGACAAGCGCGATCCCGCCGCAGGCGAAGAAGGCGGAATCCAGACCGCCGCCTAATCCCAAGAGCACAATCGCGATCGCGATCTCAAGAACCCACCACGATGGGCGACTGGCGAGCGCGGTGTAGAGGTAGCTCGACCAGGCTGTCGTGATCGAGCACCAAAGCACCAGCAGGATGACTCCGATCACAATTTGTCTGTCGAGGGCGTGGTCGTGAAATCTCGCGCCGTACGTGATCGCCCAAGCCGAAGCCAACGCCGTGAGCGCGACCCGAGCCTGGACGTACGTCCGCCAAAAGCGGCGACGCCAGATTACGAGCAACGCCTGCGGCTGGTCGGCGACGCTTAACTCGACGATCGGCGACCGCAACAGGGTGGTGGACCAACTCTCCTGATGCCAGAGGCGTCGTTCGTAGCGCGTTAGCGCGCGGTCTAGCCGGTGAGAGTAGAGGCGCCCGGTCGTGATCGCTCGACGGGTGTACCCGCCGAGTCGCGGCGCGCGTAGATGGGTGGTGAGATCGTCGATACCGACCATGGGTGCTCAGTACGGTTGGTTCGGCAGAGGCTTGAGATGCGACCGGATCCACTGGGCAGCCTGGTCCGCGTCAGCAGCGAGTTCCGCCGCCATCTCGCCGAGGCTTTGCACTGCAAGTGCCTCATGGGTGGACCGGCGCCTTAGCGTGCTCACGATGTCTGTGAGTCCCGCCACTTCGTGACCGTGAATCGCTGTCTGAATGCTTCCCAGCTGACGGCGCAATCGCCCGGTCTCTTTCATTGCCTGCAGATGTGTCTCGGCGCGAACTCGCGTCCCGACGCCAAGCCTGTCTACGGCCGCGAGAAGCCGCGAGATCATCCAAGCCGGGATGCAGTAAACGAAAGTGACCACAGCGAAGACAGGCCAGTCTTCGCGAAGCGCACCGTCGAGGTGGATGATCCCGGGATGACTTCGAAGCACGGCTGCGAGCGTCAACGCAACAGCGTTCACTGCGGCGAGCCGCAAGCCGAAGCTAAAGCTGATGATGAGCGTCGCCAAGAGCGGTGGCGCAACCGAAGCGAGCAGCATGCTCGCGCCGTACGTGGTGCCCAGTGCGACAACCAGCCCGCTGAAGATCAATTGGTCAGTGATGAGAAGGAAAGCAACGACATCGCGGCGTGCTTCCACTTCGACGAGTCGCAGCGACGACCACGCGAGTTGGAGAGACGCTATGACGGCGACGGTGCCGATGGCGATCGCCAGTTCAGTGCTGTCGGACAGAACGTTGCCTTCACCACTGAGAAGCACGACGGCAAGCCACGCGCACGCTGCGAGCCGAGCCGCTGAGTACAGGCCAACCATCCATCGCCGCAGCACGACGGTGAGCCCGAGCGCTTCTTCCGCGGGGGTGGTCGTCGAGGAGGGCAGAC
>JAYUEQ010000117.1:0-3852 GCA_043739205.1 Thermoleophilia bacterium
GCGTCGCTTGCTGCTGGAACCATCTCGGACTCGAACGGAATGTCGGGCTTCGGTGGCGAGGCGCAGTTGATGATCGTGCAGGCAAACCGCGGCGGCACTGCCTTCTCCGACGTCGACGAGTCGGCTGCGATCGTCTGGGCCGTCGAACACGGCGCGAACATCATCAACCTCAGCCTCGGTGGCGCTCAGACCTCCCCGGTCGAGCGCAGCGCGATCGACTACGCGACCCAGCACGGTGTGCTGCTCGTCGCGGCGGCGGGCAACTCCGCCGAAGAGGGCAACCCGACCGTATTTCCCGCCGCGTTGATCGGGTCTTCCGGCCTCGTCGTCGGCGCATCGAACCCTGCAGGCAAGCGTGCCTCGTTCTCGACAACCGGCGACTACGTCGACGTGCTTGCTCCCGGAGTGAACGTGCTCGGCGCCCTTGCCTCCGGCATCTCGAGCTCGTTCTTCACGCCCGTTGCGACGCCCGGCGCCAACGGCGCCTACGGCTACGGCAGCGGGACGTCCTACGCCTCGCCCGAGGCCGCCGGCGCCGCGGCGCTCGTCTGGGCGGCCAACCCGAACCTCGACGCTTCGGGCGTCGCCGCCACCCTGGAGGCGACCGCCGCCGGCCAGGGCAGCTGGACGAAAGACCTTGCCTTCGGGACGATCGACGTTGCCGCCGCCGTCCAGCGCGCAACCGGCGGACAAGCGCCGATGGTGACGCGGCCCGTGATGATCACGAAGCCGAAAGCCGCGAAGGCAAAGGCTCGCGCGGCGGCGAAAAAAGCAAAGCGCGTCCGGCCGTAGCCAGCGGGCTAACCCTCGACGCGCTCGATGTGCGCGCCGAGTGCGCGCAGGCGCTCGTCGATGCGTTCGTAGCCCTTGTCGATCTGGTAGGCGTCGCCGATCGTCGAAGTGCCTTCGGCGCAGAGCGCAGCGATCACCATTGCCATGCCGGCGCGAATGTCGGGGCTCGACATGCGCTGTCCGTAGAGCTTTGCCGGTCCGGTGACGACGACGCGGTGCGGGTCGCAGAGGATGATCCGCGCGCCCATCGAGACGAGCTTGTCGACGAAGAACAACCGGCTCTCGAACATCTTCTCGAAGATCAGCACCGTCCCCTTCGCCTGCGTCGCGACGATCACCGCGATCGACGTGAGGTCGGCGGGGAACGCAGGCCACGGGCCGTCCTCGACCTTCGGGATCGCGCCACCGAGATCGTCGACGACGACGAGCTCCTGGTCGGGCGGCACCCGCACCCAGTCGTCGCCCACCTCGACCTCGATGCCGAGGCGGCGCAAGACCGGGAGCACGGGCCACAGGTCGTCGGGCGCGATCCCGTCGATCGTGATGTCGCCACCGGTCACTGCGGCCATCCCGATGAAGCTTCCGACCTCGATGTGCTCCGGCGCAATCGCATACGCGCCGCCGAAGAGCCGCTCCACACCCGCGACATGCAGCACGTTCGACCCGACGCCGTCGATCTTCGCGCCGATCGACGAGAGGAACCTGCAGAGATCCTGGACGTGCGGCTCACTCGCTGCGTTCGAAATCATTGTCTTGCCCGGTGCGAGCGATGCGGCCATGACGGCGTTCTCGGTTGCCATCACGGATGCCTCGTCGAGGTGAATGTGCGCGCCGCGCAACGTGCCGCTCAGCTCGTAGCGCTCGCCGATCTCGACCCCTGCGCCAAGTTCGGCGAATGCGTGGATGTGCGGATCGAGGCGGCGCCGCCCGATTACGTCGCCGCCGGGCGGTGGCACGCTCGCGCGTCCGAGCCGCGCGAGCAGAGGCCCAGTGAGCAGGAACGAGGCGCGAATGCGACTGGCGAGCACCTCGCCGACCTCGTGCGAGATCTCCTGGGCGTGGATGCGTGCTTCGTTCGGGCCGGTCCATTCGACCTCCGCGCCGAGGTGCGAGAGCAGTTCCATCATCGTCTCGACGTCGCGGATGCGCGGTAGGTTCGAGAGCGTCACCGGTTCGTCCGTCAGCAGGCACGCGGCGAGGATCGGCAGCGCGCCGTTCTTGTTGCCGGATGCGCGGAGCCGCCCGGAAAGTGGGTGACCCCCTTCGATCACGAAGGAGTCCGATGCAGGTCTGACGATGGTCGAGGACACGAGCCGCACTATGCTAGCCAGGCTGTGGATCCGACCCGCGAACAGGCCTGGGAAACGCTGAACCGCTACACGAAGAGCGAATCGTTGTTGCGTCACGGGCTCGCCGTAGAGGCGTCGACGTCCTGGTACGCCCGGAAGTTCGGCGAGGACGAGGAGCTCTGGCGCGTCACCGCGCTGCTCCACGACTTCGACTACGAGATCCACCCCACGCTCGACAAGCACCCGCAGGACGGCGCGCCGATCCTGCGCGAGGAGGGCTATCCCGACGAGGTGATCGAGGCTGTGCTTTCGCACGCGAACCACCTGTCGATGCCGCGCGACACACCGCTCAAGAAGACGCTATTTGCCTGCGACGAGCTCTCCGGCTTCGTGCACGCGTGCGGGCTCGTACGCCCGACCGGGCTCCAAGGCCTCGAGCCGAAGTCGGTCAAGAAGAAACTGAAGCAACCATCGTTCGCAGCCGGTGTGTCGCGCGAGGATGTCTACGAGGGCGCGGAACTGCTCGGTCTCGAGCTCGACGAGCACATCGCGAACGTCGTCGAGGCGTTGCAGCCGATCGCGCCCGAGCTCGGGCTGCGCGTCGAAGTCGCTTGACCGACACGCCGCTCTTTGATCCCGTCGTTCACGAACCACTCATCGGCGAGGAGTGGGATTCGAATCGCATTCGTGCGGCGATCGACTCAATCGTCATCGACGCCGAACACGCATTCGCGGATGGTTGGCCGACACATCCAATCGACAGTGAAAGCCCCGAGGACGACGTGCGGCGGTTCCGTACGGTCTATCTCGGCGGAGCCGGTGTGATCCGTGCGCTCGACGAGCTGCAGCGCCGTGGACTCGCCGAGCTGCAGCGCGACTACGTCCCCTACCTCGAGCAGCCATACGCGCCCGACTTCCCCGACGACGATCACGAGCGAAGCCTCTGGATGGGCGAGACGGGCATCCGGCTCGTTTTGGAACAGCTTGCACCGTCGATCGAGAACGCCGACCGCCTCGAGGCGCTCATTCGCGCGAACATGCAGGACGAGCGGTGCGAGTTGATGTGGGGCAGCCCCGGGACGATGCTGGCCGCCGGCACCCTCCACGAGCAGAGCGGCGAGGCGCGTTGGCTCGAGCTCTGGCGTGAGAGCGCTGCGTGGCTGCGCGCTCGGTGGGACCCGGAAACCGATCTCTGGACGCAGTGCCTCTACGGACGCGTCGACCAGCTCACCGGGCCTGCTCACGGGTTTGCGGGTTGCGTCCTCGCGCTCGCACTGCACGCGGACTACGACGTTCACCAGCGCGCCGCCGCTGCAGTCCGCCGCTACGCCGTCGAGCATGACGGGCTGGCGAACTGGCCGCCGGCCACCTCCCAGGACGGCCTCCAGAACTCGAGAGGCGAGATCCGCATGCAGTGGTGCCACGGCGCCCCCGGCATCGTCGCCTCGCTGGCGCACGTTGCGCCCGGCGACGACGAGCACGAACGGTTGCTGCTAGCGGGCGGTGAGCTGACGTGGCAGGTCGGCCCGCTCGCAAAAGGCGCGAACCTCTGCCACGGCACCGCCGGCAACGGATACGCCTTCCTTGCGCTCTTCCAGCGCACGGGCGATGAGCTCTGGCTCGACCGAGCTCGCGCGTTCGCGATGCACGCTGTCGCGCAGGTCGATAGCGCACGCGAGCAGTTCGGCCGCGGCCGCTACACGCTCTGGACCGGCGACCCGGGCACGGCGCTGTATCTCGCCGACTGCCTCGACGGCTCGCTGAACGTGCC
>JAYUEQ010000118.1:0-32164 GCA_043739205.1 Thermoleophilia bacterium
GCCCGTGACGGCTGGCGCTGCGTCTACTGCGGCACCACCGCCGGGCGCCTCACGCTCGACCACGTGATTCCCCGCTCGAAGGGCGGCGATTCGACGTGGGAGAACGTCGTCACCTCATGCGCGCCGTGCAATCTCCGCAAGGGCAACCGCCTGCCGCACGAGGTGCACATGGAACTGCCTGCCCGGCCGCGCCCGCCGGCGCCGGTGCTCTTCATCCGCCTTGCGACGCCGAAGATCCCACAACGCTGGGAGCAGTACCTCGGGCCGTACGCCACGGCGACCGCCGCGGCCTAACGAGCTAGTCGACCGGGGCAGGCGCGCCGCGGCGCAGGTGCGCGGGAGCCGGTGCTCCCGGTTCGTGCGCCTTCCGGTCGAGGCCCCAGAGCGCGAGCGACGCAACCGGGCCGGCAAGCCACGACCACGGGTGGCTGCCGTAGCCGAGCAAGAGCGCAGTCACGAGGACGAGCAGGAGGACGGGATGAAGGCGCGTCACCTCAGGTCGAACGTTCGACCGGCAACTCCGGATACTGCTCCCACTCAGACCACGATCCGGGATACAGCCGCCCCTCGCGCCCGTCGAGGTGCAGCCGGTGCAGCACAACGCACGCGGTGATGCCCGAGCCGCAGTACGCGACGAGCTCGCCCGCCGGAAGACTTTGTGTTGACTCAACACAAGCGTTCCACGGCGCGTTCAGCGCACCCGGAATGCGGCCCGGGACACGGTCGACCGGGTTCGGCTCGCCGCGCCAGCGCGGCTCGAGCCGCGCATCGACGACGACCAGGCGCTCGCGCTCATCGGCGAGCTCGTCACGGGCGATCGTGTCGCCCTCGCGTTCGCTTGCCTCGAACACCGCCGGCTCGATCCGCTCATCGCCGCCGACGAGCGGGCCATGCCAGGCGGCGAGGTCGAAGACGGCGCAGTCGCCGTGGCCGAAATGGCGCAGCAGCCACCAGAGGCGCTCGGCCCCGCCGAGCGACCCGTAGGCGACGACGAAGGTGTCGGCGCCGATGCCTGCTGCGGCGGCCGCCGCCTCGAATTGCTCGGCCGAAGGAAGTGGATGGCGGCCCTCGGGCCCCGGCGCTGCCGCGAGGTCGCGCTCCACGTCGAGGAAGGCCGCGCCCGGGATGTGCGCCTCCCGGTAGGCACGGAGCCCGAAGCCCGGATCGTCCAGGGCCCAGCGGCAGTCGACGAAGCGGTATTCCATCTGTGACAGGAAACCACGGCGGCGGCGTATGGAGGGCATGAGACGCTTACTTCCACTCGTATTCCTCGCGGCCGTTGTGCTCACCGCCGCGGCCTTCGCCGGGATCGGCCGGCCCGAGGCAGCACGTGGCGATACCGCCACGCCCGACACCGTGACGACCCTCGGGCACGGCGTGATCACGATTGCCCCCGACACGGCCACGGTGACCGCCGGTGTGCACACGCAGGCAGCGTCCGCCTCGGCGGCGCTGACCGAGAACGCCAAGCTGATGAATGCCGTCGTCGCTGCACTGAAGGCGGCCGGCGGCCAGGAGCTCCAGACCCAGCAGGTCTCGCTCTATCCGCAGACCGGCCCACAGGGTGATGTGACCGCGTATGTCGCCGACAACTCGGTCTCTGCGAAGACGAAGATCACGGGGGCCGGTTCCTTGATCGATGCCGCGGTCGGGGCGGGAGCGAACACCGTCAGCGGGCCGAGCCTTAGCGTGTCGGACCGCGATGCGCGCTACCGGGATGCACTCGGCAAGGCGGTCGCCGACGCACGTCTGAAGGCACAGGCGCTGGCCACGGCCGGTGGCTTCGGCGTCGGCCCGGTCTCCTCGGTGACCGAGGGCGGAAGCGCTCCGACGCCGGTCTTCCAGGCGATCGGTGCTGCCGCGAAGAGCGATGCGACGCCGATCGAGCCCGGTACCCAGGACATCACCGCCGACGTGACGGTGACGTTCAGGATCCGCTGAAAACGCGGACCTTCAGGCGCCGGGGCTGTTCGCAGCGCACGAACAGCCCCGGCGGTCCCTCGGACGGCTCCCGTGATCTGCGCGCCGGCAGGGGAGGGCGCGGCGCGGGCGGTTGCCGGTGGTGCATCTGTGGGGCCTAAGCGACCGCTCGCTCCGGCTCTCGGGCCAGGCTGTCGGCGGCGTCGGTCGGGACCGTCTCGATCGTCTGGAGGATGCGACCGGCGATCCGGTAGGGGTCACCGAGCGAGTTCGGGCGGCGATCCTCGAGGTAGCCGCGGTGGCCGTTGTTGACGAAGCTGTGCGGGATGCGGACCGAAGCGCCGCGGTCGGCGAGCCCGAACGTGAACTCGTCGATCGCCGCAGTCTCGTGCAGGCCTGTCAGCCGCATGTGATTGTCGGGCCCGTACACGGCGATGTGCTCGTCCTTCGCCTCGTCGAAGGCGCCCATCAATGCCGCGAAGTACTCCTCGCCGCCGACCTCGCGCATGTGCTCGGTGGAGAAGTTCGTGTGCATCCCGGAGCCGTTCCAGTCGTGCTCGATGCCAAGCGGCTTCGGGTGGAAGTTCACGTCGACGCGGTAGGCCTCGCAGAGGCGCAGCATCAGGTACCGCGCGACCCAGAGCTCGTCGGCTGCCCGCTTCGAGCCCTTGCCAAAGATCTGGAACTCCCACTGGCCCTTGGCCACCTCGGCGTTGATGCCTTCGATGTTGATGCCGGCGTCGATGCAGAGATCGATGTGGGCCTCGACGATTTCGCGCGCGACGTCGCCGACGTTCTTGTAGCCGACGCCCGTGTAGTACTCGCCCTGCGGGGCCGGAAAGCCTTCGCGCGGGAAGCCGAGCGGCACGCCGTCGCGGTAGAGGAAGTACTCCTGTTCGAACCCGAACCAGGTGCCCGAATCGTCCGGGATCGTGGCGCGGCTGTTGGAAGGGTGCGGGCTCCCGTCCGGGAGCAGCACCTCGCACATGACGAGCATCCCGTTCGTCCGCGCCGGGTCGGGGAAGACCGCGACGGGCTGCAGCAGGCAATCCGAGTTGCTGCCGTCGGCCTGTTGCGTCGAGCTCCCGTCGAAGCCCCAGATCGGCAGCTCATCGACGGTCGGCAGATCCGTGAACTCCTCGATCTTCGTCTTGCTGCGGAGGTTCGGAACGGGCTCATAGCCGTCGAGCCAGATGTATTCGAGCTTGACCTTCATCGTGCCGCGCCTCCTATGTTTTGGTTCCAGAACGAAAAAAGGCCCCACGACTTCAAGAGTCGTGAGGCCTCGTTGCCTCCGCGCGCGCCGTCTCCGGCGCTGCACGTGGCCCAAACGTAGCGGTCCAGTCAGACGGTCGTCAACCGCTTCGGCCGTCCGGCCAGAGCAGGCGCTCGGCGGTGTGCTCGACCTGGAGCGTCGTGTGGTCGATCCCGTAGCGCTCCCCGAGCAGGGCCTCGAGATCACGCCGGATGCCGTGGCAGTCCTCGGCGCGGCCGACGAGCACGTGCGCCGATAGGGCAGGGAAACCGGAGCTGATCTCCCAGACGTGCAGGTCGTGGACGTCCGTGACTCCCGGGTAGGCCCGCAGCGCCGCCCCGATCTCGGACGGGAGCAGCCCCTCCGGCGCCGCCTCGAGCAGGACGCTTCCGGAGGCGCGCAGCAGCGGCCACGCGGTCAGAACCATGAAGCCGGCGACGAGGAGCGAGGCGATCGGGTCTGCGCGGTCGAAGCCCGTGACCCAGACGACGAGCCCGGCCACTCCGGTCCCCGCAAATGCGTAGAGGTCGGTCAGGAGGTGGCGGAAGCTCCCTTCGACGTTGAGGTTGCTGCGGTTCGCGCGGGCGACCTGGCGGAGCGCGAGGATGTTCACCGCGGCCCCCGCGATGGCGGTTCCGAGCACGAGTGGCCCGTGCACGTTCGGAGGCGAGTCCAGGCGGCGGAGGGCTTCGACCACGATCGCGAAACCCAGCACGAGCAGGGTGATCGCGTTTGCCTGCGCGGCCAGGATCTCTGCCCGCCGGAAGCCGAAGGTCATCCGTCCTTCGGCCGGGCGCAGAGCGAGCCGGGCGGCCCAGACGCTCATCCCGAGCGCAGCCGCGTCGACCAGCATGTGGGCGGCGTCCGAGAGCAGCGCCAGCGAGTGGGCGGCGAACCCGATCACGACCTCGACGGCCATGAAGGCGACGATCAGGGCCAGCGCGATCGCGAGCGGCCGGACGGCCGTCTCGGCTCCCACGCCGTGATGGTGATGACCGCGCTCGTGGTCGTGCGCCATGGCCGTAGTGTTACGGGTATGGATGAAGGCTCCACGGAATCCACAAAGAACAGCCGTGACGGCGTCGTCTTTGTGGAAATCCCTGCGGGCTCGCGAAACAAGTATGAGTGGGATGACGAGCTCGGCGGACTCGCGCTCGACCGCCGCCTGTTCACCTCGATGAGCTATCCGGCCGACTACGGCTTCGTCGAAGGGACCCTCGCCGAGGACGGCGACCCGCTCGATGCCCTGGTGCTGGTCGGCGAGCCGACGTTTCCCGGTTGCCGGATCCGCGTGCGCGCGGTCGGCGTCTTCCACATGGCTGACGAAAAGGGGCCGGACGAGAAGGTGCTCTGCGTGCCCCTGAACGATCCGTCCTGGAGCTCGATCGCCGACATCCACGACGTGCCCGCGCAGCTGCGGAACGAGATCGAGCACTTCTTCCAGGTCTACAAGGACCTCGAGGGGAAGACGACCGTGACGCGGGGCTTCGGGAACCGTTCGGACGCGCAGGCGATCATCGCCGCGTCGCGCGAGCGATTGTCAGCGGGTTGAATGCCTTGCTACTCACGCGGTGTTCACCTAACATTGCGCGGGCCATGTCAGGGATCACGAACGCAGACGTCACACCGCGCCGCTTCTAGCGGCACTGGTGCGTCTTCCGTCCGTTCGTCTTCTCTCGATCCCTTAGGAGCATGGTTTGTCTACATCAGCGGTTGCAGTACGTGATCTTTCGAAGGTCTTCTCGCGCCGGAAGGGTCTCTTCCAGCGCCGCCGTCGCGCGGCGCTGAGCAACGTCAGCTTCGATATGGAGCGCGGCGAGTGCGTCGCGATCCTCGGTCAGAACGGCTCGGGCAAGTCCACGCTCGTCCGGCTGCTCTCGACGCTGTTGCTACCCGACGGTGGGTCGGCTCACATCTTCGGCTACGACGTGTTCAAGGAAGCGCGGCAGGTGCGGCGGCTCGTCAACCGTGTGTCGGTCGAGGCGAGCTTCTTCAAGAAGATGAGCGCGGCCGAGAATCTCGCCTACGCAGCGCGGTTCTACGGCATGGGCCCGCGCGAGACGCACGCGAAGATCCCGGTGATCCTCGAACGGGTCGGCTTCCCGGCGGCGCGCCGCAACGAGTCGATGGAGAACCTGTCGCGCGGGATGCAGCAGAAGGTGGCGCTCGCGCGTGCCTTGCTCACCTCGCCGGTACTTCTGCTGCTCGACGAGCCGACGACGGGGCTGGACCCACGCTCGAAGCACGAAGTCCAGACGTTCATCCGCGAGATCCGCGAGGCGCACGACTCGACGATCCTCCTCTGCACGCACGACATGAAGGAAGCGGAGGAGCTCGCCGACCGGATCGGCCTGCTCGACCGCGGCGAGCTGCTCTTCCTCGAACCGGTGGACGAGGTGAAGGACCGCTACGGCGTCGAGACGCTCGAAGAGGCGTTCTTCGCGGCGACCGGACGCACCTACGAAGACGAGCGCACCGAAGAGGACGAAGAGAGGGAGGTGTTTGCGTAATGGCTTCTGTCGACACGACGTTCACGCGCCGCAAGATCCTGCGTGACGAATTGATCGGGCTCTACGGCGTCGTCGAGCGCAACCTCTACCTGACGAAGCGCTACTTCCTGTGGGATCTCGCGTTCCTGCTCTGGACGATCGCGAACACGCTGACGATCGTCTTCATCTCGCGCGGCGTCGACCTTTCCCCGGCAGCACAGAACGAGCTCGCGACCAAGCTGCTCGTCGGCGGGGTCATCTGGGCGTTCCTCGGGATCATCTTCGAGATCGTCACGGAGACGGTTGCGTGGGAGCGTTGGGAAGGGACGATCGAGTACACGTTCATGGCGCCGGTGTCGCGGCCGGTGCATCTGATCGGCATGGGCGTGTACGCGGTCATCTACGGGCTCGTCCGCGCTGCGGCGGTCTTCGTCGCTGTCGTCGCGTTCATCGGCATCCACCTTCCGCACGCAAACTACGGCGCGGCGATCGCACTGCTCGCGATCGCGTCGGTGTCGTTCATCGGCGTCGGGATGATGACCGCGGTGCTCCCGCTCATCTCGCCGGAGAAGGGAACGCAGCTCGGTTTCGTCGCGCAGGGGCTGATGCTCGTCGTCTCGGGCGTCTACTACCCCGTGTCGGTGTTGCCGCACTGGATGCAATGGGTGGCGAAGATCTCGCCCGCGACCTACGCGTTGCGAGGCAACCGCAACCAGATCCTGCATGGCGCCGGTCTCGCGTGGGCCGATGTGTGGCCGCTGCTCGTGATCGGCGCGTTGTCGATCCCGGTCGGGCTCGTCGTCTTCAAGGCAGGGGAGCGGTATGCGAAGAAGCACGGCAAGCTCAAGAGGTCCGGGTGACGATTCTGCGCGTCGCCGAGTCGCCCGCCGACCTCGAGACCTGGGCGACGCTCAAGAGCACGGTCGTACCGAATGAGCCGGTGACCGCCGAGCAGCTGGCCGCGAGCAATGAGGAAGGGCGGCTGCTCCTCCTCGCAGACCAGGACGGAGCCGCGGTCGGCTGCGGCATCACCGCGCCGTCGCACTTCGGTGACCGTGCGTTCGTTGCTGTGCGCGTGCTCGCCGGGCACCGGCGGCGGGGCATTGGCACCGAGCTTCTGCACGCGCTGTCGAAGCACGCCCGCTTGCTCGGGCGCGACGGGATCAACGCGTTCGTCTACGCCGACGAGCCCCACTCGATCGCGTTCGCCGAGCGCTTCGGTCTGGTCGAGGTCGACTATCAGCTCGAACAGGTGCGCACGATCGGCGACGAGCGGGCGCCCGAGCTGCCTACCCGGCTCGCGGTGTTGCCGCTGTCCGGTCGTCGTGAGGAGCTGCTGACCGCGGCCTGGCCCGTTGCGCTCGAGGCGTATGCGGACCTGCCGCTGCCCGGCGAGGTCACCTACAAGCTCGAAGAATGGTTGCGCGACGAGGGCTCGCGGCCTGAAGGGTCGTTCGTCGCGTTCGAGGACGGCGAGATCGTCGGCTGGGCCGGCCTGAGCGTGCACGCGAACGGCGACGCGACCGCCGAGCACGGTCTCACGGCGGTGCGGCGCGACCGCCGTGGTCACGGCATCGGACGCGCGCTGAAGCAGACGCAGCTGCACTGGGCGGCGCAGAACGGTGTCGTTGAGCTCGTCACGTGGACGCAGAAGGGCAACGAGGCGATGCAAGCGCTGAACCGCAGCCTCGGCTACCTCGACAAGTCGAAGGTGATCACCTTCCAGGGGCCGCTGCCATGATCACGATCCGCACTATCGAGACCGACGCCGACATCGACACCTGGGTGGACGTGCGGGCGCGGGTGCAGCCGGCGGATCCGTACCCGCGTGAGGTCGTGGTCGACGACATGAAGAAGCCCGACTACCTCGGCCTGATCGCCGAGTTGGACGGCGCGCCGGTTGGCGCGGGATCCGCCGGGCTCTTCTACGGCGATCGTGACGGGGAGTTTGGGTTCTTCAGCATTCGTGTCGTCGCCGAGGCTCGACGACGGGGCGTCGGTACCGCGCTCGACCTGCGGTGCTCACAGCATGTTGCTGCGCTTGGGAAGACGAGGCTGTACGTCGTGGCCCGCCACGACGACGAGGACTCGCTCGCGTATTTCGCTCACCGTGGGTTTGAGGAGGTTGGCCGCATGCAGGACGTGCGGCTCGGCATCTCGACGGTGACCGTCGAGGTGTCCGCGCCGGCGGGTATCGAGGTTGCCGTCCTGAGTGAGGAGCACGAACGCGGAATGTATGAGGTGGCGCTCGAGGCCGATGCGGATATTCCGTCTGCTGTGCAGATCCAGAGCGGGACGTTCGAGCAGTGGCGCGAGCGCCAGCTGAGCGGGCGCGTGTTGCGCGGGTTGTCGTTCGTGGCGCTCGAGGAAGGGCGCGTGGTGGGCTTCGCGATCCTCGGCGGACACAAGGAGGGCATTGCGGACCACTGGATGACCGGTGTCGCGCGCAGTGCCCGCGGCCGCGGCGTCGCGCTTGCCCTCAAGCAAGCACAGATCGCCGCCGCGAAGGAGGCAGGCTTGGAGACCCTCCGCACGACCAACGACCTGGGCAACGCCCCGATGCGCCGCGTGAACGAAAAGCTCGGCTACGAGCGGAAGTTCGAGTGGCTCCATCTGGGCGGCCCGCTTTTGAGACGATAGGTGTCCCCCTCCAAAGGAGCGAGACGGCATGGGAATGATCGAGAGCAAGGATCGGGCAACCTCTGATCCCGGCGCCCGCAAAGACGTCATGAAGCAGATGGAGAAGGAAGGGGTCCAGTACGTCCTCTTCTGGTTCACCGACATCGAGGGGCACCTGAAGAGCTTTGCGATCACGCCGTCGGAGATCGAAGGCGCGTTGAACGACGGGATGGGTTTCGACGGGTCGTCGATCACCGGCTTCAACGCGATCGAGGAGTCCGACATGGTCGCGATCCCCGACCCGACGACCTACCGGCTGATGCCGACACGAGAGGGCGAGGCCAAGGTCGGCCGGATGATCTGCGACGTCGTCAAGCCCGACGGGACGCCGTACGAGGGCGACCCACGCTACGCGCTCCGGCGCGCGATCGAGCGCATGGAGAAGCTTGGCTTCGACACGTTCAACATCGGCCCGGAGCTCGAGTACTTCCTGTTCGAGAGCAACAAGGGAACGGTGACGCTCGACGAGGGCGGCTACTTCGCGATGACGGCGCTCGATGCCGCGACCGAGCTGCGCAACGAGACGATCCAGGCGCTCGAGGCGATGGGGATCGGGATTGAGTACCACCATCACGAGGTCGCTCCCTCACAACACGAGATCGACATGCGCTACTCGAATGCGCTCGACATGGCCGACCAGACGATCACCTACCGCCTGATCGTCAAGGAGGTCGCGGCGAAGAACGGTGTGTACGCGACGTTCATGCCGAAGCCCCTGTTCGGCGAGAACGGCTCAGGCATGCACACGCACATGTCGCTGTTCAAAGACGGCCGCAACATGTTCTTCGACGGCAACGACCAGTACAACCTCTCCGCGACGGGCAAGGCGTTCATCGCCGGTCTGCTCCGCCACGCGCGCGAGCTGGCGCCGATCTTCGCGCAGTGGGTGAACTCCTACAAGCGGCTCGTGCCGGGCTACGAGGCACCGGTGTATGTCGCGTGGTCGCAGCGCAACCGCTCCGCGCTGATCCGGATCCCGCTGTACAAGCCGGGCTCCGAGCAGGCGACGCGCGCCGAGATCCGTTGTCCCGATCCGGCATGCAACCCTTATCTCACCTTCGCGGCGCTCCTCCACGCTGGGCTCGAGGGAATCGAGAAGGGCTACGAGCTCGAGGCGCCGATGGACAGCAACCTCTACCACCTCACCTCGGAGGAGCGGAAGGAACGGGGGATCGTGTCCTTGCCGGAAACGCTCGGCGAGGCGGTCGACGAACTGGCGGGGTCGGAGCTGATGCGGCGCGCGCTCGGTGACCACATCTGGGATGCCTACGTGCGGCTGAAGCGCAAGGAGTGGGACGAGTACCGGATCCAGCTCACCCAGTGGGAGCTCGACCGCTACCTCGGCGTGCTTTAGAAAAGGCGTAGGCTCGTTTGGCCCCAGCGCGGCTTTTGACCCGGCTGCGCTGCTGGCGGCGGATTGCGGGGCGTTCTTCGAGCGCCCCGTGATCTGAGTCGGCTTAGAGGAAGCGGGGAATCGAGTCGCGCTCGACGCGCAGGCCGATCACCTTGGAGCCGTCGTCGATCTGCTCGATCGACTCGGCCGGAACGATCCGGCGGCGGCGTGCCAGCCAGCCCGAGCGAACGGAAAGCGCATCGGGCGTTTCGGGGCTCGTGCCGTACATCGGGCACTCGACCGTTCCGACGACGCGGCCCCGCGCATCTGCGACGAGGAAGCCTGCGGTCTGGCGGAGGTCGATTGCAAGTGCGCTCATGTGTCCGAACCTATTCCCCGCATGCGAAGAAAATCCCCCTACTCCGGTAAAGCTTCTGTTAGCCCCATTTCCCGGTAGTGGGTCACTCTGAAATCTGCTGGCGCTTGACATACGCGCCGCGCTTGATCGGAGTGGCCTCAGCCGCTTCAAGGAGCCCGATTAGTTCGGTCATTGTCCAAACGTGATCGGCCACCCCTGCGGATACGGCCGGGGTCGTCTTGAGGGAGCTATGGACGCGGCACATGTTGTAGTAGGCGAAGTGAAGGCTGACGGCTGCGGCGAGGTTCTCGACCTTCTTTGAGAAGGCGTTGGTCAGCCGTGTGTAGCGGCGCATCGACATTCGCATCGTGAGGTTCTGCCGCTCGATGTAGCTCGTGCTGATGTGATCGGGGTCAGGGTCGCCGCTGATCGGCCGCTTGTCCTGGCCGATGCACACGGCCGGGGAGTAGCGCCGCTCAGGGGTCGCCTGTGACGGGGTGCCGTACTTCTTGTGAAGCTGAGCGTAGTCAATCTCGCCGCTGAAGACACCACGCACGGCTTGAAGGTAGGAGTGGTGACCGTCCGTGGTTAGCTGGACACGGTTCGATAGCCGGCCAGCCACGTCAGCCATGAACGCCGTTGCTGTGTTCAAGTCACGCGGCCCGATCCGGTACGAGGGCACGAGCTTCGTGTCGGCGTCAATCGCTACCCATGTCCACACGTCGCCTGCCTCGCCGCGCTTGTGCTCCGGCACGTTCTTTTCCTTGGCGTAGACGAACGCCCAAATCTCGTCGCACTGGATGCGCTCACACGGCAGATCACGCATGAGCGCGTCCTGGTGGATCGAGCAGACCGTGCCCATATCCACGAGCAGCTTCGTGACCGTTGCCTTCGCTGGGCCAGTCATTCGGACGGTCGCCCGGATGCTGTTGCCCTCCACGAGCGATGCGATTACGGCGGCGCGCTTCTCAGTGGATAGGCGATTCATACTGACCATTATGCGTGACCGGTTAGGCAAAGTCAAGCGAAGTGAGGGCGAAACTTCGGATGTTGACAGCGAACTATATGGTAGTATGCAACACAAGGTGTTTAGTTGACGAACGAATTGCCGAAGGTGCAGCGGATTGCCCGCGTCGCTCAGGCGTTCACCCCGGGTGCGCCGGTCGACCAACTCGCGCTGTTCGCGGGGCGCATGAACCAGGTGCAAGACGTGGTTAGCGCGGTTTCGCAAAAGGGCCAACACGTCGCCCTTTACGGCGAGCGCGGGGTAGGGAAAACCTCGCTGGCGAATATTCTCGCGCAGGTCTATTCCATGCCAGAGTTCCCGCACTTCCAGTCGGCACTCGTGAACTGCAACAGCGAGGACTCGTTCGAGTCGATCTGGAAGAACGTCTTTCGTGAGTTGGGTGTCGAAGCCGAGACGCTCGCCGCGCCCGAGGACGTGCGCTACGAGATCGCCAAACTCGACCCGCCGGCGATCATCGTCATCGACGAGCTCGACCGGCTCGACGACGATGACGCGCTCACACTGCTCTCTGACACGATCAAGACGCTCTCCGACCACGCCGTTGCGTCCACAGTCGTCCTCGTCGGGGTGGCCTCGTCCATCGGCGGTCTGATCGGGGAGCATGAATCGATCGTGCGCGCCTTGATCCAGATCCAGATGCCCCGAATGACCGTTAAGGAGTTACAGGAGATCGTCGAGAAAGCCTGCGAAAAGGCGGGCATCACAGCGGCCCCTGCTGCGGTGTTGAAGATCGCGGCGCTGTCGGAGGGCTTGCCCCACTACACCCACTTGCTCGGGCTGTACGCCGGACAGCGAGCCGTACAAGATGACCGCACGGAGATCACCATCGGGGACGTGAACGCGGCGATCCCGCAGGCGGTCGCGCGGCACACGATCCAGAGCGACTATGACAAAGCAACGCGCAGCACCCAGACCGACAACCTCTACCGTCAAGTCCTGCTTGCCTGCGCGCTCGCGCCGAAGAACGCGCTGGGGTTCTTCACTGCCGGAGCAATCCGCGACCCGCTCGAAGCCATCGTTGGCCGGCGGATCGAGATCCCTGCATTCGCCCGCCACCTCAATCAGTTTCTGCAATACGAGCGCGGTGCGGTGCTGTCCCGTGAGGGTGAAAAGAGGCACTTCTTCTATCGGTTCACGGACCCGATCATGCAGCCCTACGTAATCCTCGACGGGCTGTCCAGCGGTCTCTTGACCGACGAGCAGCTAGACGAGATTCAGGGGAACGCGGCTCCGGCTACCCCGGAGTCTGAGACCAACGCGCCGCAGCCGCTTTTTTAGCTGCCTCGCTTCGCTGCTCGGGCGTCATCTTCGCGGCGCGAGCCTTGCCACCCTTTAGCCCGCCCTTGCGACCAAGCGCGACTGCGGCGGGGTCTTTGCCGGAATCAGGGTCGAAGGGCTCGACTTCGCCCGTCGCCTCGCCCACGAGCTGCTTGGCTAGCTCGTTTACGTCGGTCGGGCGCTTGCGTGACCGCTCAGGCATCCACTGGGTAGGTTACCAGTGGGTCTACCGGGCTGGAACTTCGCCCGACTTTGCTTCGGCGACCGCCTGCTGCACGTCATGCAGAACGGACGCCGCTCGCGCGGCGAGCACGTGCTCCAAGCTGGGCTGCATCGCAAGCTGCGCGACCTGTTCAACAATCTCTGAAGCGCCGAAGATCTCGACGGCCAGAATCTCGCCGTTCCCGTCTAGGTCAACGATGCCGTGCTCGATCTCCAGTGTTCGGCTGACCGGCGAGTTGCGTAGAACGATTGTCAGGGTGTCGGCGTCCTCGTTGAAGTGAACCTTCATATTGGTCAGTCCTCCTTCCACCACGCGGAAACGATGACGTGCGGGTGCTTTTCTTTCACAACGACGCAGAGCCGCCTTCCATTCGGGGCGATTCCCTCGATCACACGATTACCTCGCTTGGGTCGGGAGCCCGGGTAGGACGTATCGGCATTTTCCATCGCGGACCGGACATCCTTCCGTGAGATCCCGCGCTGCTTGAGGCGATCCTCCACAAAGTGGTCGCTGTAATGCAACTTCCGCCTGTCGCGCATCGCCAACCATGTTCGCTAGGCACAGCGTTCCACCTTTGCCTCTAGGCAGCACTCCGTTTAAGATCCCAGATGTGGCAGGCAGCCGGACAACTCTCACGGCCGACTCCGAGGAAGCCCTCAAGGAGCTAGTCGAGCAGTGGTACGAACGGGCAGCCGCACAAGGCTTGGAAGACGCTCGCATCCCTTGGGATCCGGCCAACGTGGAAAAGACGGCCGACGGTTACGAGGTCATGGTCTGGGCGCACAGTTGACCGCCAGCTAAGCGGTCAAACTAGCCCACTACCCATTTCCCGGACATCGCGAGCCACGCGATCCCGAGGAGTACGAGGTAAACGGAGCAGAGCACCGCGACGATACGGCCGACCGCCGGCTTGCTGCTCCGCAGCCACCAGAACGAGAGCCCGATCGTGACGAGAAGCAGCAGGAGCCCCCCGTCAGCGACCCCCTGGCCGATCTTGATCCAGCTCGGGAGGTTGTGCTTGAGGCCTTCGTCGGAGGCGATCACTTGTGCGAAGACGCGCATCACGACATAGGCGGGAACGCCGACGAAGGCGAGGGAGTTGAAGGCGGCGCGCGCCAGCACCGGCGCCGCGGGTCGGCGCCAGGCGACCCACGCCACGATGGCGGCGGTGAGGACGGCGCCGACGAGTGTCATCGCCCCCAGCACGTGAAGGAAGAGAGGCCAGAAGGGGCGGCTGTAGTTGGTCACGAGCCCGGCTTCCAGATCATGAGGACGAGGATCGCGAGGGTCGCGAGGCCTGCGAGCCACGACAGGGCGTTGCCGCGCGGGTCGCGCAGGAGCGCGCGCAGCTCGTCGGTCATCGCGTCACCCGCTCCGGCGAGCTGCTCGGCCAGCTTGCGGGTGCGCTCCTGATGCTTGCCGCCGATCCCGCCGAGCGCGCTCGCGATCAGCCAGAGCACGAGCGACGCCCAGATCCAGAACGTTCCGATGCCGAAGCCCTGGTTGTGCCAGAGCCAGATCCCGAAGACGAGCGTCGCCGCGACGCCGACGCTGATCACGATCACGACCGGCCGGATCAGACGGAGCAGGAGGGCAGTCTCGCTGGGGCGCTCGGCGCGAATCGCGAGCACGTTGAGGACGCCGGCGGTCACGGAGCCGCTGACGAAAAAGAACGCTCCTGTCATGTGGAGCATCAGAAGCCACTGAACCGTGGACACGGGGCCGAGCGTACGCTTGGAGGCGGATGGACACACGCGAACGCCACCTCCGCCTGCTGATCGAGACGATCGAAGCGGTCAACTCGAGCCTCGACCTGCAGGAGGTCCTGTCGCTCGTCGCGACCAAGGTCGCCGACGCGATTCACGCGGACGCATGCTTCGTCTACCTCTACGACGAGCGTGCGGACGAGCTCGTCTTGCGCGCCACCCACGGCACGCCGATCGACGAGATGTCGCGCCGCCCGCGGATGCGCCCCGGTGAGGGCATCACGGGCTCCGCGGCGGCCGCGCGCGCCCCGGTGATGCTCGCCTCGCAGGCGCATCTCGATCCGCGGTTCAAGAACTTCCCGAACCTGCCGGAGGACGAGTACCAGTCGATCCTCGCCGTGCCGATCCTCACCCGCGACGGAACGCTCGAAGGCGCACTCAACGCGCGCACGCGCGAGCCGCGCCAGTTCTCCGCCGACGAGGTCGACCTGCTGCTTGCGATCGCGGCCCAGGTCGCGCAATCGATCGAGCACGCCAAGCTGTACTTCGAAGCGCAGCGCCGCGTGCACGAGTTGGAGGCGCTCGCGCGTATCTCCGAGGCCGTGTCGGAGTCGCTCTACCTCGAGGAGTCGCTCGAAGCGGTCGTCAAGACGACGATGGACTCGCTGCACGCGACCGGCGCAGCGCTCGTCCTCGAGGATGGGAAGATCGCGTGGCCCGAGGGCGTTGCCGACGAGCACGCGATGCGCCAGCCGCTGCGCTGGCGCGGTCGGACGATCGGCGAGCTTGTCGTGGACCGCGCGACGCCGTTCAAGGACGCTGACCGCGAGCTGCTCGCTTCGATCGCGACGCATGCGGCGGTCGCGCTCGAGCACGGGCGCGCGGTGATGCGCGGTGTCCTCGCGCAAGAGATCCACCACCGCGTCAAGAACAACTTGCAGACGGTCGCGTCGCTCCTACGTCTGCAGGCACGGTCTTCGGACACGATCGACCCGCGCGAGGCGCTCGAGCACTCCGTCAACCGGATCCTCGCGATCGCAGCCGTCCACGAGCTCTTGACCGAGCGCCGCGACGAAGACGTCGAGCTGGCCGATCTGATCGACCGGCTGCGCGCGATGCTCGTCCAAGGTGTCGGCGGCGGTAAGGACGTGACGGCGGAGCTCGAGCCGGTGTCGTTGCAAGGCGCGCGCGCGACGGCGCTCGCGCTCGTCTTCGCCGAACTGCTGCAGAACGCGCTCGAGCACGGCGGCGACCGCGTGCGGGTCGAGCTCAGCCGGCGAAACGGCGACGTGGTCCTCGCGATCGCGGATAACGGCGCGGGCCTCGGCGCCGAGGCACCGACGGGGACCGGGCTTTCGATCGTGCACGCGCTCGTTCGCGACGAACTGCGCGGGACGCTCGACCTTACGTCGGGCCCGGGCACGCGCGCCGAAGTCGTCTTTCCGGCCTAGCTGCGAGCGGCGCGCCGGTTACAGCTCGTACATGGATGAACCTGGTTCGCTCTTTTAACCAGGTTCACGAGTTTCCGCATTCGGGCGCGTCGGTCAGCGCGAACGAAACTCACGATCCTGGTTAAACAGCGAACCAGGATCGATTACCTTCGGACGGTGGACGCGCTCTGGCACCTCAGCGAGGACGGCTCGATCCCGCGGTTCGAGCCGCGGGCCAACCCGGACCACGACTCGCCCGAACCGCTTGTCTGGGCGATCGACTCGGAGCACGTGCCCGCGTACTGGTTTCCGCGCGACCTGCCGCGCGGCACCTTCTGGGCGATCGACGCGACGACGGACGAGGACGTCGAGCGGTTTCTCGCCGGTGATCGCTCACGACGAGTGCACGCGATCGAAGCGTCGTGGCTGCCGGCGTTGCGCGCGGCGCGGGTGTTTGCGTATCGGTTGTCGCCGGAGACGTTCGAACGCTACGTCCCTGCCGCCGGCTACTTCGTCTCACGCGAGCGAGTCGAGCCGATCGAAGTCGTCGAGCTCGACGACCTGATCGCCCGCCACGCCGAGGCGGGCATCGAACTGCGCATCGTTCCGGAGCTCTGGCCGCTCTGGGAGCGTGTGATCGGCTCGACCCTCGAGTTCAGCGGCATCCGTCTGCGCACTTGCAGTCCCGAACCTGATTCGGTGAGGGAGCCGTGCCCGGCGTGGACTGGGCCGGGACGGCTGTGTGGATTCGGCTCAGGTCGGTTCTTGGTCGTCGAAGCTGAAGTGGAAGTGGTCGTCGTGCCCGTGGATGCCCAGAACCTGGTCATCGAGGGCGCTCGCAGCCACCGGGTCGAGGTAGACCTTGACGCCGTCCCGCTCGACCAGTTGGTCTTCCGGAACGGGCTCGGCGGCCTCCTCGATCTCCAGTTCGACTTCGCCGTCCGCCTCGATTCCCCGAATCCGGAGATCCCCGATCTGGCGGAGGGCTTCGACTGCCTCGTCGTTGATTTGCAACATCGTGCGATTCTAAGGACCGTGCGCATCCTCATCGCGGAAGACGAAACGATCATCCGGCTCGATCTGCGGGAGCTCCTCGAGCGGTCAGGGCACGAGATCGTCGCCGAAGCACGGGACGGCGAAGAAGCCGTCGCGCTCGCCCGGAAGCACGAGCCGGAGCTCGCGATCATGGATGTGAAGATGCCGAAGCTCGACGGGATCGAAGCTGCGAAGCGGATCCTCGAGGAACGGCCGATCCCGATCGTGATGTTGACGGCGTACGGCCAGGAGGAGCTCGTGAGCCGCGCTGTCGAGGCAGGCGTCTTCGGCTACCTCGTCAAGCCCTTCCGCGAGCAGGACCTCGTTCCCGCGATCGCGACGGCGCGAGCACGGCACGAGGAGCTCGCCGCCGTGCGCGAGGAGGCGGAGTCGCTCGCCGACGCGCTGGCCGGGCGCAAGGCGATCGAGCGTGCGAAGGGGCTTCTGATGGAGAAAGAAGGGCTGTCGGAGGCCGACGCGTTCGACCGTTTGCGGAAGGCGAGCCAGGTCTCCGGACGGCCGATGAAGGTGATCGCCGAGGCCGTGGTCGCTACGCTCGATCCCTGATGACGCACACGCTGACACCGCCGAAGGTCCGGCGGCGCCGCACGAGTGGCTCGGGCACCGGCGACGCGTGGCGCGTGATCGTGCTCAACGACGACCACAACACGTTCGAGGGCGTTGCGTTCGCGCTTGCACAGACGATCCCCGGAGTCGACTACGACAAGGGCATGGCATTCGCGAACAAGATCCACACGACCGGTCAGGCGCTCGTCTGGTCGGGACACCGCGAGCTGGCCGAGCTCTACCACTCGCAGCTCGAGGCGTACGCGCTGACGCTGGCGCCGCTCGAGCGTTGACTCATCCGAACGCAGAGCTGCTCGAGCGGGCGTTCAACGCGTTCGGCCGCGATGCGCTCGTTGTTGCGCGCTCGCTCGCCGAGGACATTGTCTGGCGTGTGCCGGGCACGAACGCGATGAGCGGCGAGTACGTCGGCCGTGACGCAACCTTGCAGTTCCTGCGGCAGACGCTCGTCCTCTCGGGCGGCACCTACCGAACCGAGTTGCAGTACGTCGTCGCCGACGACGAGCGCGCGGTCGCTGTCTACCGCGCACGGGGCGAGCGCGAAGGGCGCATGCTCGACATCGATCAGGCGCTCTTCTGCGAGATCCGCGACGGCCAGATCGCCGACGTGACCGCGGTTCCGCTCGACTTCCTCGCTTTCGACGCGTTCTGGGCGTGACATGAAGGTCGGCGTTCAACTCCCAGAGGTCGAGCGCGTCGTGCGCCGCGACGAGCTCTCTGCCATGGCGCGCGCGGCCGAAGAGTGCGGCTTCGACTCGTTGTGGGTGGGCGACCACCTGCTCTACCGCGGCGATGACCGTGCCGAGCGCGGGCCGTGGGACTGCTGGACGACGCTCGCGTGGCTCGCCGGGATCACGTCGCGCGTCGAGCTCGGGCCGCTCGTCGCGTGCACGGCGTTTCACCCTCCGGGGATCCTCGCGCGGCAAGCGGCAGCTGTGCACGAGCTGAGCGGAGGTCGGCTCGTCGCCGCGCTCGGCGCCGGCTGGAACCAGGAGGAGTTCCGTGCGTTCGGCTTGCCGTTCGACCGTCACGTCTCGCGTTTCGAAGAAGCGTTCACGATCATCCGACGTCTGCTCACCGGCGAGCGCGTGAGCTTCGAAGGGCAGTTCCATTCGGTCAGCGACGCCGTGTTGCTTCCGCCGCTCGCGAGTACGCCGAAGCTGATGATCGGCGCGAACGCGCCGCGCATGCTCTCGATCACGCTTCCGCACGTCGACGCCTGGAACACGTGGTTCACCCACTACGGCAACACCGCGGAGGGCTTCGCGCGCCACAACGCCGAGGTCTCAGCGGCGGCGGAGCGCGCCGGCCGCAATCCGGCGGAGATCGAGCGGAGCGCCTGCGTGCTCGTCGAAGTGGACGGCGGAACGGGCGAGCGGCCACGCGACGTGTCGGCCGTCCCGGCCGACGGCCTGGCGGATCATCTGCGCGCGCTGGCCGACGCGGGCGCCGATGAGGCGATCCTCGTGCTCGACCCGATCACGGAGTCGTCGATCCGCTCGCTGGTGTCTGACACTTTTCCAGGGCGCTAGTCCGCTGGATCAGACGCTCTTGGTGTCTGACACCTCTGCGAATAGCGACTCCCACCGTTTCAACAGGGCCTCGAGATCTTCCCGCGCTGCCTTGTGCGACGCGAGGAGATCCACGTCGCCCCAGTCCGCTGCGAGCTTCTGCTCAAGGTCGGCAACACGGCCCTCGGCGCGCTCGACCTCGCCTTCGACGAGCTCGAGCGCGGACGGCTTCGCCTTGGCGGGCCGCTTTGGCTTCTCGCGCTTCGCCTTTGGTGGCGGGGGAGGCGGCGCAGCGTCCGCTTCCTGCGCGTGTACGTAGTCGGCCCAGCCGCCGGGGTAGGACGCGATCGCGTGGTGCTCGACGGCGAGCATCCGGTCGGCGACCGCGTCGAGCAGCGCGCGATCATGTGAGACGAGCAGCACCGTCCCGGGAAACGCCTCGAGCGCCGCCTCGAGCGCCTCGCGCGATTCGAGATCGAGGTGGTTCGTCGGCTCGTCGAGCACGAGGAAGTTCGCGCCGGAGGCGACGGCGATCGCGAGCGCCAGGCGCCTACGCTCTCCTCCCGACAGCACCAAAACCTTCTTTTCGTGCTCGTCCCAGCCGGAGAAGAGAAACCGCCCGAGCAGGTTCTGCGCTTCGGGTCGCTTGAGCCCGGTGCCGAACATCGCAGCGTCGAGCACCGAGCCGCGCTCGTCGAGCTCCGCCTCGTGCTGCGAGAAGTACGCAGCTTCCACACCGTGGCCGAGCCGCAACTTGCCGCCGGCCGGCTCGCGCAGACCGAGCAGCGTCTCGAGCAGCGTCGTCTTGCCGGAGCCGTTCGGCCCGACGAGCGCAACATGCTCGCCGCGCTCGATCGCAAAGGACGCATGCTGCAGCAGCTCCTTGTCGCCTGCGCGCAGCGAAAGGTCTTCGACGACCGCGACGTCGCGTCCGGAGCGCGCAGGCTTCAGGAACTCGAAGCCGAGACCGCGCTTGCGCTCCTCCGGCTTGAAGACGCGTACCGCCTCGAGCTTCTTGATCTGCTTGATCTTCATCTGCGCCTGGCGCGCCTTGCTTGCCTTGTAGCGGAAGCGTTCGACGAAGCGTTCGAGCCGCTCGATCTGCTCTGCCTGGCGCACCGCCGTCTTCGCCTGGTGGATCGCGCGCGCCGCGGCCTCGCGCCGCCACACATGCCATGCGCCTGGAAAGTAGACGGACTTGCCCCCCTCGAGTTCGAGCACCGCGGTCGTCACCGCTTCGAGAAACCAGCGGTCGTGCGCGACGAGGATGACGGCCGCATCCAGCGTCTTCAACATCGCCTCGAGCCACTCGAGCGACTCGATGTCGAGGTGGTTCGTTGGTTCGTCGAGCAGCAAGAGGTCAGGTTGCGAAGCGAGTGCGCGGGCAAGCGAGGCGCGCGTCAGCTCACCGCCCGAAAAGGTCGAGAGCGGACGGTCGAGGTCAGCGTCGGTGAAGCCGAGGCCGCGGACGACAGCCGCGGCGCGGTCGCGCCAGTCGTAGCCGCCCGCATGCTCGAGCCTCGCCTGCGCTTCGGAATACCGCCTCATTGTCGTCGGGTCGTGGTCGCCGGCCGCCATCGCGTTCTCGAGCGTGCGCAGCTCCTCTTCGACGGCCGCGAGATCCGCGGTTCCCGACAGCACGTACTCACGCAGCGGGCGCGGGCTCAGCGCCGGCGGTCGCTGGTCGTGGAGGGCGATCCGCGTCCCCTTTTGCAGGGCCAGCTCTCCGCCGTCGATCGAGACCTGCCCCGCTAGCTGGCGGAGCAGGGTCGTCTTGCCGGCCCCGTTCGGGCCGGCGAGCGCGAGGCGGTCCTTGCGCTCGACCTTGAAGGAAACGCCGTCGTACAGGACGTCGCCTGAGTGCTCCTTGCGGAGTGAGGATGCGATGACGACCGCCATGCAGTGAAACTATCGGTAGATGCGCTTCGGCCTCACAGCACGGATCCTCATCGGCGGCGGCTTGATCGCGGTGATCTTTGTCGTGCAGTTCGTGCTCGTCCTCCAGTCGTTCGGGTCGATTCGCCATGACACGCGCGAGCAGCAGCACGCCGAGCAGGCGGTCGTAGCCGCTGTCCGGCTCGAGAAGCTGATCCTCGACCTCGAGACCGGGATGAGGGGATACGTGATCACGGGCGACACGCTGTTCCTCCAGCCCTACGAATCGGCGCGGCGCTTGCTCCCGGCCCAGTCCACCCGGCTCACCTCGCTCGCCCCCGGCCCATGGTCGGCCGAGCTCGACCGGCTCTGGCGCGCCTACCTGATCGAGTACGCGATACCTCTCATCCGCGAGGTCGCGCGCGCGCCCCGCGGCGCCCGGGCGACCGTCGCGACCGGCGAGGGAAAACGGCGCGTCGACCGGATGCGCAGCCTGATCGACCCCTTCGTCGAGCGCGAGAACGTTGTCGCCGCCCGGGATCAGAAGCGAGTCGAGCAGTCGGAGCACTCGGGAGTGTTCCTGGGTGCAATCGGCAGCGCGTTCCGGCTGCTCGCGCTCGCCGCGATCATCGTCTATCTCCTGCGCTGGGTGGTTGCGCCGATTCGGCGCATCTCCGCCGCAACTGAACGGGTTGCAGCCGGCGAGCCCGACGTCGCCGTGCCGGAAGGCGGGCCGGGCGAGATCGGGCAGTTGGCCCGCTCCTTCAACGAGATGTCGCACGCGCTCACCGCACATCAGGCGAACCTGGCAGAGCAGAACGTCGACCTCGAGCGCCTCGCCAACGTGCTGCGCGCGGTGCTCGACTCCACGATCGACGGCATCCTCCTCTCCGACGCCGACGGTCACATGCAGCTTGCGAACAGGCCGCTCGTGCGGCTCACCCGCGAGATGGGCATGAGCTACGACGGCACGATCGTCGACCGGCTGCTCTCCGTCGAGCACCGTGTCAAGGACCGCGAGGCGTACCGCAAGACGATGGAGGGCCTGCGCGAGAATCCGGACGATTCGACCTTCGACGAGTTCGAGGACAGCGTCACCGGACGGGTCTACCAGGGCTTCACCTCGCCGGTCCTCGATGACCGGGGTGGGTTCATCGGCCGTCTCTGGACACTGCGTGACGTCACCGAGCAGCGCGAGCTCGACCGGTTGAAGGACGACTTCGTTGCGACGGTCTCGCACGAGCTGCGGACGCCGCTGACCTCGATGATGGGCTTTCTCGAGATGATTCGCGAGGGCGAGGCGGGCGAGCTGAACGACGAGCAGCAGCGCTTCCTCGCGATCGTCTATCGCAGTTCGGAGCGGTTGCAGCGCCTTGTCGGCGACCTGCTCTTCGTCGCCCGACTGGACGCGAACGGGCTGCAGCTGCAGTTCAGCGACGCGCACCTGGGCGACATCGTGCGTGAGTCCGTCGAATCGTCGGGGGCACTCGCGCGCTCGCGTGAGGTGTCGCTCGTTGCCGAGGTCGACCCCGTGCCGCCGGTGAGCGGTGACAAGGAGCGGCTTTCGCAGCTCGTCGGCAACCTCATCTCGAACGCGCTGAAGTTCACGCCAGCCGGGGGAAGCGTTGTCGCGCGCGCGTTCGTCGATGGTGGCCGGGCCGTCGTGGAGATCGCCGACACGGGCATCGGCATTCCGCCCGCCGAACAGAGCCGGCTCTTTCAGCGCTTCTTCCGCTCGTCGACGGCGACCGAGCAGGCGATCCCGGGCACCGGCCTCGGCCTCGTGATCTCACGGGCGATCGCGGAGGCCCACGGCGGCACCATCGAGGTGACCTCGTTGCCGGGCGAGGGCACGACCTTCCGCGTGGAGATCCCGCTCGATCCGGAAGAGGTCGCCGCCTGACGCGGATCGTCGCCCTCGATGTCGGCTCGTCGTCCGTTCGTGCAGTCGCTTTCGACGGCGAAGGCGAGGCGGAGCCGGGCCACGCGCAGCTCGCCCACGACAACAACGATGCCGACCGCCTCGTCGACGCGTGCAATGCCGTGCTCGCGCAGGTTGGCGAGGGTGACGCGCTCGCGATCTCGTGCTTCTGGCACTCGCTCGTCGCGGTGGACGCGCACGACCGGCCGGTCACGTCCGTGCTGACCTGGCGCGACCGGGCGGGCACCGTACCGTCCCTTGACCCCGACGAATACCACCGCCGGACCGGCTGCTTCCTCCATCCCGCGTATTGGCCCGCGAAGATCGAACGCCTCGCCCGCGAGGGCCTGGTCGCCACCCGCTATCTCTCGTTCGGCGACTACCTCCTGCTCCGGCTCGCGGGCGAAGCGCGCACGAGCTTGTCGAGCGCGAGTGGCACGGGGCTCTTCGACCCGAACAAGCTCACCTGGGACGGCGAGACCATCGCCGCGCTCGGGCTCACACCGTCGCAACTCGCACCGATCTCCGACGACCCGGTTGCGGGTGTCTGGCCGCCGCTTGGCGACGGTGCGTGCTCGAACGTCGGCGCCGGCTGCGTTACGCGCGGCCGGGCCGCCGTGATGGTCGGAACGTCTGCGGCTGCGCGCGTCGTCTACGAGGCGCCCGCGGCCGAACCGCGGCCGGGCCTGTTTCTCTATCGCCTCGACGCTCGCCGGTTCTGTGAGGGCGGCGCGCTGTCGGACGGCGGCAACCTGCATGCATGGCTCCTGCGGACGCTCCGCGATGTCGACACATCGGAGATCGCCGACCGCTCGCCTACCGCACACGGTTTGACGTTCCTCCCGTTTCTCGGCGGCGAGCGCTCGCTCGGTTGGGACTCGAACAGGCGAGGCGGCATCGAGGGCTTGTCGTTCGCGACGACGCCCCTCGACATCGCGCAGGCGGCGCTCGAGGCGGTCTGTTACCGGCTGGCGGATGTGCTCGACGCAACGGGCGAGATCGAGTCCGTCGTCGCTACGGGGGCGGCACTGCTCTCGAACCCCGCCTGGCTGCAAGTGCTCGCGGACGTGCTCGGCAGACCGGTCGAGGTGTCCGCCGTGTCCGAAGGGTCTGCGCGTGGCGCCGCACTCATCGCACTCGAACGTCTCGGCCTGCCCGTGCCGGACGCCCCGATCGCGCGCATCGTCGAGCCGCGCCGTGACCGACACGAAATCCATCTACGGTTGCGGGAGGTACAACGGAGCACGATGAATCGGGAGGCGTGATGATCGGGATCGTCGGTGGCGGCCTGTCCGCTGCGAAGCTGGTCGAGGGGTATCGCGAAGCCGGTGGCACCGACTCGATCACGATCTGGTCTCAGGACCCGCACGGCCCGTATCACCGTCCGCCGCTTTCGAAGCGGCTACTTCGCGGCGAGGCGGAGCCACCTGACATTCTCGTCCACCCCCTGGAGTGGTACGCCGAGCACGACGTCGACCTGCGTGCGGGACAGCACGTGGGCTCGCTCGACGAGTTCGACGCCGACACGATCGTGGTCGCGACCGGCGCCCGTCCCCGGCCACTCGACGGTGCGCTGGCGCTGCGGACGCTCGACGACTCCCTCGAGTTGCGGCGCCGGGCGGCCGAGGCGCGCCGGGCCGTCGTCGTCGGCGGCGGCTTCATCGGCCTCGAAGTGACGGCATCGCTCACCCAGCTCGGCGTTCAGGTGACACAGATCGTGCGCGACGATCATGTCTTCGCGGCACTTCAGGCGCCAGCGCTCTCGGAAGCGCTGCACGAGCGCTACCGGGAGCACGGCGTCGACCTGCGCCTCGGCGCAACGGAGATCCCGGCCGGCGCGGACTTCGTCGTTGCCGGCATCGGGGTCGAGCCGAACGTCGAGCTCGGACGCGACCTCGGGTTAGAGGTACGCAGCGGAATCGTGGTCAACGAGCGGTTCGAGACGTCCAAGCCCGGGGTCTATGCGATCGGCGACGTCGCCGAGTTCTTCGACCCTCTCTTCGGCCGCCACCGGAGGATCGAGCACTGGTCGAACGCGGCCTACCACGGCACGACGCTCGGCCGAATCCTCGCCGGGGAAGACGCCCGGTACGACACGGTCTCGTCCTTCTTTTCCGAGCAGTTCGGCCGCTCGTTCAAGTCGTTCGGCGACCCGCTCGGCCACGACTCGACCACCCTGGAGGGCGACTTTCGCGAGGAGCGGGCCGTCCTGCGGTTCTTGCGCGAGGGCAAGGCGGTGGGGGCGGTCACGACCGGGCTCGACGAGGATGCGGAAAATGATCTGAAAATCGAGATCAGAGCCGGCGCAGCGGCCTACGCCTAGGCGTTACGCTCGCAGGGAAGCCACTGCGAGGAGGATCGTTGCCCAACTCGGAGATCGAACAGCTCTCCATCGACACCATCCGGACGCTTTCGATGGACATGGTCCAGAAGGCGAACGCGGGCCATCCCGGCACCGCGATGGCGCTCGCCCCGATCGCGTACCTGCTCTACACCGAGGTGATGCGGCACAACCCGGCGAGCCCACACTGGGCAGACCGCGACCGGTTCATCCTCAGCGCCGGCCACGCCGCCGTGCTGCAGTACTCGACCCTCCATCTCGCGGGCTACAAACTTCCCCTCGATGAGCTGAAGCGTTTCCGTCAGTGGCAGTCGACGACCCCGGGACATCCGGAGCGCGGCCACACCGAAGGCATCGAGGTGACAACCGGACCGCTCGGGCAGGGCTTCGCGAACGGCGTCGGCATGGGCTTCGCCGAGCGCTTCCTGGCGGACACGTTCAACCGCCCGAAGCAGACGATCGTCGACCACCACGTGTACGCGATCTGCTCCGACGGCGACCTGATGGAGGGCCTCTCGTACGAAGCAGGCTCGCTCGCCGGGACGAACGGCATCGGCAAGCTCGTCTACTTCTACGACGACAACCACATCACGATCGACGGCACGACATCGATCTCGTTCACCGAGGATCGCGCCGAGCGGTTCGGGGCCCTCGGCTGGCACGTGCAGCACGTCGCGGACGTGAACGACCTCGGCGCGCTCCGCACGGCAATTGCGAATGCGCAGGCCGAGACGGCACGCCCCTCCGTCATCATCGTTCGCTCGCACATCGGGTTTGGCGCGCCGAAAGCCGTCGACACTGCGAAGGCGCACGGCGCGCCGCTCGGCGAGGCTGAGGTTGCGGCGACGAAGAAGGCGCTCGGCTGGGATCCCGACAAGCACTTCTACATCCCGGACGAGGTGGCGGCCCACATGAACGGGGTCGCGCGTGGCAACGAGCTCGAGGCCGAGTGGGAGCAGCGGTTCGCAACGTGGTCGCAGGCGTTCCCCGATGCCCGCGAGAAGTGGGACGCGGCGTGGGAGGGGAAGATCGGCGCGTGGACGCCACCGGAGTTCAAGCCCGGCGAAGAAGTGGCGACGCGGATGGCCGGCAAACAGGTGATGCAGGCGTTCAAGGACGCCGTGCCGACGATGATCGGCGGCGCCGCGGACCTCGTCGAATCGACGTACACCGAGTTCGAAGGCGGCGGTTACTTCTCCGACAAGTGGTCGGGGCGCAACATCCCGTTCGGGATCCGCGAGCACGCTATGGGCTCGATCGTCAACGGGATCAGCGCGCACGGCGGCTGCGTCAAGCCCTACGGCTCGACGTTCCTCATCTTCAGCGACTACATGCGTCCGGCGGTCCGGTTGTCCGCACTGATGGGACTGCCTGTCGTCTGGGCGTGGACGCACGACTCGGTCGGTCTCGGCGAGGACGGGCCAACGCATCAGCCCGTGGAGACCTACGCCGCGCTGCGCGCGATCCCGAACCTGTGGTTCGTGCGGCCCGCCGACGCGAACGAGACAGCCGCCGCGTGGAAGGTCGCGCTCGAGCGGAAGGACGGCCCGGTTGCGCTCTCGCTGTCACGTCAGAAGGTGGCGACGCTCGATCGCACAGAGCTCGCTCCCGCCTCCATGCTCGAGCGCGGTGCGTACACGCTCTGGGAGTCCGGGTCGCCCGACGTGATCCTGATTGCGACGGGTACCGAGGTGGCACTCGCACTGGAGGCCGCGCGGAAGATGGCGGGCGACGGCACCGCGGTCCGGGTCGTGTCGATGCCGTGCTGGGAGCTCTTCGACGCGCAGCCTCAGTCCTACCGCGACGAAGTGCTGCCGCCCGAGGTCGGCGCGCGGCTCTCGATCGAACCGGGTGTCGAGCTCGGCTGGAGCCGCTTCGTCGGTGACCGTGGTGACTCGATCTCGATCGAGCACTTCGGCGCCTCGGCCCCCGGCAACACCGTTCTCGAGCAGTTCGGCTTCAACCTCGACAATGTCGTTGCGCGAGCGGCGGCGCTGCTGGAGCGTGTTGCATGAAGGAAGCAGAAACGATCAAGGCGTTCCTCGCGCTCGTCACGCCCGGCTTCACGGTCGAAGGTGATCTGCCGGCCGTCAAAATCGACGGCATCGAGCTTCGGGCCGACGGTAAAGCGGTCGTGATGGTGGAAGCCGACGGCCGTACGTTGCCGATCCGCTTCAGCTTCGACGAAGGCAAGATCGCGCGGGTGGAGGTCCTGTGAAGGTCGCGGTGGCCTTCGACCACCGCGGCGTTCACCTGCGTGACGCCGTGCTCGACGTGCTCGGCGAGCACGAGATCATCGACCTCGGCACCGACACCGATGCCGTGCGCATCGATTATCCGGACAAGGCGCGCGAGATCGGTGAGGCAATCCAGCGCGGCGAAGCGGAGCGCGGCGTCCTCGTCTGCGGCTCGGGCGTCGGCGCCTCGGTCGCAGCTTGCAAGTTGACCGGTATCCGCGCGGCGATCTGTCACGACATCTACAGCGCGCATCAGGGCGTCGAGCACGACGACATGAATGTTCTCTGCCTCGGCTCGGAGGTCGTCGGCCCGTCGCTGGCGCGCGAGCTCGTGGTGGCGTTTTTGAACGCGACCTTCGACGGCGGCGAGCGCTATGTGGCGCGGTTGCTCAAGGTCGCAGCAATGGAAAGGACGATGAAACATGGCGAAGTCACGGCTTGACGAGCTTGCCCAGCGCGGACAGGCGGTCTGGTTCGACACGCTCTCGCGCGACCTCGTTCACTCGGGCGAGTTGAAGAAGATGATGGACGAGGACGCCGTCAGCGGCGTGACGTCGAACCCGACGATCTTCCAGAAGGCGCTGTCGACGGGCGACGCGTACGACGAAGAATTGAAGAAGCTGCTTGCGGAGACCGACGACGCCACCGAGATCTTCTTCTCGCTGGCACTGCAGGACATCCGCGATGCGGCCGACGTGTTGAGGTCGGCATACGACGCGTCGAACGGCGTCGACGGCTACGTCTCGATGGAGGTCGAGCCCGGGATCGCCTACGACACGGAGAAGACGTTCGAACAGGCGCGCTGGATCGCGAAGGAAGTCGACCGCCCGAACCTGATGGTGAAGATCCCCGCGACGATGCCCGGGCTGCCTGCGATCGAGGACTGCACAGCCAAAGGCACCTCGATCAACATCACGCTGATTTTCTCGCTGGATCGCTACAAGGCGGTCGTCGAGGCCTACCTACGCGGGCTCGAGCGCCTCGTTGCGTCGGGCGGCGACCCGTCGAAAGTCGCTTCGGTCGCATCGTTCTTCGTCTCCCGGGTCGACTCGGAAGGCGACAAGCGCCTCGACGTCGCCGGGCATCCCGAGCTGAAGGGCAAGCTCGCGGTTGCGAACGCAAAGCTCGCCTACGAGCACTACCGCGAGGTGTTCAGCAGCGACCGTTGGGCCTACCTCGAAGGGAAGGGTGCGACGAAGCAGCGCTGCCTGTGGGCGTCCACCTCGACGAAGAATCCCGACTACCGCGATGTCTTGTACGTCGAGGAGCTGATCGGGCCGGAGACGGTGAACACGATGCCCCTCGAGACGATCCGGGCGTTCCAGGATCACGGCGAGGTGCGCGGCGACACGGTCCTCGAGGGCGTCGCGGAGGCGCACGAATTCCTTGAGCAGTTTGCCGCGGCCGGCGTCGACTACGACGACGTGACCGACACGCTCGAGGCGGAAGGCGTGCAGAAGTTCAGCGACTCGTTCCAGCAGATCGTCGAGAGCATCCGGGCCAAGCGCGGCTCGCTGGCGGCTGCGTGAACAACGCGGATCTTGTTGAACGGATCTGGGCGCGGGACGCGACCGTCTGGACGGGCAAGGACGAGGGGAGCTGGCTCGGCTGGCTGGATCAGCCGTGGCGCATGCGCGAAGACCTCGACCTCGTCCTGCAACTCGCCGACTCGGTCGTCGATCGGATCGATGCGGTGGTGCTCCTCGGCATGGGCGGTTCGTCGCTTGCGCCAGAGGTGATCAAGCGCACGTTCCGGCAGGAGACGTTTCACGTCCTCGACACGACGCACCCGCAGGCGATCCGTGACCTCGAGGCGCAACTCGACCTCGCGCGCACGCTGTTCATCTCGGCGTCGAAGTCGGGCTCGACGCTCGAGACCCGCTCCCACACCGACTACTTCTGGGAGAAGACGGGTGGCAACGGCGACCTCTTCCTCGCGATCACCGACCCGGGATCCGAGCTCGAGCGGCTCGCGCGTGAGCGCGAGTTCGCGGGCGTCTTTCCGGGCGAGCCGACGATCGGCGGTCGCTACTCCGTGCTCTCCGCGTTCGGGATGGTGCCGGCGGCGCTGATGGGCGTCGATGTCGACTCGCTGCTCTTGCGTGCGATCGAGATGGCCGAGGCGTGTCAGCTCGCGGACGGCAATCCCGGACTCGAGCTCGGTCTTTCGCTCGGTCAGAACTGGACGGACGGCCGCGACAAGGTCTGCATCCCGAATCCCGGTGCGTTCGGGCTCTGGGCCGAGCAGTTGATCGCGGAGTCGACCGGCAAGCTCGGCAAGGGGTTGATCCCTGCGCCCGGAGAGTCGCCGGAGGGCCCAGACCGCCAGGAGCAGGAGGTGCGCCTGACCGGCGAGTACGAGCTCGGCCAGGAGTTCTTCCGGTGGGAGTTTGCGACCGCGGTAGCGGGCTCGGTCCTCGGCATCAACCCGTTCGACCAGCCCGACGTGCAATCGGCGAAGGACAAGACTCGCGAGGTGCTCGCATCGGGTGCCGAGCCGGACGTGTCGCCGTCGGGATCGCCCGAGGAGCTCTTCGCCCAGGCGAATCCCGGCGACTACGTCTGCATCCAGGCGTTCGTCAATCCAACCGCTCCGAACGAGGCGAAGGTGCTGGAGCTCGCGGCGCGTGCACGCGAGGCGACGGGGTGCGTCGTGACGCACGGCTTCGGGCCTCGCTACTTGCACTCGACCGGGCAGCTGCACAAGGGCGGCCCGCCGACCGGGCTCTTCCTGCAGGTCGTCGACGAGACGGGTGACGAGCTCGCGATCCCCGGCCAGCCGTTCGGTTTTGGGAAGCTGATCCGCGCGCAGGCCGCGGGCGACTTCGCGTCGTTGCAGGAGCGTGGCCGCCGCGTCGCGCGCATCAACATCGAAGGGGCATAGAAATGCAACTGGGCATGATCGGCCTCGGCCGGATGGGCGCCAACATGACGAAGCGCCTTGCGGAGCGCGGTCACGAGATGAAGACGTACGACCCGCAGGTCGACTCGACGGCGAAGACGCTCGAGGATCTGCGCGACGAGCTGACGGCGCCGCGCTCGTTCTGGATGATGGTGCCCGCAGGCGCCATCACCGAGCAGACCTTTCAGACGCTGATCGAGCTCGCCGAGCCGGGCGACGTGATCGTCGACGGCGGCAACTCGAACTTCCACGACTCGCAACGGCGGCACGCCGAAGCGAAAGAGCACGGTGTGAAGTTCGTCGACGCCGGTGTGTCGGGTGGCGTGTGGGGCTACGCGAACGGCTACTGCTTGATGGTCGGCGGCGACGCCGATGCGATCGCCCAGGTCGAACCGGTCTTTCTCGATCTCGCGCCCGAGGACGGCTACGCGCACGTCGGTCCAGCCGGTGCGGGGCACTTCGTGAAGATGGTCCACAACGGCATCGAGTACGGACTGATGCAGGCCTACGCGGAGGGCTTCGCCGTGATGGAGAAGTCCGAGTTCTCGCTCGACTTGCACGAGATCGCCGGTATCTGGCGCTACGGCTCCGTCGTCCGGTCGTGGCTGCTCGACCTGCTGCACAGCGCTTTCGAGGTCGAGGGAGCCGACCTGGAAAAGATCCGCGGTTACGTCGAAGACTCGGGCGAAGGGCGCTGGACGATCGCCGAGGCGATCGCCGAGGACGTGCCGGTGCCGGTGATCACCGCCGCGCTCTTCGCACGCTTCGCTTCGCGTGAAGACGAGTCGTTCGCGGCAAAGGTCAATGCCGCGTTGCGGAACCAGTTCGGCGGGCACGCCGTGAAGGCTGCGGAGTGAGTGAATCGCCGAACCCCTTGGCCGAGGGCTTGAGCCTGCGGCGCAGGCCGGATCCGTGCTTGCTCGTGATCTTCGGCGCCTCCGGCGATCTGACGTCGAAGAAGCTGATGCCGGCGCTCTACTCGCTCGCGCTGCGGCGGCTGCTGCCGGAGAAGTTCGGGATCGTCGGCGCCGCACGCAGTGAGGAGAGCGACGACGAGTTCCGCGACCGGATGAAGAAGGCGGTGCAGGAGCACGCGCGCGACGTGTTCAAGGAAGACGTCTGGGAGGAGCTCGCCGCAGGCATGCGCTACGTCACGCTCGACTTCGCGGATAACAAGGGCGAGGACGACCTCGTGAAGGCGTTGACCGACCTCGATGAGCAGCGCGGGACGATGGGCAACCGGGTCTACTACTTTGCGGTACCGCCGAGCGCGATCGGGACGCTGATCCAGGAGATCGCGGCGCGGCGAAACACCGAAGGCTGGGTGCGGCTCGTGATCGAGAAGCCGTTCGGGCACGATCTGCAGTCGGCGCGCGAGCTCAACACGTTGTTGCAGAAGACCTTCTCGGAGAACGAGGTCTTCCGGATCGATCACTACCTGGGCAAGGAGACGGTCCAGAACATGCTGGCGCTCCGGTTCGCGAACGGCATCTTCGAGCCGATCTGGAACCGCCAGTTCATCGACCACGTTCAGATCACGGTCGCCGAGTCGATCGGCATCGAGGCCCGCGCGGGCTACTACGAGTCGGCCGGCGCGATTCGAGACATCTTCCAGAACCATCTGCTCCAGCTCGTCGCGATCACGGCGATGGAGCCGCCGATCGACTTCACGGCCGACTCGGTGCGCAACGAGAAGGTGAAGGTGCTGAAGTCGATGCACACGCCCGGGCCGAAGCACGTGATCCGCGGCCAGTACGGCGCCGGGTTCGTGGAAGGCGAGGAGGTCGTCGGCTACCGCGAGGAGGAGGGCGTGGCGCCTGGTTCGCTCACTGACACATTCGTCGCGGCGAAGCTCTTCGTCGATAACTGGCGCTGGGCGGACACGCCGTTCTACGTCCGCATGGGCAAGCGCCTCGCGCGCCGTGAGACGACGATCGCGATCCAGTTCAAGCGTGCTCCGCACCCGCCGTTCGAGGACGGTGCCGCCGAGGGGCTGCGTCCGAACGTGCTTTTGATCCACGTGCAGCCGAATGAAGGCGTATCGCTTGCGATCGGCGCC
>JAYUEQ010000119.1:0-3415 GCA_043739205.1 Thermoleophilia bacterium
GGCCGCTATGACGGTCTCGTCGAGGCGATCGGCGGCCCCGCCACGCCCGGCATCGGCTTCGGCGCCGGCCTCGAGCGGCTGCTGCTCGCGCTCGAGCTCGAGGACATCGCCTTCGCGCAGCCCGCGATTGACGTCTTCTTCGTCGTCGAGGAGAACGCACCCCGCGAGCGCGTCCTGCAGGCGCTCGCCGAGCTCCGGCGCGCGAACGTCTCCGCCGACACCGACTACGCGGGCCGCTCCTTCAAGGGCCAGATGACACAGGCAGGCAGGAGCGGCGCTGCGACGGTCGTGATCGTCCGCGGCGACGAAGCCGCGATCCGGCGCGACGGCGGCGACGAGCAGCTGGTCGCTCTCGATGAGCTCGTCGCTACGCTCACAGCGTGAGCTGGCGCGACCTCTACTGCGGTGAACTGCGGACCGACCACATCGGCAAACGGGTGACCGTTGCCGGCTGGGTCGACACGCGCCGAGACCACGGCGGGCTCGTCTTCGTCGATCTCCGCGACCACACCGGCAAGCTTCAGCTGGTCGTCAACCCCGAGCGCTCGGCCGAGGCAAGGGAGGCCGCGACCGAGCTGCGCAACGAGTTCGTGATTCAGGCAGAAGGCGAGGTCGTCGCGCGCGCATCGGAGGCGGTCAACCCGAACCTTCCGACGGGCGACGTCGAGATTCAGGTCGACACGCTGCGCATCCTCTCCCGCTCGAAGCCGCTCCCGTTCCAGCTCGATGAGGAGAACGTCGACGAGACGCTACGCCTCCGCTACCGCTGGCTCGACATGCGCCGCGACCGCATGCAGCACAACTTCCGTGTCTCGCACACGGCGATCGCTGCGATCCGCCGGCAGATGGACGCGCTTGGGTTCGTCGACGTCTGGACGCCGAGCATGACGCGCGGCACGCCCGAGGGCGCGCGCGACTTCCTCGTGCCGGTTCGCCTGCAGCCGGGAAAGTTCTTCGCGCTTGCGCAATCGCCGCAGCTCTTCAAGCAGCTCTGCATGGTCGGCGGGATCGACCGCTACTACCAAATTGCGACCTGCTGGCGTGACGAGGATCTCCGCGCCGACCGGCAGTTCGAGTTCAGGCAGCTCGACCTCGAGATGGCGTTTGTCGAGCGCGAGGACGTACTCGATGTGATGGAGCAGGCCGTCGTCGCGTCGTTCCTCGCTGTCGGACGCGAGGCACCGCCGCGGCCCTTCCCGCGCATCGGCTTCGACGAGGCGATCGCGAAGTACGGCAGTGACAAGCCGGACCGCCGTTTCGGGTTGGAGATCCAGGATGCGACAGAGCTGACACGCAGTTCCGAGTTCGGCGTCTTCAAGAACGCGCCGACTGTCCGGTACCTCGTCGCGCCGAAGGCGTTCTCGCGCGCCGAGCTCGGGCGTCTCGAAGACCTCGCGAAGGAATGGGGCGCGAAGGGACTCGCCTACATCGTCGTCGACGAGAGCGGGGAGGTCCGCTCGCCGATCGCCAAGTTCCTCTCCGAGGGTGAGCTCGCTGCATTCGAGGCGCCGCCCGGCTCGACGATCCTCTTCGGCGCCGGCGACGAGGCGGCGGTCGCGCGCGTCCTCGGCCTGCTGCGTTTGCACCTCGGACGCGAGCTCGACCTGATCGACACCGACCAGAACGACTTCCACTGGATCACCGACTTCCCGCTCTTCGAGCAGGACGAGGACACCGGGCAGTGGACATTTCTCCACCATCCCTTCACGGCACCGATGCCGGGACAAGAGACGTGGGACGAGTCGAACCCGGAAGGGGTTCGCGGCCAGCACTACGACCTGGTCTGGAACGGCTGGGAGCTCGGCTCCGGCTCGATCCGGATCCACGACGTCGAGTTGCAGGAGCGCGTCTTCCGCACGATGGGCCTCGGCGAAGAGGAGGCGCACTCGAAGTTCGGCTTCCTGCTCGAGGCGCTCGCGATGGGCGCGCCGCCGCACGGCGGGTTCGCGATGGGGATCGAGCGCTTCGTCGCCCAGCTCGCCGGTGAGCCGGACATCCGTCAGGTTGTCGCGTTCCCGAAGATCGCGAGCGGCTCCGATCCGCTCACAGGTGCGCCGACGCCGATGCCGAATGAGATCCTGCGGGAGCTCGGGATCACGGCTATCGCGCCCGAAAACTCAAGCTCGCGCTGAGTTCGTCCGAAGTACAAGGCATACTTCGGTCCCCGGCATTGCCGGATCCATCGCCGCTGCCATGACAACACCATCACCTCAGCCTTCCCTGACCTCGCTCCCGAGGCTCGAGGACCTGCCGCAGACAAACGACGGCACCTACGAGCCCGATGGCGTTCGCGAGGCTTTCGAGGGCTTCCGCCGTCACGCGCTGCAGTTGCAGGCGCAGCTGCGCGTGCTCCAGGCAGCCGGCAAGTCGACGAGCGCCGACCCGACAGGCCATGCGGTCCGCATGGACGCGCTCCATCTGATCCGCGCCGCGGCTGAGTTCGCTGACACGCTCGAGCGCGACGCCCAGAACGCCTCGGCCGCCCAGCTCGGGCGCACCGAGGTCGAGGTCACGCGTCGTCAGCGCGAGCTGCAGGAGAAGGAACGGCAGGTCGAGCGCTTCCGCGAGGAGAGCGAGCGCCAGCGGAACGAGATCGTGAACGCCGCGAAGGCAGAGTCCCGCGAGCTCCTCGCGAACGCGAACCGCGACGCGACCGCCGAGCTCCGCGAGGCCGAGGCACGTGGCGCCCGCTTGCTGGAGCAATCGCGCCACCAGGCAACCGAATTGACGAACGCCGCCCGGGCCGAGGTCGAGCAGACGCTTGAGTGGGCCCGCGCACAGGCCGGCGCGATCCTCGCCCGCGCCCAGCAGGGCGCCGAGCAGCTTCTCACCGCAGCCGGTCTCGGCTCGGAGGCGCTCACCGAAGTGTCCGACGCGATCCTCGCCGCAGCCCAGGCAGCAGCCGACGCAAGTCGCGGACGCTCCGGTGGTGCAGCAGCACAGCCGGCCGCACCGACACCGGCGCCGCCGCGGATCTCGGCCGCACCGGAGCTCGAGAGCGAGCCCGAACCGGAGCCAGAGCCCGAGGTCGAGCCGCAGCCCGCCGCCGAGTCCGAGCCCGATCCTGCGCCTCCCGTCACATCCTCCGACGCGCTTCCGCCCGTTTCCGGGCCGCCCGTTACCTCGGAGCCGCCGACCTCGCCTGCGACTGAGCAGGGCGAGGACGACTCCTAGTCGAAGAAGGACGCATGACAGATCGTCGCGGCTCGCGGTTCGTCCTCGAGGTGCTCTTCCTCCTCGCATTGACCGTCGCCCTCACGTTCGCAAATCTGCGGCCGCTCGAAATCGCGGGGATCATGCTGATCGGTTGGGCGATCGTCGCCGTGCTCGAATGGGTCGCCTGGCGCGACGAGCCCCACTACGGGAGCGGCCTACCGCCCCGCTACTACGTCCCACAGGTCAGCTTGCCGCCCGC
>JAYUEQ010000120.1:0-5363 GCA_043739205.1 Thermoleophilia bacterium
GAGCCCCCGCAAGGGGGCTCGTTTGTTCTCTCATCCTCACGGATGACGACGTCGTACTCCTCGCGGCCGATTTCCTGATCTCAGATCAAGAACTCCCCCGTTCGGCATCAACTTTGTTTCGCGCGCGCCGTTTCACTCGCCGACACCACTCGACAGGAGGACGCCCTTTGGTCAGGCAGCGTCTCTCCGCTGAAAGGACAGGCGAATGCGGCTCAAGAAGTTCGGAACCGCGGTCATCGTGCTGCTGGCAGCTTTTTGCCTAGCGGGCGCGGCAACTGCCAAGACGGCCAAGACCGGCGGCACGCTCAACGTCGATCTGACCACTGATGTCGATTACACCGATCCGGCGCTCAGCTACCTCTCGACAGGGTGGGAGCTCGAGTACGCAACGTGCCTCAAGCTCATGAACTATCCGGACGGAATCGGACCGCGGACAAGTCAGCTCACTCCAGAGGCGGCCGCGGGCTTCCCCAAGGTCTCCAACAACGGGAAGACGTACGACTTCACGATCTCGACCGGCTTCACGAAGTTCTCCGACGGCACCAAGGTGACCGCGGCATCGTTCAAGGCGGCCTTCGATCGCGACGCCGATCCGAAGATGCAGTCGCCCGCCATCGCGTTCATGTCGGACATCGTCGGTGCCTCGACAAGCCCGGTCTCGGGCGTCAAGGCAAGCGGCAACCATCTCATCGTCACGCTGACGAAGGCGTCGCCGGACTTCCTCGCGCGCGTCGCGATGCCGTTCTTCTGCGCGATCCCGGCGAACACGCCGCATGATTCGAATGGGCTGATGACGCTGCCGGGAGCGGGGCCGTACTACCTGGCGGGCCGCGTCCCGAACAAGTCGATCCTGTTGAAGACGAACCCGTACTACAAGGGAACGCGACCGCACAACGCGGCGCAGATCAATTACACGGTCGGCAATTCCCTCGACGCGACGTACCTTCGCGTTCAGCAGGGCGCGACCGACTACGCATCCGGTGGCATTCCGCCGGCTGCCTACGCGGAGGCCGCACAGAAGTACGGCATCAACAAGGGGCAGTTCTGGGTCGAGCCCTTCCTGTCGACGTCGTATCTCGCCTTCAACACGTCGCGCGGCATCTTCAAGGACAACGTCGCACTCCGGAAAGCAGTCAACCAGGCGATCGACCGGCGTGCCCTGCTCGCCCAGAGCGGCTACCTCGCGGGCAAGCGGACCGACCAGATCCTGCCTCCGGGCATGGCCGGCTTCCGTGATGCCGACCTCTATCCGCTGAAGCAGCCGAACCTCGTCGCCGCCAAGAAGCTTGCGGCCGGCCACACTGCCGACGGCAACGTGGTCCTCTACGAGTCGAACCGCGGAGCCTCGCCGCTGCGGGCGCAGATCATCCAGTACAACCTCTCGCAGATCGGGCTCAAGGTCGACACGAAGCTCTTCGCACGCGCTGTCCAACTGTCAAAGGAAGGCACGCGCGGTGAGCCGTTCGACATCGCTGACGAGTCGTGGGGAGCGGACTACGCCGATCCGTACGACTTCATCAACGTCCTCCTGGACGGGCGCAACATCCAGGACCAGAACAACAGCAACTTCGCGTACTTCAACGATCCAAAGTTCAACAAGGAGATTGCCGCGGCCGCGCTCTTGTCCGGGCCCACTCGCTACAAGGCGTACGGGAACCTCGACGTCGCGATCATGCAGCAGGGCGTGCCGTGGGCGCCGCGCTCGAACGCGAACAACCGGATGCTCGTTTCGAAGCGCACCGGGTGCTTCGCCTACAGCGCGATCTACACGGTCGACCTTGCGGCGCTGTGTTTGAACTAGCGCAGCCGGAAGTAGGCCTGCGCCTCGAGTAGGAGCGCGCAAGGGTGGGGGCGTCGTGCCGCAGCGGCGTCCCCACCAGCTCCTACGCGCAGTGGCTAGTCCCGGCCGGTCTGACGACGGCCCCGCCGTTTGCGCGCTGCACCACGAGCGGCAGCATGCGCTCGTCGACGATCTCTGCGTGGAGACCGTACGTCGCAAGGGCTTCAGTGAGGTCGTCGTCGATGTCTCGGCGTGGAACGTCGACCTTGATCGTCTCTGCGATCCGATCCTCCGTATCCGTGTTAAGCGGGAGTTACGCATCGGCTTGACAACAGCCGTCGCTAGGCGCTTGTCGTCACACACCGTATGGCAGGCGAATGGTGGTCGGGCGTTGAGCTGCGGCATCTTGTCGCGCTGGACGCTGTGGCGCGCGAGGGATCGTTTCGTCGCGCGGCGACGCATCTCGGTTACGTCCAGTCGGCGATCAGCCATCAGATCGCCGCACTCGAGAACCTCACCGGCAAGCGCCTGATCGAGCGCTCTCGCGGGACGCGGCCCCTCGCGCTGACCGAGGCGGGCGCGATTCTGCTCAGTCATGCCGACGCGGTGATCGCGCGCGTGCGCGCCGCGCAAGCCGACCTCGCAGCGCTCGACGGAAACGGCGCCGCAGCGCTCCGTGTGGGGGCCACACCCGATCTGCTCGCGCGCCTCGTGCCGTCGTTCCTGCGCGTGTACGGCGCGCCGGTCTCGCTCCACGAGACGGCGGACACGCGGACGCTTCTTGCTGCTCTCGTCCGCGGTGAGCTCGACCTCGCGCTTTCGGAGACGCCGTTGCCAAAAGGCCCGCTCGACGCGGCCCCGCTCTGCGCCGATCCGTTCGTCGTCCTCCTGCAGGCGGGTGCACCACTCGCACTCAGGCGGAAGCCGGTCGCGTGCAGCGAGATCGCGCGACTGCCGCTGATTGCGCACGCTCCTTCCCGCGCGCACGTCGAAGAGCAGCTCCGCACGCACGGGGTCGATGCGCGGTTCGTTTTGCAGGCGGAGACCGGATCGGGCGTGCAGGGTCTTGTCGCGGCGGGCCTCGGAGCTGCGATCGTGCCCCGGGTTGCAGCCGACGAGCGGCGCGCGGAGACCGAGGTCGTCGAACTGGCAGAGGGAGTCATCGCGCCGCGCAGCATCGCCGCGGTGTGGAGCCGGCTGCAGCCGCTGAGCCGCGACGCAGCGGCGTTCGTGGAGGCTGCACGTTCGGCGTGTGCCGGCGAACGGCCGCGCGAAGTATCGATCGCCTAGATCTTCGACGTGGATCACGGGTCGTGACGCGATCCGTCTCAATGAGAGGCATGTTCCGCTACTTCGTTCGTCGCCTGCTCTGGGCCTGCGTTCTCTTCGTGTCGGTGACGCTCGTCACGTTCGTGATCTTCTTCGTGATCCCGGCGGACCCGGCGCGCCAGGTGTGCGGCCAGCGCGCCACTCCGGCCTGCGTCGAGCGGGCGCGGCACTTCCTCGGGCTCGACCGTCCGATGATCGTCCAGTACGGCAAGTTCCTCGACCGGCTCGTCGTGCACCAGTCGCTCGGGCGCTCGTTCACGAATCGCCAGGATGTGACGCAGGAAGTACTGCACGCCGCCCCGGTCACCGGTTCGCTCGTGTTCGGCGGGGCGGTGCTCTGGCTGCTGATCTCGATCCCGATCGGGATCTTGTCGGCGCTTCGCCCGCGCTCGCTGCTCGATCGATTCACGATGGTTGCGGTGCTGGTGGGCATCTCGGCGCATCCGGTGTGGATCGGACTGCTCGGCGCGTACTTCATCGGGTTCAAGCTGCATCTGACCCCGATCACCGGCTACTGCGACTTCTTCGCACCGAGTGGGGATTGCGGCGGGCCGACGCAGTGGGCTTACCACCTGCTCTTGCCGTGGTGCACGTTCGCCATTCTGTTCACCGCGACGTACGTGCGAATGATCCGCGCGTACACGATGGAGACGCTCAACGAGGACTACGTGCGCACCGCGCGCGCAAAGGGCGCGACCGAGGCACGCGTGCTTCGATCGCACGTGATCCGCAACGCGATGCTGCCCGTTGTGACGATTCTCGGGATGGACCTCGGGCTCGCGCTCGGCGGCGCGTTCTTCACCGAGACGGTCTACGGGCTGCCGGGGCTTGGAAAGCTCGCCGTGGGGGCGATCGGCAACTTCGACTTGCCGACGACGCAGGGAGTGGTCGTGTTCGCCACCCTCTGCATCATCACGTTCAACCTGGTGGTCGACACGCTTTACGCGTGGATCGATCCGCGCATCAGGCTGACATAACGGGGGATCAGGCCGCGGCGTGGCTCCGGATCCCGGAGCTGCGCCGCGCGCAGTTCAAGGAGCGGCATCAGGTGAGCGGTCCGCGCAAAGGGGTCGCGCAGGGCGGAGCCGCCGGCAAGTGGCAAGGCGGCGACGATGTTTCCGCCGGTGGCCGCGATCACGAGCCGACCGTGCGGCATCGCGGACTCTGCAAGCACGGCAAGGCGTTCGAGTTGCGCGTCGTCAGCGATGCGGCAGAGCCGGAGCTCCACATCTCGCGTATCGACGACCGGGCGGGCCGGGGCGCGCCCGGAGCGGGCATCCCGGCGCAGCTGCTCCAGGTGATCCGTGGCCAGGATCTTTGTGAACTCCGGATGGATCATCGTTCCCTCCTCCTGCTTCTGTAACCAGTGATACCATGATAGCAGTTACGTAACCACTTAAGCAAGGTGAATGGTGAGTAGCGATCTCGTCATCGACTTCGTGAACACGGCAGGATTCGGCCCCGATCGGGAGGATCTGCCGACGGCGGCGGCGCTTGCCGCGTGGCTCTCCGATCGCGGCCTCGACCCCGGAGCCCGCGCGACCAAGGCCGAGTGGGAGGAGGCGCGCGCCGTGCGTGAGGCGCTTCGCGATCTGCTTCTGGCGCATAACGAGGTGGTGGTCGACGTCCGTAGCGCGACCGCCGTGCTCGACGCGGCGGCGCAGCAGGCCGGGCTCGGGATCCGCTTTGCCGAGGGCGCCGCTCGCGTCGAGCCGTCCGCCGCGGGCGTGCGTGGTGCGGTCGGGCGCATCCTCGCCGAGGTCTCCGCGGGGATGGCGGATGGCACGTGGGAGCGCTTGAAGGCCTGCCGGGCCGATGACTGCCGCTTCGCGTTCCTCGACACGGCGAAGAACCGCTCGCGTGCGTGGTGCTCGATGCAGTCGTGCGGCAACCGTGCGAAGGTTGCGGCCTACCGTGAGCGACACACCGCGTAAGTCGACGTTCTCGATCGTGGCCGCTGATCTCGAGACCGGCGAGATCGGATGTGCCGTGCAGTCGAAGTACTTCTCGGTCGGCTCGGTCGTGCCCTGGGCTTGGGCGGGAGTCGGGGCGGTGGCGACGCAGGCTGCAGGCGTCGCCGTCTATGGGCGGCTCGCACTGGAAGCGCTGCAGCGCGGCGCGACACCCGAGGCGGCGCTCGAGATCGTGCTTGCGGACGACGCGGGCCGCGAGACGCGCCAGCTCGGGATCGTCACGGCCGATGGGCGGTCGGCGGCATTCACGGGGAGCGCCTGCATGGACTGGGCGGGGCACC
>JAYUEQ010000121.1:0-3480 GCA_043739205.1 Thermoleophilia bacterium
TTGAACGCATCGCCGAGCGCGGGATCCCACGGGAACTCCTCGCCGGGAATCTCGTGCAGCTCGAGGAGCCCCCGCAACAGCGCCTTCGCGTCGTCACCCGCAAGGTCGCCACCCTCGACGAGCGCAACCGCATGCGCGAGGTCGGCGAGCGAGAGGCCGTGTGCGAGACGCGGCCCGTGGGCGCTCTCCGCCGCGAACGCCGCGGCGACGAGCTCGCCCGCAGCCGCACCGCGGAGGCGCCCGCCACGCCCCAGTTCCTCCGCTCCACTCACAGCGCGGAGACTAGCTTGCGCTCTGGGCTGCCCCAACTTCGGCGGTGCAGAACGCACAGCGTGTCGCGGCGAGCGGGATCTCGCTCAAGCATTGCGGGCACGGCCGCGTCGTCGAGGCGACCGGCGGCTCGGTGCGCCTGCTCGCCATCAACGCGTTGACCGGCTTCAGCACGAGATAGAAGACGACGGCTGCGATCACGGCGAAGGAGATCAGCGCGTTGATGAAGTGGCCGTAGAGGAAGTGGCTGCCGTTGATCGTGAACGTCAGGCTCCCGAAGTCGGGCTTGCCGCCGATCGCGGCTATCAGCGGCGTGATCAGGTCGGCGACGACCGCCGAGATGACGGCGGCGAAAGCAAGACCGATCACGACACCGACTGCCATGTCGACGAGGTTGCCTCTGAGCAGGAACTCCTTGAAGTCCTTCATGCAGCCGAGTTCGCCGCTAGAGAATCAGACCCTGCCACGGCTGCAGCGTCTGGCCTTCGTGCCCGGCGACGTCGTCGGTCATGTTCAGCAGGCAGGTCTTGTCGCCGCGGCGATAGGCCCAGACGCCGCTGACGCTCTTCAGCGTCTCGTAGCTCTCGTCGCTGAACTGCTTGCGCTGGGCGATCAGATCGCGCACGAAGTGCAGCGTGCTCTTCAGGTCGGCGCGCTGGTCCTCGACGTTGCGCTTCGTACTGCCGAGCGGCAACCACGGGTCGCGCCACTCGCCGCCTGAGCGCGTCCACGGAAGCGGCGTGCGCTCGGGGTCGCGCGGCGGGTCGGCGAGGTCGGTGATGCGGTCGGCCGGCACCTTGCCGTCCTCGAGTGCGATCTCGTCGCCCTGGAAGAGGATCGCGTCGCCGGGCAGCGTCAGGAGCAGGAAGAGCGCGGCGCGCGCGCGCGCTTCGTCGCCGTAGGCCCAGCGCGTTGCAAGCCGCGAATGGTCGTGGTTCGACCCGAACCACAGTGGCGTCGCGCCGGCGGGAAGCGTCGCGAGCGTCCGCTCGACGATCGGCCGCAGGTCGTCGAGCTCGAACTCGGCGTTTGTGAACGTGAAGTTCTGCGCAAGGTCGAGGTGCTCGTAGTACGGCGGCAAGTGAGCGAGCGGGACGTAGGTCTCCCCCATCAGTGTCGGCTTCGGGTCGTACTCGTGTGCGATCGCCTGCCACGCGCGGAAGATGTCGTGCGCTTCGGGACGCTCGCGTAGGTACTGCTCGCCGTCGCGCAGCTCGCGGTCCTTGATCAGCCCGTGCGCGACGTCGATGCGGAAGCCGGCGACGCCGCGGTCGAACCAGTAGCGCAGGATGTGTTCGAACTCGGTGCGCACGTCGTCGTTCCACCAGTCGAGGTCGGGCTGCTCCGGCGCAAATTGATGCAGGTAGTAGAGCTTGCGACGCAGGTCGTACTCCCAGGCAGTGTCGCCGGTGAAGACCGACTTCCAGTCGTTCGGGATCTCCGTCGACCAGACGTAGTACTCGGGTCGGTCGCTGAACCAGTCGTGCTTGTCGGAGGTGTGGTTCGGGACGAGGTCGAGCCAGACCTTGATGTTGCGCGTGCGCGCCTCGGCGATCAGTGCGTCGAGGTCATCGAGCGTCCCGAGTTCGGGGTGGACGTCGCGGTAGTCGGAGACGTCGTAGCCCCAGTCGACGTTCGGGCTGGGAAAGGTCGGGCTCGACCAGATCGTGTCGACGCCGAGCCAGGCGAGGTGGTCGAGTTTCGAGGCCACGCCCCGCAAATCGCCGACACCGTCGCCGTTCGAGTCCGCGAACGAGCGCGGATAGATCTGGTAGATGAGGCGACTCACCGCGAGGCAAGCTACCTTCCTTGTTGTGACCCGCGCGCATAAGCTCGCGAACCTCCTCGGTGTGACCCTTCCGTTCGTGGGCTTGATCGCCGCGATCGGTCTGCTCTGGAACACCTGGGTCGGGTGGACGGACATCGGATTGCTGCTCGCCGGCTACCTGCTGACGGGCGTCGGCATCACCGTCGGGTTTCATCGGCTGTTCACCCATCGCGCGTTCCAGACGAAGCAGTGGGTGCGCTGGACGTTCGCGATCCTTGGGTCGATGGCGGTCGAAGGCCCGGTGCTCGCATGGGTCGCCGATCATCGCAAGCACCATCAGTTTTCAGATGTCGAGGGCGATCCGCATAGCCCGCACGTCGGCGGCGGCAACGGCTTCTTCGCCGCGGCGAAGAACCTGTTTCATGCGCACGTCGGGTGGCTGTTCGTGCACGAGGGTCGCGCGGAGATCAAGAAGTACGTGCCGGACCTACTCGCCGAGCGCGGCATGAAGACGATCAACAAGCTCTTCTGGGTCTGGCTGTTGATCTCACTGGCCGTGCCCGCTGCGATCGGCTTCGCGATCTCCGGCACGTGGCAAGGCGCAGTCACTGCGCTTCTGTGGGGCGGCGCGATCCGCATTTTCGTGCTCCACCACGTCACGTTCTCGATCAACTCGATCTGCCACTTCTGGGGCCGACGGAACTTCACGTCGTCGGACGAGAGCCGCAACGTGTGGCTCCTGAGCCTGATCTCGTTCGGCGAGTCGTGGCACAACAACCACCACGCGTTCCCCTCGTCTGCATTTCATGGCCTGCGGCGCTTCGAAGCAGCGATGGATCCGGGCGGCTGGGTGATCACCGGGCTCGAGAAGCTCGGCTTGGCTTGGAAGGTCGTGCGCATTCCGCGCGACCGCCAGGCCAGCAAGTCGCTCGTCACCTAGCCGGCCCGCGGCTTGCCAACGAGCCTGTCGCGTGTGAGGCTCGCGCGATGGTGCTGGTCCGGGCGCTCGAGCTTCGCGCGCAGTGCGACTACCGCGGCGCGCTTGCAGTCCTCCGCAATGCGAGCGATCGCGCGGAGCTCGTAGCTCGGTCTCGGCTGCACGAGGACTTCGGCGACTACGCCGCCGCTCGCGCCGACGCGGAGCGTGCGGGCGATCGAATCCGGCTGGCAGGCGTCGCGTTAGCGGAAGGCGATCCGCAAGAGGCGCTTGCGTTGACCGAAGGGGTCGCGTGCCTCGAGCGCGGCGATGCGCTCGCGGAGCTGGCGCGCTTCGACGAAGCCGATGACCTGTATCGCTCACTCCCGGACGACGACCCGCACGTCCGGCTCGGCCGCGGCGCCGTCCTTCGCTCACGCGGCGAGTACCCGGACGCGGAGAGCGAGCTGCTGCAGGCGCTCGCTCTCGCGGAGCAGCGCTTTGGAGCAGCGTCGATCGAAACGGC
>JAYUEQ010000122.1:0-3256 GCA_043739205.1 Thermoleophilia bacterium
GGCAAGGGCGGCTTTCCCGATGAGGCGATTGCGCCGATGCACGAGCTCGGCATGGTCTACTTCGCGATCGTCGGCGGCGCAGCGGCGCTCGAGACGACCCAGATCGAAGAGATCGAAGAGGTGATGTGGGAGGACCTGATGCCCGAGTGCCTCTGGAAGTTCCGCGTCAAGGACTTCGGCCCCCTCACCGTCGGGATCGACGCACATGGCAACAGCCTCTACCACGACGTACAGACCCGCGCCAACGCCAAACTGGAGGAACTCATTGCACGCTTCTGACCATCCGGTTCTCGACCTCGGCCTGAAGCGCGACGGCGGGCTCACCCATGTGCTCGACAAGGGCCTCGGCCCGCGCGGGTGGGAAGACGTGCTCGAGATGTCGGGGGACTACATCGACATCATCAAGCTCGGCTGGGGCACCTCGTACGTGACCAAGAATCTCGAGCGGAAGCTCGAGGTCCTGAAGGAGAAGCCCGTCGTGATCGGCGGGACGTTCTTCGAGGTCGTCTATGTGAAGAACGCCTTCGACGACTACAAGCGCTGGCTGAGCAACCTCGGGATCACCTACGTCGAGATCTCGGACGGGACGATCGAGATCCCGCGCGAGCGAAAGCTGGAGCTGATCACTGACTTTGCGCGCGACTTCACCGTGCTCTCGGAAGTCGGCTCGAAGGACTCCGCGGTCGTGTTCGCCCCGTACGAATGGGTGCAGTGGATCAAGGAAGAGAAAGAAGCCGGCGCGTGGAAGGTGATCACGGAGGCGCGCGAGGGCGGCACGTCCGGGATCTTCCGCTCCGACGGCGAGATGCGCACCGGGCTGATCGCAGAGATCGAGCACTCGATCGACTTCCACGACCTGGTCTGGGAGGCCCCGAGCAAGTCGTCGCAGGCCTGGTTCGTCAAGCATTTCGGCCCCGACGTGAACCTCGGCAACATCCCGCCCGAGGAAGTGATCCCGCTCGAGACGCTTCGGCTCGGGCTGCGGGGCGACACGTTGAAGGAGGTGCTCCTTGCTTCCGTCTGAGCTTCCGTCTGACGTCGAGCAGTGGACGGCGGAGCGCGTGATCGGCTGGGTGCTCGAGCAGTTCCCGGGCAAGGTCGCGCTCGCGTGCTCGTTTCAGAAGGAGGAGACGGTCCTGCTCGACATGCTGTTCGGGCTCGAGCCGAAGGCACGCGTCTTCGCGATCGACACGCACTATCTCTTCCCGGAGACGTACGAGCTCTGGCGCCAGATCGAACAGCGCTACGACACGAAGGTGGAAGTGTTCGAAGGAGCGGCCGTCGAAGAGGGCCTCTGGGACACGAAGCCGGACCTTTATCTCGCGATCGCCAAGGTCGAGCCGCTGAACCGCGCGTTGCTCGATCTCGACTGCTGGATCACCGGCATCCGTCGCGACCAGTCGCCGACGCGCGCGAACGCGCCGAAGCTCGGCTGGGATGTGGCGCACGAGCTCTTCAAGGCGAACCCGCTCGCCGACTGGAGCGACGAGCGCTGCTGGGCCTATATCCGCGAGCGCGGGCTGCCCTACAACGCGCTGCACGACCGCGGCTACGCATCGATCGGCGACACCCACTCGACGCTTCCGGGCGCGGGCCGCGAGGGCCGCTGGGCCGGCACCGACAAGACCGAGTGCGGTTTGCACGTCGAGGGGCCGCAGGCATGAGCGCGCAGATCGACCGTCGTACTCTCTCGCACCTCGACGAGCTCGAGGCCGAGGCGATCCACATCATGCGGGAGGTCGCTGCGGAGCGTGAGCGGCCGGTGCTGCTCTTCTCGGGCGGCAAGGACTCGATCGTGATGCTGCGGCTCGCCGAGAAGGCGTTCCGGCCGGCGAAGTTCCCGTTCCCGGTCATGCACGTCGATACCGGTCACAACTTCCCCGAGGTGATCGAGTATCGCGACCGCCGTGTGCGGGAGCTCGGCGAGCGCATCGTGGTCGCGAGCGTGCAGGAGTCGATCGACAAGGGCCGCGTGCAGGAGCAGACGGGTCCGCGTGCTTCGCGCAACCAGTTGCAGACGACGACGCTGCTCGACGCGATCGAGGAGAACCAGTTCGACGCGGCGATGGGCGGCGCGCGCCGTGACGAGGAGCGCGCCCGGGCGAAGGAGCGCATCTTCAGCTTCCGCGACGACTTCGGCCAGTGGAACCCGCGCGCGCAGCGTCCCGAGCTGTGGGATCTCTACAACGCGCGCATCCGCAAGGGCGAGCACATTCGCGTGTTCCCGATCTCGAACTGGACGGAGCTCGACGTGTGGCAGTACATCGCGCGTGAGAACCTCGAGCTGCCGAAGATCTACTTCTCGCATGAGCGTGAAGTGTTCAAGCGCGACGGGATGCTCTACGCGGTTTCCGACTTCGTCGAGCGCTTCCCCGACGAGGAGCCGTTCAAGGCTGCAGTGCGCTTCCGCACCGTCGGCGACATGACGTGCACCGGCGGTGTCGTCAGCGACGCAGCGACGATCGACGCCGTCGTCACGGAGATCGCCGCGACGCGCATCACCGAACGCGGCGAGACCCGCGCCGACGACCGCGTCAGCGAAGCCGCTATGGAAGACAGGAAACGCGTTGGCTACTTCTAAAGAGTTCCTCGACACCGAACTCCTCCGCCTGGTCACGGCGGGGAGCGTCGACGACGGCAAGTCGACGTTGATCGGCCGGCTGCTCTACGACACGAAGCAGATCCTGGTCGACCAACTCGAGCACATCGAGGACGCGTCGCGCCGCCGCGGTCACGACTACGTCGACCTGGCACTACTGACCGACGGCCTGCGCGCCGAGCGGGAGCAGGGGATCACGATCGATGTGGCCTACCGTTCGTTCGTCACGCCGCGCCGTCGTTTCCAGCTCGCGGATGCTCCGGGCCATGTGCAGTACACGCGCAACATGGTCACGGGCGCGTCGACCGCTGATGTCGCGGTGATCCTCGTCGACGCCCGGAAGGGCGTGATCGAGCAGACCCGGCGCCATTCGTACATCATCGCGATCCTCGAAACGCCACACGTGGTTTACGCGGTGAACAAGATGGATTTAGTCGACTTTGCGGAGGAGCGCTTCGACGAGATCGCGATCGAGCTCGCACAGCTCACCTCACAGCTTGGCGTCCGCGATGCGACTGCGATCCCGGTGTCTGCGCTCAAGGGCGACAATGTCGTCGACAGAACCGATTCGATGCCGTGGTACGTCGGGCCGACGCTGCTCGAGCATCTCGAGACCGTCGAGATCTTCGGCGACCGCAACACGCAGGACCGCCGTTT
>JAYUEQ010000123.1:0-3189 GCA_043739205.1 Thermoleophilia bacterium
GTCCGACAGGCACGCGATCTTGGCGAGCTGCGCGCGGTCGCCGACATCCTGGGTCACAGTCCCGAGATGCTCCTGCGCGTTTATGCACACACCGTTCCCGAGTCGTTGCGTGCGGTGTCCGAGCGCGTCGGACGCCGATCGGCGAGCCTGGAAGGTCCGCACGTTAATCGCCCGTGAACGGGCACGAGTGCCCGAGACCGATGACGCAGCTGCACCTCGGCGGCGCAACCTCGAACGTGGTGCGATTGAGCGCGTCGATCGCCTGAACACAATCGGCTGAGGCTTCAAGCCGAGGGGTAGCGCTTGTGTTGCTCAGGCGTCGCGTCGGCGCGTTCGAAGTTGATGACGGCCCGGTTCGTTCTGTTGATGTCGGCGCAGTCGAGTGTGTGCCCTGCCGGGATGTGCAGCGCGATGGAACGTGCCGATGTGCCACTGTCGAGCAGCGCGGTCACAACAGATGCGACGCGGGCGGGGTCGGCGTCGAGGGTGCCGATGAGTGCGCTGCGCCGTCCGCGCCAGTACACCGTCGTGGGGTGCCCGTGCTCGAAGTTTGCGCGCCATGCGGCCGGCGTGAGCACGATTGCTGCGGCGCCGTTGTGGTGCCAGCCGACGATCACGCGCCGGCGGGCACCGCTGCGTCGACCGGTGAATTCGAGCAGCGCGAGTGGCTTCACAAGGCGTCCTACCGGAGTGCGCAGCACTGGCCGCATGATGAGGTTCGTGAGCTTGACGACGAACGCCGGTGGCCGAGCATCGATGACGGCGGACTCGGCGTCGGTGGTCATTGGTCGTCCTGTGCAGCATGGGGTGCTGTTGCGGGTGCGCCGACGATGTGTCGCACCGCCGCGGTGGCGCCCTCGCCGCCGGAATCGACCGGTTCGAGGTAGAAGCGCGCCCAGCTCGCGCGGCCTTCGTTGACACCGAAGATGATCACGCCTCGCATGAGATGGGCGCTGCCGTCCGAGCGTGTGCCGCGCATCTCCCACTCCGACCAGACGTCCTCGCCGCTGGTCACGATGTGCTGGACGGTGGCAGTGACGTCGGGAACTGCTGCGAAGATCTGTCGCCAGTTGGTTCGGACTTGTTCTCGACCGGTGAACCCGCGTCCCGGATGGGCCGGTGTCTCGTTGCGGTACGACTCGGCGAAGCAGTCGACGAGGGCGTCGAGATCATGGGCGTTGGTGGCGTCTCGAAGCCGTTCGACCATCGCAACGGGTGGGGCTGTCATCGTGCTCCAACTTTCAATACAGTAGACTGGACTGAAATGAGCGTAAAGCAGCCGGCCGAACAAGTCAACGCCCGACGCCCCTACAACTCGAACCTTCGGCGCCAGCGGTCGCACGACACTCACAACACCTTGCTCGACATCGCCCAGACCAGATTCCTCGAACACGGCTACTCGGCCACGACCATCGATTCGATCGCAGCAGACGCTGCCGTCTCGGCCGCCCTGATCTACAAGACGTACAGGAGCAAGACCGGTCTTGTCCGCGCGTTGTGTGAACGTGCGCTCGACGGTCGGGGACCGGTGCCCGCCGAGCAACGCTCCGACACGCTGCAGACCAACGAGCCGGATCCCCGCAAGATCATCGCGGGTTGGGGCCGCCTCACCGCCGAAGTCGCGCCACGGATCGCCCCCATCCTGCTCCTGCTTCGTGACGCCGCCGCCGGCGACCCCACCGCGGCGGCGCTTCTCGCAGAACTCGACGAAGAACGGCACACCCGAATGACGCACAACGCCCGCTCGCTCGTGGACGGTGGACACACCCGCCCAGGCATCCGCTTGTCCGAGGCCAGCGACGTGCTGTGGACGTACAGCTCACCCGAGCTCTACGACCTCCTCGTCCGCCGACGCAACTGGACCCTCCGGAAGTACAGCACCTTCATCACCGACGCGATCACCCGATCACTCCTCTGACACGGGACCCGCACGACCAGACGTTGGTGCCGGGAAGATCTACCCCCGTGGTGGGTCACCTGTTTTCGTTGGACCGGCGGGACCAGTCCCGTCAGGCTTCTCGTCGACCTCGGGAAGGGTGATGGGAACGGTGACGGGACTGCCGTCGTGCTGCGTTGTCCGCATGACGACGTTCAGTTCAGATGAGGCGACGATCGATGTGCGGTCCCTGCTGACCGTGGAGGAGGCGGCCCGGATGCTGAGGATCGGGCGATCGCTCGCGTACCAGCTCGCCAATCGCTACGAGCGCACCGGTGGCCTCGAGGGCATGCCCGTGATCCGGATCGGCGGCTGCATTCGCGTACCGCTCTGGGGACTGCTCGAACTGATCCGGACCGGACGCGTCGTGCAGCTCTGCGAGGTGAACCACCTCCAGCATTGACGCTCGCAGAACCCTCGCCGAGACGATCAGCGCGTTTGCGGCTGTCGGGATGGACAGCGGCATCCCCGCAGACAAGGGTCGGCGACTCGGCATGCGCAGAGTCTGCCGATAGGACACCGTCTGCGTCGATCGTTCGTCGGGCGGGGTCGGCGTCGATGCCGAGCGAGCCCCGACCCAATCGTGTCACCGTCGAGAATGCCCCACTCGGTGGACGCGCTGGGGCGCCCTCGCCGGCCACTCGTCGATCGTGAGCTGATCACGCAATCGACGAGCGAACTTTCTGTTTCGAGAGGCTTGGACGACTCGACTAGCAACTGCCTTCAGACGCGCCGCGCGGCGCACCATTTTCGCGTCGCGCAGGCTGCAATGCGCGCGGCGTCCGGGACCCTGCCGACCCTCAACGTTTCCGATCCCGTTCCCGACGACGACGCTCCGCCCGCGACAACCCGCCGAGCGTGGCGTCGGCTGACTCGCGAGCCGGCGCCCGCGGCCGAGTCCCAGGACCTGGGTCACCGAGTCGTCCGCGCAACGTGGCGAGTTCGTCGGCAAGCCAGTCGCGCTCCGCAACGACGGCATCACGCTCACTGCGCAGACGCTCGTTGTCCCGCTCGAGCCACCCGAACCTCGTTGCCTGGTTACGGGCGGCCTCGAGCGCATCGTCCAGCCCGTCCCGGGCAACCTGCAACGCCCGACGGGCTGCGAGTACCTCCTCCTGCAGCGCACGCACCGCGGCGACCGCCACAGCTACCTCATCGCCATCGTCGACGGCCTCGAGCAGCGTCGCGGGTTCGGGCTGACCATTTTGCCGAGCGCGATAGGCACGACTGCGATCACCATCGGACCGCCACTT
>JAYUEQ010000124.1:0-9677 GCA_043739205.1 Thermoleophilia bacterium
GTGACCGGACGCGGCGAGCACGAGCGCCACGTCGCCGTCTACCTCATCGCAGACGGGCTGATCAAGCGGGAGCGCCTCTTCGCGTGAAACGTGGGCTCGGTGACGGGATCGAGGTCGACGACTCGAAAGACCGGATCGACCGCGAGGAAGTGCACCGCTTCCTGAGCGAGGACGCGTACTGGGCACTCGGTAGGCCACGCGCTCTGCAGGATCGACTGATCGACACCGCCGCCCGCGTCGTCGGTGTCTACGACGGCGACCGCCAGATCGGCTTCGCGCGCGCCGCGACCGACGGCAACTCGTTCGTCTATCTGGCGGACGTCTACGTCCTCGAGGCCTACCGCGGCCGTGGGCTCGGCGAGGAGCTCGTGCGCGAGACGGTCGAGAACGGCGAGCTCGGCAACCTGCGCTGGCTGCTGCACACCGAGAACATGCACTCGCTCTACCGGAAGTTCGGGTTCGAGGAGCCGAACTACAAGGTGATGGAGAGACGCCCAACGAGGAACGAGAGCGAGAGCGGGTAGCGCCAGGTCAACCCGCGGTGGGTGCCGGGGAAGAGCTCGAAGTGCACATGCTCGGCGGGTGTTCCCGCGGCGACGACCTCGCGGTGGAACGCGATCGCTCCAAGATCGAGGAAGTACTCGTCGCTGCGACCCGCGTCGATCCAGATCGCTTGCATGTTGCGCAAGGTCTCCGCGTGCTCGGGCCGGCGCGCGAGCATGACCGGGTCGAACTCGAGCCAACGGTCCCAGACCTCCGGGATCCGCTCGCCTGTCTCGATGTCGAACGGAAGCTCGATGCTGCCGTCGACACGCGTCGAGTATGCGGCGCACATCGCATACGTGTTCACGAGCAGCTCGTCGTGCGGTGACGACAGTACGGGGCGGCCGGAGCGGAAGTCCTCCCAGAACGCGTCGAACGAACCGCCGTAGGCCTCGCGCAGCGCGCGCGCCGCAGGCGCGAAGTCGCGTGCGTAACAGACCTCGAACAGCGCGTCGCCGGCGTGCGTCGCGAGACCGCCGAACAGGTCGGGGCGTAGGAGCGGCGTGATCATCGCGCCGTACCCGCCCGACGACTTGCCCTGAATGCCGCGGTGCCGGGCTTCCGGGTGCGTCGGGAAGTTTGCGTCGATGTACGGGACGAGCTCGTCGCAGAGATAGGAGTGGTAGTCGCCGATCCCGGGCGAGTCGAGGTACTGCGAGCCGCCGACGGCCGTGAAGGCGTCGACGAGCACGACGACCGCTCGCGGCGCGAGGGCGGCGATCCGGTCCGGATACGACCGGCTCCACGGCTCGACGTTGAACCAGGCATCGGCCATCCCCGCCATGCCCTGGATCACGTATACGGACGGGTAGCGGCGCGACGTGTCCTCGGGCACGTAGACGTGCAGCGGCCGCACGTGCGGATCGCCGAGCGGGTTCCCGCGCAGCGCCTCCGACGTGAACGACACCGTCTCCCAGCGGTCCGTACGATGAACGTTCATGGCGCGGCGAACCTACCAGGACATCATTCTCGCCCTCGAGCGGTACTGGGCCGACTACGGCTGCACGTTGATGACGCCCTACCACACCGAAGTCGCGGCCGGAACCATGAACCCGGCGACGCTGCTGCGCAGCCTCGGGCCGAAGCCGTGGAGGACGGGCTACCTCGAGCCGGTGATCCGCCCGCTGGACGGCCGCTACGGCGAGAACCCTATGCGCTTCCAGCACTACTTCCAGTACCAGGTGCTGCTCAAGCCGACACCCGACGATGTGCTGCAGCTGTACGTCGACTCGCTACGCGCGATGGGCCTCGACACCGAGAAGCACGACATCCGCTTCGTCGAGGACGACTGGGAGCAGCCGACCGTCGGTGCGTGGGGCCTCGGCTGGGAGGTGTGGGCGGACGGGATGGAGGTCACCCAGTTCACCTATTTCCAGCAGGTCGCGGGCATGGAGCTCGACCTGATCCCGGCGGAGATCACGTACGGGATGGATCGGCTCGCGATGGTGATCCAGGAGAAGCCGACGGTGTTCGACCTCGAGTGGGCGCCGGGAGTCACGTGGGGAGACGTGTTCAAGGAGAACGAGCGCCAGTGGTCGCACTACAACTTCGAGGAAGCCGACGTCGACATGCTGATGCGGCACTTCGAGGACTACGAGCGCCAGGCGCACCACCTCGTCGAGCGCGGGCTGCCGCTGCCGGCGTACGACATGGCGTTGAAGGCGAACCACTCGTTCAACCTGCTCGACGCCCGCGGCGCCATCTCGGTGACGGAACGCGCCGCCTACATCGGTCGTGTGCGGAACATCGTGCGCGCCGTCGGAAAGCTCTACCTCGAGCTGCAGCAGGAAGAGGGTGAGCATGCCGCGGCTGCTGTTTGAGATCGGCTGCGAAGAGCTTCCCGCCGCCGCGTGCATGGAGGCTGGGCTGCAACTGCCGGAGCTCGTGCGGGAGCACCTCGGCGCGCAGACGCTCGAGCTCTTCATCGGCCCACGCCGACTCGCGTTTCCGGTCGACGTGCCGGAGCGGACCGCAGACGAATGGATCAAAGGCCCGCCGGAGAACCTGCGCGAGAAGGCGGCCGCGGGCTTTGCGAAGAAGCACGGCATCACCGTCGACGAGTTGACGTTGCGTGACGGGTTCCTCGGCGTCGAGGTGCCCGGCCGGCCGATCGCCGACGTGCTGCCCGAGCGGCTCGCCGCCATCGTCACCGGGCTGCAGTTCGGCAAGTCGATGGAGTGGGGTGCAGGTTTTCGTTTCGCGCGTCCCGTTCGCTGGCTCTGCGCGAAGCTCGAGGAGCAGACGATCGAGGTCGCGCTCGAGCACGTTCCGAGCGGTGGCTTCTCGTACGGTCACCGCCAGACGCATCCGGGGCAGGTCGAGATCCCGAACGCGTATGCCTACCTGGATGCGTTGCGCGCTGTCGGCGTCGAGCCGGACCGCGCGGTGCGCTTCGAGCGGATGTGTGCCGGCCTCGATGCGCTCGGGCCGTGGCGCGACCCGCTCGGCAAGCTCGACGAGGTCGTGTATCTCGTCGAGTGGCCGCGGGTGCAGGAAGGCTCCTTCGACGAGCGCTTCCTGCGGCTGCCGGAGCGCGTGATCGTGCTCACCATGCAGTCCCATCAGCGTTACTTCCCACTCGGAGGCAATCGCTTCGCGTTCGTCGCGAACGCCGGTGACCCCGACGTCGTGCGCGCCGGGAACGAGTTCGTCCTGCGCGGCCGGCTGGAGGACGCCGAGTTCACGTTCGAGCGGGACGTCGCGGTCGGAATCGAGGCGCTGGCGAAGCGGCTTGAGTCGATCACCTACCTGAAGGGCGCGGGCTCGTACGCGGACAAGACGCAGCGGCTGGTCGACACGGTGCGCACGCTTGGCGGCGACGAGAACGCGGTAGCGGCGGCGCGCCTCGCGAAGGCAGACCAGGCGTCAGAGCTCGTACGCGAGTTCCCCGACCTCGAAGGGCACATCGGCGCGACCTACGCGAAGTTCGCGGGGCAGCCGGAGGAGGTGACGCGCGCGATCGACGAGCAGTACCTGCCCGATTCTTCTGGCGCGCCGATTCCGAAGACTCAGGCCGGACGGGTGCTCGCAGCCGCCGACAAGTTCGACCACCTCGTCACCGCGTTCGATCTCGGTCACGCACCCACCGGCTCGCGCGATCCCTATGCGTTGCGACGCGCGGCCATCGCGCTGAACCGGCTTGCACTCGAAGGTGACGTCGCCTTGCAGCGTGAGCAGCTCGGCACGGCGCAGGCGTTCGTCGAAGACCGGCTGGAGGGCCTGCTCGACGTTCCGGTCGAATTCGTCCGCGCCGCACGGGCCTCGGCCGAGACAACCCTCGGCGGAGTCGCTCGTCTCGCTCAGTCGCTGCACGCCGCGGAGGGCACGCCGGAGTTCGAGGCGGTGCACACCGCCTACGACCGCGCACACCGACTGGCCGGCAAGGCGGAGCAAGAAGCCGCGCCGAAACTCGACGACGCGTTGCTCGAAGACGGCGCAGAGCGCGACCTCGCGACGGCATTGCAGGGCGCGACGATCGACGAGCTTGCGGCGGCGGCGGAGCTCGCGCCGCACGTGAACCGCTACTTCGACGAAGTGCTGGTGATGGCCGACGACGCCAAGTTGCGCGCGAACCGGCTGCGGCTGCTGCTCGACGTGCGCGACGCGCTCGGCCGGCTCGGTGACTTTTCGCTGATCCCGCGCTGATGGTGGCAGGACATTCGCTCGAGTCGGTGCAGTCGCTAATCGACGCGCCGTCGCCCGCAGTGTTGACGACGTATCGACAGGACGGCAGCGCTCTCACGACTCCGGTGTGGTTCCGCTGGCACGAAGACGCGTTCGAGGTTGTGATCGCCGAAGGTGATGTGAAGCTCGGGCACCTGGAGCGGGACCCGCGGTGCGCGCTGCTCGTCTTCGAGGCGGTGCGACCGTTTCGCGGTGTCGAGGCGCGCGGCGTTGCCGAACTCGTCGATTGCGATGTCGGCCCGATCCGCGCCGCGATTGCGGGGCGCTACCTCGGGTCGAACGACGGCGAGCGGTTCGCGATCGAGCGGAGCGGCAAACCCGGCGTGTTGTTGCGCCTGCCGGCCGAGAACCCGCGGGTGTGGGACCTGGCAGCGATCCTGCCGACTTAGTCTTCGCGCGGCTCGCCATCCCAGTAGTCGAGGGATTCGATGCGCCCGATCACGCCGAGGCCGCGCCAGAAGATCTTGTTCGACCGCGGGTACCAGACCGCGTCGTTCGGTCGCCGCGTCCCGTAGACGAGCATCGTCATGCCGTTCGCGCCCGCCTGGAACGCATGTGCGATGCGTGACATCGGCGGGCGTGCGATTACGTGGCCTGCGCGGATCGGGACGTCCTCGCGCTCGACGCCCTGCGACAACGGCACCGGTGCGGGCCAGAGCTCCAATGTGCCGTCGCCGTCGAGGATCACGAAGATCTCCTCGTCCTCCGAGTGACAGTGCGGCACCGAGCCGTGCGTGCCCGCGTCGAGCCGCTCCCAGTGCAGCCCCGCCTGGTCCGAGCGCTCGCGGGTGGCGAGCGGCACGGTGGCGAACGTCTTGCGCTGTTCGAGCTCGACCTCGTCGATGTTGACGATGTTCGGCGGCCGCGGCGCGGGGTCGCCGTAGGCGAGCGGCGGCTGCTGCGCCTCGATGTCCCAGGGGTCGTCGGTCCGGCCTTCCGCCCACGGCCAGCCGAGGCGGATCGCGTTCGAGCGCGGGAGCCAGCCGAACTCGGTCGGGTAGTTCGTCCCGTAGACGAGGTAGTCGAGCCCGTCGGGGCCTGCGATCAGCGTGTGCTCCAGTTCGTTCGCGCGGTGGATCACGCAGTCACCGGGCCGGACCTCGTGCACCTCGTCGTCCTGCCACGCGAGACCGGAGCCACCGAGGATGTAGAAGAGCTCCTCCGAGGCGCCGTGCGAGTGGGGCGGCGTCGGAAGCTTTCCGGGTGCGACGCGCACGCGGTTCAGCCCGACGGTCTTCGCGCCGGCTTCGTGGCCGAGCCGCTGCCACGTGGCGTCCATTTCGCCCTTGGCGCGATGGTGGCCTTCGACCTCGTCCCAGTGCGCGACCCCCACGCGCGGGAGACTACGGCTTGGAGACGTCGATCGTGAAGGCACCGCGGCCGGAGAGCCGTTCCACCTTCAGCGTCAGGCTGCGCTCGCCGCAGATCTTGTAGGCAATGCTCGTCCCACGCAGTACAAGCGTCCCGCTGTTGTAGAGCGCGAGCCTCATCTTCGCGTTCGTCGGAGAAACGAGACGCGCGTTGAATGTGCCGTCGAGCTTCGTCCCCACCTTGAACGTGCGCACGACGCCCGTCCCGAAGGAGCCGCGGAGCTTGGACGCAGTTGGCCCTGCCCAGGGGGTCGTGATGTCCTGCTGGAGCAGCGTCAGCGCGGTCGCGTTCGGATAGAAGCTCGGATCGACGATGTTCCAGCCGCTGTCCGAGAGGCCCAGCTTCTGCAGGTTGAGCACGCGGTAGGACTCGGCGAACGCCTCGCCCGAGTTCTGGAAGTAGTGCGATCCCTCGTCTCCCGGCGACGCCGTTCCGCCCGCCGCCTTCGCGCAGATGTTCTCGTACGACGACCAGCGCTTCGTGCCGTAGTCGAGTGCGTCCCACGGCGCGTCGTTGGCGCTGTTCGCGACGTGGTGGCCGTACTCGTGGGTGACGATTTCCTTTGCGGGCGGCGAGTCGAGCTGATCCTCGGGCGACGCGTAGATCGTGTCCAGCGACGGGTCGTAACAGGCGAGGGCCTGCGAGCCGCACTTCGCCTGCACCGCCGAGAGGGGCATCAGGTTCAGCGTCAGCCGCGCGAGCTCCGACCCGTGAACCAGCGTGCCGAGGTAGGTCGCCCAATCCTGCGGCAGCGCCTGGTCGACCGGATAGCTGTCCGACACCTGGATCTGAAGGGAGGTGCCGAGGCTGTCCCCCGTCGGATACGAGCCGCCCCACGCAAAGGCGGACGCGGGGAGCGCCAGCGCAAGGACGGCCACGGCGAGGAGGCGCTTCACCGGCACAGAGTGCCGCTCATTCCTAAGAGCCGCATGAGGAGCCGGTTAAGGTGCCGTTGATGAACCCCGTGGAGCTGCACATGGTCTCGGACTCGACGGGTGAGACCGCGCAGCGCCTCGTCCAGGCGCTGGAGGCGCAGTTCCCGGACCAGGAGTTCCTCGAGATCAGGCATCCACGCGTCGAATCGGTCGGCGACCTGCAGTTGGCGGTCGAACGGATGAAGGGCCGCCCGGCGGTGATCATCTACACGCTCGTCGAGCCGGAGCTGCGCGAGACGATGCGGACGCTCTGCCGGAAGGCGAAGCTGCACTACTGCGACCTGCTCGGTCATCCGATCGACGCGGTCGCGCGTGTCTCCGGGCAGGCAGCCCGCATGACGCCAGGCGCGAGACCGCCGCTGAACGACGCGTACTTTCGGCGGATGTCGGCGATCGAGTTCGCGGTGAAGTACGACGACGGTGTCGGTTCCGGCCTCAGCGAGGCCGACATCATCCTCGTCGGCGTGTCGCGTACCTCGAAGACGCCGCTCTCCATCTACCTGGGCTATCTCGGGTACAAGACCGCGAACGTGCCGCTCGTCAAGGGAATCGACCCGCCGCCCGAGTTGTTCACGATCGATCAGGCGAAGATCGTCGGGCTGACGATCGACGCGCAGCGGTTGTCGGAAATACGTGGTGAACGGATCCGCTGGATGCGCGGCGACCGGAGCTACGCGAGCCTCGTCGAGATCTACGACGAGCTCGACTACGCAGCCCAGGTGCATCGCCGGCTCGGCTGTCCCGTGCTCGAGGTCAGCGAGCACTCGATCGAGGAGATCTCGCATCGCATCATCCGCCTCGTCGAGCAGCGCGCAGCCGAAGTTACGGCACTCACGAAAACAGTGTCGTGAAGCCGAAGCCGCCGGTTCCACGTTGGCGCTGGGGCGTCTGGTACACGGCGCTCGGTGCGGCCCTCGTCCTCTTCTACGGGCTCTTCACGCCGTTCTGGTTTGGCCTCCGTGCGCTCGCGTGGATCGCGGAGTTCCGTTCACGCCGCCGACGCGAGGGGTAGATTCCCCGAGCCGTGGCCGACCGCTTCGTCTTCGATTTCGACGAGCCCACTACGGGTGGGCGGGAGTTGCTCGGCGGTAAGGGGATCGGGCTCGCGGAGATGACTCAGATGGGCGTGCCTGTTCCTGCCGGGTTCACGATCACGACGGACGCCTGCCGGGCGTACATGGTCGAGCGCGATCTTCCGGCGGGCCTCGAGGACGAGGTGGACGAGCATGTGCGCCGGCTGGAGGAGCGGGCGGGTAAGCGGTTTGGTTCGGCGGATGATCCGTTGCTCGTGTCGGTGCGATCGGGTGCTGCGGTGTCGATGCCGGGGATGATGGACACGATTCTCAACCTCGGGCTGAACGACGAGGCCGCCGCAGGGCTCGCTGCGCGCACGGGCAACGGGCGGTTTGCCTACGACTCCTATCGGCGGCTGATCCAGATGTTCGGCGAGGTGGTGGAGGGGATCGACGGGCACCGCTTCGAGAGCGCGCTGTCCAAGCTGAAAGGGAGCCGCCAGGACACCGATCTGGGCCCGGACGATCTGCGTGCGCTCGTCGAGACCTACAAGGAGATCTACCGCGAGGAGACCGGGGCCGAGTTTCCGACCGGTGCACGCGATCAGTTGTTGCGTGCGGTGCGCGCCGTCTTCGAGTCGTGGGACACGCCGCGCGCCCAGGTCTACAGGCGGGCGCACGACATTCCCGACGATCTCGGTACGGCGGTGAATGTGGTGCAGATGGTGTTCGGGAACAAGGGTGAGCGTTCGGGCACTGGTGTTGCGTTTACGCGAGATCCGTCGACGGGTGAGGCTGGTTTGTACGGCGAGTTCCTCGCGAACGCTCAGGGCGAGGATGTGGTTGCGGGGATCCGCACGCCGCAGCCGATCGAGGCGATGCGCGACACGTTGCCGAAGGCGTTCGAGCAGTTCGTGGAGACGATGCACCGGCTCGAGGAGCACTACCGGGACATGCAAGACATCGAGTTCACCGTCGAGGACGAGCAGCTTTATCTGCTGCAGACCCGCGCGGCGAAGCGCACTGCTGCGGCTGCGTTGAAGGCGGCGGTGACGATGGTCGAGGAGGGACTGATCACGCGCGAGGAAGCTGTCGCGCGCATCGACCCGTCGCAACTCGACCAGCTGCTGCACCCGATGATCGATCCGAAGGCCTCGCTCGAGGTTGCGGCCAAGGGCTTGAACGCGTCACCGGGTGCTGCGAGCGGCGGGATCGTCTTCGACGCAGAAACGGCAGTCGAGCGCGCGAAGAGCGGGCCGGTGATCCTCGTCAGTTGGGAGACGACACCTGACGACATCTCCGGGATGATCGCTGCGGAGGGGATCCTCACGGTGCACGGCGGCATGACCTCGCACGCTGCGGTCGTCGCGCGCGGGATGGGCAAGCCGTGTGTCGCAAGCTGCGAGGAGCTGACGCTTGGCGACGGCACGGCAACGATCGGCGGCCAGAAGCTCCGTGAGGGCGACGTGATCACGATCGACGGTGGAACGGGCCGCGTGTTCATCGGTGCGGTGCCGCTCGTGCCGCCGCAGATCAACGAGGACTTCGAGACGATTTTGGGTTGGGCTGATGGGCAGCGGCGCTTGAAGGTGCGCGCGAACGCCGACAATCCGGAGGATGCGACACGCGCTCGCGCGTTCGGGGCGGAGGGCATCGGCCTCTGCCGTACCGAGCACATGTTCTTCGGAGAGGAGCGGTTGCCGGTGATGCAGGAAATGATCCTCGCCGACAGCGAATCGGAGCGGCGTGCGGCGCTGGACACGTTGCTGCCCTTCCAGCAGTCGGACTTCGAGGGGATCTTCGAGGCGATGGCCGGGCTGCCGGTGACGATTCGGCTCCTGGATCCGCCACTGCACGAGTTTTTGCCGGAGGAGCAGGAGGCAACGAGCGACAAGCTGCGGGCGCGGATCCGGGCGCTGCAGGAGTCGAACCCGATGCTCGGCACGCGTGGCTGCCGGCTGGGTCTGATGTACCCGGAGATCTACGAGATGCAGATCCGCGCAATCGCGCGCGCCGCGCGGGCGGTGCAGGAACGCACCGGCGACGCACCGCTTGTTGAGGTGATGCACCCACTTGTCGGCTTTCGGGAGGAGCTCGCACGGCTGCGCGAGCTGACGGAGTCGGTGTGGGC
>JAYUEQ010000125.1:0-2139 GCA_043739205.1 Thermoleophilia bacterium
CTGCGCCCGGTCTCCATGCAGGAGCGTCTCGACGAGCGTGCGCCGTATCGCATCGCGGGCGTCGCCGCCGAGCCGCTCGGCCCGGAGCGCGTCGAGCAAATCGCTCCGCTCGCGCGTCTTGTCCCCGAGCAACACAGCGGTCCGCATCGCTGCAGCCCACACACCGCCGTCCCCGCCGAGCAAGCAGGTGAGCGACTCGCGAACCTGCGCGGAGCGGAACGGCTCGTCGGAGAAGAGCGACAACTCCCAGCGATCGAGTGCCTCACCGAGCTCACGGTCCGAATCGGCGAGCGTCAGCCGCTCGCGCAGGTCGGCGGCAAGGCGCGCGCGAATCTTGTCGAGACGCGTCCCCTCCCCGCGCGGCTGGGTGGCCGCGATCGGGAGTAGCGGCGAGATCCGCAGCGGCCTGAAATCCAGGCGCTCGAAGACAACGGGGCCGGCGGCGATCGCACCGGCCGTCGCAAGCCGCAACGCGGTGACCGCGTCGGCGAGCTCGGCGGCAGCGTCCGGCGGCTCGGACTCGTCCGGCTCGAGCTCGCGCTTCAGCTCGAGCAGCAGCATCCGGTCGACGTCACGCCCGAACTCGGGCGGCATCAGCCCTTGCGCCTCCGGCCAGAGGTTCGAGATCTCGCCCGACATGACCGGGCGCAGCATGATGCCGCCACCGAGGTCGGCATCCGTGCCGGCCGAGAGGCCGATCACCGGCGCGAGCGCGACGTAGGTGCGTGCGGTCCCGAACAGCGTGCGCTCGAGATCGGCGTAGGCGGCGTCGAAGGCCTCGTCGTCCCAGTCGAACCCGCCGCAACGTTCGGCGGTCCAGGTCAGCATCGGGAGGAGAATCGAGCGGAAGAGCGCCTCGTCGCCCGTGTCGCCGATCCCGGCGTGAGCGCGCGCGAAGATCGCAGCAGCCGGCTCACGCTTCAGGTCGTCGATCGCATTGCGCGCATCCGGGAGACGGCGCAGGGTCGGAGACTGTTCCTCGACGAACCCGCGCACGAGCGGCCGGTATTCATAGAGCGAGGGGCCTTGCCGGGTCGTGTGCTCCTCGAACGCGAAGGGGATCTGCGCGCCGCGCTCCGCGGCGAACGCCGCGAGACAGAAGCCGCGCATGGACTCGTAGAGATGGGGCGCGCGGAGCACGCCGTCAACTACGAGCGCCGCGGATCGTCTCCTGCCTGGCACCCCGGACACCAGTAGGCCATCCGGTTGTCGTCGCCCTGCCCCCACGAGCGGATCGCCGTGCGACAGCGAGGACACGGCTGCCCGACGCGGCGATAGGCCCGGTGGCGCCGGTTGCGGCCGCCGTCGACGGAAGCCCGCATCAGCTCGGCCGCCGTCTCCAGCGAGCGGCGGCGCTCGTCCTCGGTGACCTCGCGCAGCCGGCGCCACGGTGAGAGCTCTGCCTCCCAGAGCGCTTCAGCCAGCCACATGTTCCCGATCCCCGCGACGAGCGACTGATCGAGCAGCGTCTCGCCGAACCACCGCGTTTGGTCGGCCTCGCGCATCCGCTCGAGCATCGCGTCGATCTGCGGCGGACGTTCGAGGATGTCCGGCCCGAGCCGCGCGAGCGCGCGCGTGTGCAACTCGAGCACCGGCCCGTTCCAGAGCACGCCCTCCGCGGTCGCGCCGCGCAGCACGAGCCACGGCTTCCCGGACCGCGGCTCGTCACGCGGACGAATCGTCCAGCGTCCGGACATGCGCAGATGCGAGCGCAGGACAACGCCGCCTTCGAAGCGCAAGACGAGGTTCTTGCCGTGCGCCTGCACCGATTCGAGCGTCCGCCCGTCGATCCGCTCGGCAACGCGTTCGGCCTGCGCGCGCGGATGCGGCGATTCGGCGGCGATACGCTGGCCCACGAGCACCTGGAGGCGGCGCGCCGCCAGGTGGAGCGAATCCCCCTCGGGCACGTTTCCCACCGTAGCCTGAGTGGGCACACTCTTGTCCAGAAGTTGTCTTGACTCCCGGCCTCAACATCGCAGCACTGACCCAGCGCACCGGCGTCCCGTCCGACACGATCCGTAAATGGGAGCAGCGCTACGGCGTTTTGCATCCCGAGCGGACCGCAGGCGGCCAGCGCCGCTACAGCGAGCTCGACGTGGCGCGCGTCGAGTGGTTGAAGGAGCGGCTGCACGAGGGCTA
>JAYUEQ010000126.1:0-1611 GCA_043739205.1 Thermoleophilia bacterium
CGCGCGTCTCTGCCGTCGCGCGGCGCCAGGAGCGCGAGCTCCGCCGCTGGCTCTACGGCAGCGGCTTCGGCGACGCGGTCACGCTGGCCGACGCACTCGCCGAGGCGGCGACTGAGATCGAAGAGCTGCACGGCGTGCGCATCGAGCTTGCGAGCGCAGGCGATCTGCCGCTCGACGACGCGCTCGAGCAGCTCGTGCTCGCGGCGCGCGAGGCGATGACCAACGCCGCGAAGTTTTCGACCGCGGAGGAGATCTCCGTGTACCTCGAAGCGACCGGCGAAGAGGTTGCCGTGTTCGTTCGCGATCGCGGGATCGGCTTCGAGCGAGCTGCTGTCCCCGCCGATCGCCGTGGCGTCGCGGAGTCGATCGAGGGACGCATGCGCCGAGCGGGCGGCACTGCCGCGATCGTGTCGTCGCCCGGCTCGGGCACCGAAGTCGAACTGGCACTCCCGAGGGCCGCGCAGTGATCCGCGTTGTGCTGGTCGACGACCACGAGCTCTTCCGCGCAGGCGTGCGCGGCGAGCTCGGCGCAGCGGTCGAGATCGTCGGTGAGGCAGGCAGCGTCAGCGAGGCCGTGCCACTGATCCGCGAACTCGATCCCGACGTCGTGTTGCTCGACGTGCACCTGCCCGACGGCGGCGGCGAGGCCGTGATCGCGGCAGTCGCACAGGAGCGGCCCGGCGTGAAGTTCCTCGCGTTGTCGGTCTCGGACGCGGCGGAGGACGTGATCGGCGTGATCCGTGCCGGCGCACGCGGGTATGTGACGAAGACGATCTCGAGCGAGGAGCTCGTCGACGCCGTTGCGCGCGTCGCCGAGGGCGACGCAGTGTTCTCCCCACGCCTCGCAGGGTTCGTGCTCGACGCGTTCCGCGACGGGGCGCGTGTCGGCGACGACGCCGAGCTCGAGACGCTCACCCCGCGCGAGCGGGAGGTGCTGCAGCTGATCGCGCGCGGCTACAAGTACAAGGAGATCGCCGGCCGGTTGTTTCTCTCGGTGAAGACGGTCGAGGCGCACGTCTCGAGCGTGCTGCGGAAGCTGCAGCTCTCCTCCCGCGCCGAGCTCACGCGCTGGGCGCACGAGCGACGCCTCATCTAGCCGGGCGCGAGCTCGACCTTTCCTTCGTTGCGCCTGATCGACTCGACGCGCACCGCGATCGGGTCGCCCAAACGGAACGTCCGCGCCGTCGAGCGGCCGACGAGCGCGGTCCCGAGATCGTTCAGCTCGAAGAACTCGCCGTGCAGGCGCCGCGCAGGCAGGAACCCTTCGAATACCTCGCCGAAGCGGATGAACAGGCCGGAGCCGATCGCACCCGAGATCTCGCCCTCCCACTTCGCATCCCAGCCGCGCTCGTAGAGAAGGCGTTCGAGCAGCCAGGCGAGACAGATGTCGTCGGCGAGGTACTCGATCTTTCCCGCCTCGCGCTCGCGCTCCGAGGCGTGCTCGGCGAGGTACTGAAGTCCCGAGGGGGCAGGATCGTCCGACATTCCGAGCTCGCGCAGGAGCGCGCGGTGCACGACCAGATCGGGGTACCGGCGAATCGGCGAGGTGAAGTGACAGTACGCGGTGCTCGCGAGGCCGGAGTGACCGAGGTTGCGCGGGTCGTAGCGCGC
>JAYUEQ010000127.1:0-4135 GCA_043739205.1 Thermoleophilia bacterium
GGAGAGCCGCTTCGTGATGCGGTGCGCCAGCATGATCGGCAGCGGCATCAGCTCGCGCGTCTCGTTCGAGGCGTAGCCGAACATCATTCCCTGGTCGCCTGCGCCGACCTTGTCCAGCGGATCGTCGTCGCCCGGGTCGTGCTGCACCTCATACGCGTTGTCGACGCCCTGCGCGATGTCGGGCGACTGCTCGTCGATCGCCACGATGACGCCGCAGGTCTCCGCGTCGAAGCCGTACTTGGCGCGCGTGTAGCCAATCCCCTTCACCGTCTCGCGCACCAGGCGCGGAATGTCGATGTACTCGGTGGTGGTCATCTCACCGGCGACGACCACGAGCCCCGTGGTGATCAGGGTCTCGCACGCCACACGGCTAAACGGATCGTTCGTGAGCGCCGCGTCGAGAACAGCGTCCGAGATCTGGTCCGCGATCTTGTCGGGATGCCCCTCGGTGACCGATTCCGAGGTGAAAAGGAACGTACGCTCTGCCATGCCGGGTCAGGGTACCGAACTTGCCGGAGAGCAACTGGAGGTCATTCTGCGGTGGCTTTCCGACCCATCAACGAGCTTGCGAGCTCGTGTAGCGGCGAGCCGTCGAGCACCGCGCACACGCCCTCGGTGATCGGCAACTCCACCCCGACGCGATGGGAGAGATCGCGTAGCACCGGCGCCGTGGTCAGGCCCTCGACGACCTGGCCGATTGCGGCCTTCGCTTCGTCGGGGGTCGCGCCCCGCGCGATCATCTCCCCGGCGCGGCGGTTGCGCCCGGTTGGGTGGAAGCACGTGACCATCAGATCGCCCATCCCCGCGAGACCCGAGAACGTCTCCGCCTCGGCGCCGCACGCCTCACCGAGCCGTGCCATCTCGACGAGCCCGCGCGTGATCAACGCCGCCTTCGCGTTGTCACCCAGGCCGAGCCCGTCGACCCCACCCGCGGCGAGCGCGATCACGTTCTTCGCCGCCCCGCACAGCTCGACGCCGATCAGGTCCGGCTGCACATAGACGCGAAAGACCGGCGAGGTGATCGCCTCCTGCAGCTGGGCGGCAAGCGCTGCGTCCTCCGACGCGATCACGGCGATGCTCGGCAGTCCCTCGACGACCTCCTCCGCCATGTTGGGGCCGGAGAGCACCGCAACCGGACGATCGCGCACGAGGGTCGAGAGCCGCTCGCCCGACTCGGGATCAAGCCCCTTGACGAGACTCAAGATCGGGGCCTTGCCGGTCACATGGCCGAGCACTTCGCGAAAGGCGCGGCTCGGCACCGCAACAACGACGAGGTCGGCCTCGTCGTAGGGCGCATCGTCGAGCGTCGCGCGCCCGGCGACGAACACATCGTGGTCGCGCCCACGGAGCACGTGTGCGAACGCGGTGCCCCAGGCGCCCGCGCCGACGACGACGACTCTCACGCGCGCTTCCTGAAGTCGATCGAGACCGGCACCCCCTCGAGATTGAACCGCTCGCGCAGCTGGTTCTCCACCCAGTACGCGTAGTCGCGGGTCACGAGACCGGCGTCGTTCACCGTGAAGCGGAAGCGCGGTGGCCGCGACGAGACCTGCGCGCCGTACAAGAGGTTCAAGCTGCGTCCGCTCTTCGACGGCGGCTGGCGCGCCTCTTTGAGCTCGCCGAGAAAACGGTTCAGCTCGCCGGTCGGCACGCGGCTCGCGTAGCGGTCGTACAACTCGGTGACCTTTTCGAGCAGCCGCGAGACACCACGCCCGGTCGTCGACGAGATCGTGATGAAGTCCGGCCGCTGGCGTAGACGCCGCTGCAGCTCCGGCCGCACTTCTTCGATCGTGATGTTCGAGATATCCCACTTGGAGAGCACGATCAGCGTCGCCGAGTGCGACTTGCGCGCGACCTCGACGGCGGTGATGTCACCTTCGACGATTCCCTCGCTTGCGTCGATCAGTACGAGCGCGACATCGGCCCGCTCGGCTGCTTCGAGCGCGCGCAGCTCTGTGTAGTAGTCGATTCCCTGCCGCTGCCGGCGCTTACGACGCAGGCCGGCGGTGTCGACGAGGACGAACGTGCGGCCGCCTTCGACGAGCACGGTGTCGATCGTGTCGCGGGTCGTCCCCGGCACGTCGTCGACGATCGTCCGCTCCTCACCGACGAGCTTGTTGTAGAGCGACGACTTGCCGACGTTCGGCCGGCCGAGGATCGCAACGCGAATCGCATCGGGCGGCACCTCGCGGCTCGACGTGCCCGGGAGGCGGGCAACGACCTCGTCGAGCAGGTCGCCCGTGTTCGAGCCATGCAGGCCCGAGATCGGGAACGGGTCGCCGAAGCCGAAGCTGTGGAACTCGTGCGCAAGCGTGATCTGCGCGGGGTCATCGATCTTGTTCGCGACGACGAGCACGTCCTTCTTCGACTCGCGCAAGATCTGCGCGAGCTCCTCGTCGCCCGGCGTGATTCCCTGGCGCGCGTCGACGATGAAGAGCACGAGGTCGGACTCCGCGATCGCTGCCCGCGCCTGCTCTGCGATCTGGCGCGTGATCGGATGCGGGTCGGCGATGTCGACACCACCCGTGTCGATCGCCATGAACTGCTGCCCGAGCCACTCGACGATCAGCTCCTTGCGGTCACGCGTCGTGCCGCTCGTGTCGTGTACGACGGCAGACCGCGTCGCCGTCAGCCGGTTGATCAACGTCGACTTGCCGACGTTTGGGAAGCCGACGATCGCAACCGTGCCGATCAGGTTGACGGGCTCGGGCTCCTGTTCCTCGATGGCGTCGTCGTCGTGCTCGTCGGTCATACGGGCGGCACCTCGCCTTTCGGGCGCCCGCGCTTGTGCACTTCGGCGAGCCAGTCGAAGAGCACGTTGATCCGGCGCTCGATCTCGACGGTCGCTTCTTTGTAACCGCGGCCGTTCTTCGGCAGGTCGTCGAAGCGCACCGGCTCGCCATACGCGATCGAGCACGGCGCGAAGTTGCCAGGCCTCCAGAACTGCGTGCCGTAGATCGCCATCGGGATCACGGGCACGCCCGCCTGGATCGCGACCATCGCGGCGCCCGGCTGTGCCGTCCCCGGCCGGCCCGTCTTCAGGCGCGTGCCCTCCACAAAGAGACCGACGACGCGGCCGCTGCGCGCAGACTCGAGCATCTTGCGGACCGCGACGCGATCCGACTCGCCGCGACGCACCGCAATCGTGCCGTGCCACTCGAGGAAACGACCGATGCCCGGCACGCGCACCGCCTCTACCTTCGCGACGAAATCGATGTTGCGCGGCGAGAGGGCACCGACGAGCGGAATATCGATCCAGTGCATGTGGTTGATCGCATAGACGAGGCCGCCTGTCTTCGGCACGCGCTCGCGTCCGTAGGCACGTGGGCGGGTGGCGAGCCGCGCCGGCCAGCCCATGGTCCGGCGGCCGAGCGCCCAGGCGAGGTTGGAGGAACTCACGACGTTGCGAGCGAGCGCGCGCGGATCAGCTCTTCGATGCGCGTGACGACGTCCTCGACCTCGAGGTCGGTCGTGTCGATCAGCGCGGCGTCATCTGCCGGCTGCATGCGGACGCGGTCGGAATCGTCGCGCGCGCGGAGATCGGTCGCGAGCGCGTCCGCGCCGATGTCGGGCCGCTCCGCCTGGCGACGCGAGGCGCGGATCTCCGGGTCGGCCTGGAGATAGACCTTCACCTCCGCACCCGGTGCGACGACGGTGCCGATGTCGCGACCCTCGATCACGGCATTCCCCTGCGCAGCGAGCTCGCGTTGGCGCTCGCGCATCACCTCGCGCACGTCGTGATGGCGCGCGACGACCGGGACCATCCGGTCGATCCGCGACTGGCGGATCGCCGAGGTGACGTCGCACCCGCCGATGAAGACGCGGCCCGCTTCGTCGAAGGTGACGGGATTCTTGCGTGCAAGCTCGCCGAGGGGCTCGCTCTCTGCGAGCGGCAGCGCCTCGCGAATCGCGAGCCAGGTCAGGGCGCGGTACATCGCCCCGGTATCGAGGTAGCGGAAGCCCAGCCGCTCCGCGAGCTTGCGGGCGACGGTGCTTTTGCCGGCGCCGGCCGGTCCATCAATGGCCACGATCATCGGCGCGTTATCTGCTCGAGGAGGTCATAGAAGCCGGGGAAGGATACTCCGACGCTCTCGGCGTCCAGCACCTCCACGCCTTCGCGGGACGAAAGCCCTGC
>JAYUEQ010000128.1:0-1516 GCA_043739205.1 Thermoleophilia bacterium
GTGGCACGAGTCGAGTTGGCCGAACCGGGTGCGATCGAGCGCAAAGGCGAAGAGATCCGAGAGACGTTCGAACTGGCCGATGCCGGCAATGATCCGATCGCAGCCGAGATCACGCCGGCGATCTTCGAGTGGTCAGCCAGAGTCGCGGTCGGGCTCGATCGTCTGGTGGAGGATTTCGAGCTGGACGCGCTTACCTACTACTACCGCGGCGTCGGAGGAAGCATTGCCGAGCGCGTGACGGCGGGCTTGATCGTCGGCAACTCGTTGCTGACTGCGCGCGGTGTTCCTGCGGCGGGGGAAGGTGACTTGAAGACGAGCCTTGCGATGCTGCTGCTCGACCGGCTCGGCGCGGGGGGTTCCTACACCGAGTTTTACGCGCTCGACTTCGAGGAGGAGTTCATCCTCATGGGCCACGACGGCCCCGGCCATCTCGCGATCGCCGAGGGCCGCCCCGTTGCACGAGCGCTCAAGCTGTACCACGGCAAGTCGGGAGCGGGGCTGTCGATCGAGATGAAGGTGAAGCTCGGCCCGGTGACAATTCTCGGCGTGACGCAGACGGCCGACGGGCGCCTGAAGCTGATTGCCGCCGAAGGCGAATCGATCGCCGGCCCGACGTTCAAGATCGGCAACACGAACTCGCGGATCCGGTTCGCCTCCGGCCCGACGGCGTTCTTCGATGACTGGTGTGCTCAGGGTCCGACTCATCACGTCGCGCTTGGCGTCGGCCACCAGGTGTCGCGCGTACGGAAGGTCGCCGACTTGCTTGGTCTGGAGTTGGCTGTCGTCGAATAGCGACGCGTTGGCCGTTAGAAGATTTCGGCCGCAACCTCCGGCACCGGGTCGCTCTGCGGGATACGAAGTAGCGTCGCAGTCCACCGCGGCATCCACCAGTTCCAGTTGCCGAGCAGCTTCATCAGCGCCGGCACGAGCAGTGCACGGATCACTGTGGCGTCGAAGATGATTCCCGCCGCGAGCCCGATCGCGAGCGACTTGATCTCGTAGCCCGGGCTGGACGAGAGCACGAGGAAGGCGAACATGAGGACGAGCGCGGCACTCGTGACGAGCTTGCCGGTTCGTGAGAGCCCGAGCTCGATCGCCTTGTCCGTGGAGCCGGTTTCGTCGTAGGCCTCGCGCATGCGCGAGAGCATGAAGACCTCGTAGTCCATCGAGAGCCCGAAGAGGAACGCGAAGATCATCAGCGGAATCCACGGCACGATCGACTGAGTCGCGCTGACGCCCCAGATCGCGTGCGAGCCGTGCCCGAGCTGGAAGATGAAGACGATGATCCCGAACGCGGCGCCGAGCGAGACGAGGTTCAGCAGCACCGCCTTGAGCGCCAGCACGACAGAGCGGAACGCCCGCGTGAGCAGGACCAGCGTCAGCACCAGGACGAGCGCGAGCGCGTAGGGGAAGCTGCCGAACAGGGCGTGCAGGAAGTCCCGGTCGACGGCCGCGATGCCGGTCAGCGTTCCACCGGTTCCCTCGAGGCTCGCGTTGGCGCGGTCGATGATCGCCT
>JAYUEQ010000129.1:0-2431 GCA_043739205.1 Thermoleophilia bacterium
CGTGGAGCCGGAGCGTGGAAGCTGGGATCTTCGTGCAACACTTTGCCCATGGCAACGCGCCCGAAGCAGCGCAACCTCGGCCGTCTGAGCGAAATCGCCCAGGTCGCGGTGCGGCACGGCTTCGGCTACGCGTTCGACGGGCACAAGGCGGGTGACTCGGAAGCGGGACCGACGGCGCGCGGCCGGCACTTGCGCGAGATGCTCGACGAGCTCGGGCCGACGTTCGTCAAGTTTGGCCAGTTGCTCTCGACGCGGCCGGACATCGTGCCGCCGGACATCATCGCCGAGCTCCGTGGCCTGCAGGACGACGTTCGTCCGTTCGCGTTCGCCGACGTCGAGAAGACGATCCGCGATGAGCTTGGCCAGCCGATCGAGCGCCTGTTCACCGAGTTCGACGAGAAGCCGATCGCCGCTGCGTCGATCGGACAGGTGCACCGTGCGACGCTTCCGAACGGCCGTCTGGTTGCCGTCAAGGTGCAGCGCCCGAATGCCCCGCGCCAGATCGAAGCCGACCTCGCACTGATGTACCAGGCCGCGCGGCTCGCGAAGGAGCGCATCCGCGCGCTCGACTTCATCGACGCGAACGAGATCGTCGACGAGTTCTCGCGCTCGATCCGGCACGAGCTCGACTACCGGCTCGAGGCGCGCAACGCGGACGGGTTCCACAAGAACTTTGCAGGCCATCCGCATGTGTCGGTGCCGCGCGTCTACTGGACCTATACGCGCTCCAAGGTGCTGACGCTCGAGTACCTCGAAGGCGTACAGCTTGCCGACCTCGAGCTCGACCAGTGGTCACTCGACCAGCGCCGCAAGCTCGCGTACCTGATCGCCGAGACCTGGATGACGATGATCTTCCGCCAGGGCTTCTTCCACGCGGACCCGCATCCCGCGAACATCCTCGTGCTCTCGCCCGAGCGGATCGGGCTCGTCGACTTCGGGCTCACCGGCAAGCTCACCGACGACGACATGTCGAAGCTGACGCGGCTGTTCATCGACGCGGCGTCCGAGAACATCGACGCGCTGCCGAAACGTCTCTCCGATCTCGGCGTGCGCTACCCGAAAGAGCGTGAGGAGCAGTTCGTCAACGAGTTGCGCGAGCTGTACTACCGCTACTACGGCGCGAGCATCCAGGAGATCGATCCGATTCAGGTGATCCGCGAGGCGTTCGGGCTGATCTACACGATGAATCTGCGGTTGCCCACGCGGTTCGTGATGCTCGACAAGGCGATCGCGACGCTCGGTTCGGTCGGCGTCGAGCTCTATCCCGACTTCAACGTGTTCGAGATCGCGAAGCCCTACGCGCGCGACCTGATGATCGAGCGGTTCACGCCGCGGCGCATGGCGTCGCGGGCGCGGCGGGAGGGGTGGAAGCTGACGCAGATGGCGGCCGACCTGCCCTACCAGGTGCACGAGACGCTCGAGCAGATTCGCGACGGCCAGGTCGAGGTCGGCTTCGTGCACAAGGGGCTCGACGAGTTCATGGCGAAGCTCGACGTGCTCTTCAACCGGCTCGTGATCGCGATCGTCGTCACCGGCGGGCTGATCGGCTCGAGCTTGATCGGGATCCTCGCCAAGAGCGGCCCGCACATACTCGGGCTGCACGTCGTCTCGGTGCTCGGGTTCGGGCTCTCGACGGTGCTCGGCGTGTGGCTGCTCTGGGGCGTGCTGCGCTCCGGCCGCCTCTGACGCTACGCATCCGCCAGCTCGAGCAGCTTCTCGACCGTGCGCCAGTTGCGCGCGGTGCTCTTCGCGCCGAGTGACCTGATCGCGAGTAGCTTCGCGAGTGGGGAGTCGGCGATCCCGCCGGGCGCCCAGAGGTAGACCTCGCGTCCATCGATCTGGAACGTCTCCGGCGCGAAGTCGATCGGGTCGAGATCGGTCGACGCCTCGGAGCCGCAGAACACGACGAGGTATTTCGCCGGGTCGGTCGCGATCGCGCGCAGCGGGTTCGCCTCGACGACGGCGGCGACCTCGTCGCGCGAGCGAAGCACGACCGGGACATCGAAGCCGAAGGTCGTCGCGATCGCTTGCTCGAGGTGCTGCTCCGACCGTTGCGGCCCACTGAAGATCGCATTGCCGCTGTTCAGGTGGGTGCGTACGTCTCGGTAGCCGAGCCGCTCGAGCAGCGTGCGCAGCCGGGCCATCTCGACCCGCTTGTTGCCGCCGACGTTGACGCCGCGGAGAAGGGCGATCTGCCGGGCCACGAGGCGCATTCTGCAGATGCAGCTTGCGCTTAAGAAAGAATCTGCTTAAATAAGGGAATGGAAGCTGCACTGCGCGCCCTGAGCGACCCCGGCCGACGCCGGATCCTTGCCCTCGTCCGCGACGAGGAGCATTCGGCGGGCGAGATCGCCGCCGAGTTCACCGTGAGCTGGCCGGCGGTTTCTCAGCATCTGAGGGTGCTCAAGGAGGCGGGGCTCGTGACCGAGCG
>JAYUEQ010000130.1:0-3845 GCA_043739205.1 Thermoleophilia bacterium
TCGCGCGCTGTCGCCTGCGTCGCGGGCAGGGCGCGGCGACGGGCGACGAGATCCAAGTAGGAGTCGATCACGATTAACTGCGACGGTCGCAACTCTGGATGATGCGTCGCGAGCGTTGCGACCCCGAAACCCGAGTAGGAGACTCCGACGAGTAAGAGCTTTCCCTCGATGGTGCGGCGGAGCTCACTGACCTTGCGGGCGAGCTCCGAGAGGTACGCAGGGTCGCCCCAGTCGAGGTGACGTTTCGCCCGTAGTCCGTAGCCGAGGTATCCGTCCTTCCAGTACCTCCCGCACGCAAGGGTGTAGTGCTCCCGGCGAGCGAGCACCTGCACCTGCAGGCAGTAGGCCCAGCCGCCCGTCGTGACCATCAGGCCTTGTGGGTTCGCGACGGGATAGACGCTGATGATCGCGGCAGCGGGGCGAGCGTCGGCGACCTGCACGCCAAGCGCAACGGATCCGGTCACGACGAGAACTGCGGCAGCGCGCCCCACGATCGTCGCCCGCAGGCCGCGGTCAGGGTTAAGCCGCAGACGGCCGCGGAGGGGGTACGGAGGTCGGCGCGGGGTCACATCGTCACCGTAGTGGAGTGCACTTCAAAGTGGTCCAGCGGCGTATGAGAGGTGTCGTCGTTGCGTTTCTGACCATGCTCCTGGCAGTCGGCGCAGGCAGCGCCTTTGCACTCGAGCAGAGCAGCACCTTCGCGCCGACGCCGACGAGCCCGATCTATGCCGGAATCCCGGGAGCACTACCGCCACATTTCGCCTACACGTACGCCGGCACCTATCGCGGTTGGCCGGTCAACCCGACACGGTCCCAGCATCCAGTGCGCGGGTCGTTCCTGGACCCGCGCGGCAAGGACGACACGGGCCTCTCGGGATACCACTTCGGAATCGACATCAGCGTCGATGACGCCCATCCGGAGAAGGGAGCCCCGCCGCTCCTCTCCCATCGCGTGTTTGTGGTCGAGTCCGGAACGGTCAGCGCGTCGGCGAACAACGTCGCGCGTCCCTGTCTCGACCGCCGACTCGAGATCGGACACTTCGCGTACTGGCATGTCTCACCGACGGTGCGAGGCGGGGAACACGTTAGGGCGGGCCAGCAGATCGGCTGGTCCTGTCTCGGTGTCTGGCATGTCCACCTTTCGGAGTGGCAGCTATACGGGGGCCGCCGTGTGTGGGTGAACCCGCTCCATCGTGGTACCCGCCTTGCACCGTACGACGACAGGGCATCGCCGACCGTCGACGCGCTCACCTTCAACACGCCGTCCCGCACGCCGTGGCTCCCGACCAGCTCACTCGTCCAGGCTGACTCGTCGACGCGACTGCCGCTGGCACGCCTGCAGGGTGCCGTCGAGGTGCGGGCGAACATCGGCGATCCGCAGTCCTTCCTCGGCTTCCTCGGGCAAAACCCGGCCTGGCCGACCGTCTTTGCGCCCTACCAGGTATCAGTGCGGATCGAGGACGCACGAACCGGCCGCGTGGTGCTGAGCCGTACGAGCTTCCGCGCCGACCAGCTACCGCAAACCGACTACATCGTCCACTACGCCCCGGGCACCCTGGAGGACGACAACATGCAGGAGTGTGTCGGGCCTCCCCGGAAGACGCACTGTGTCGGCACCTACTGGCTCCGGCCGCTCTCGCGTTTTCGGGAGGAATACTGGAACACGCGCGGCACGGCGAACGGGACGTACAACGTCACGGTGACCGCCGGTGACCTCGCGGGCAATCACGGCTCCAAGACCGTCCTCGTCACCGTCAAGAACTAGGAGGCGACGGCTGGCGTTGCCGGCCCGCTACTTCTTCGCGCGCCGAATGCGCATGCCGAGGAGCTCGGGCGCCCGCAAGGCCGCACCGCACTCCTCGCACTCGACGGCGAACGTCGACGAGAACGGCGCCTCACAGGCCGGGCAGCGGCGCAAGATCGTGCCGCCACAGGTGCAGGTCTTGGGAATCTCGTCCTCGTTGTCGACGAACCAGCGGCGTGCGGCGCCGCAGTCGAGGCAGAACGCCGACCAATGGCCGAGCACGTTGCGGCGCTCCTCCCGAAGCCAATCGGCTGCCTTGCCCACGCCCCGACTCTAGCTAGAAGGGCCGTTTCGGGCCTAGGCGGCGGAACCATGCGGAAGCCGGTTAGCATTCGGGAGCTTTTCCCTTCGACCACCGAGGAGTGCAGTGGCGATTGCGCGCGTAGCCGGGCCGAGTGGCTCGCTTCAGGACGTGAAGGAGTGGGGCCTCGATCGCGAGGACCTGCTCACGATCTACCGGAACATGCTGACCACGCGCGGCGTGGAGGAGCGCGGCCACATCCTCTACCGGCAGGGCAAGATTCCCGGCTCGTTCTATACGGGTCGCGGCAACGAAGCCTCGGCCGTCGGCGTCGCGACGGCAATGGGCACAGACGACGTCGGGACGCCGCTGCACCGCGACATGGGCGTGCACATCACGCGAGGCGTCGAGCCGTGGCGCATCTTTGCGCAGTACATGGGACGCCAGGACGGCCCGACGCACGGCCGCGACGGCAACGTCCACATGGCGGACGAGCGGCTCGGCCTGATCGCGATGGTCAGCCACTTGCCGGCGATGCTTCCCGTCGCTGTCGGCGCAGCGCTCGCTTTTCGGATCCGTGAGGAGAAGCGCGTAGCGGTCGCCTGGTCGGGCGAAGGCGCGATGCAGCGCGGCGACGCACACGAGGGAATGAACTTCGCCGGCGTACGCAAGCTGCCGGTGGTGTTCATCTGCGACAACAACCAGTGGGCCTACTCCACGCCGACACATCTCGAGTACGCGGTCGAGCATCTCGCGGACCGCGCGCAGGCGTACGGCTTCGACGGCGTCGTCGTCGACGGCACCGATGTACTGGCCGTCTACCGCGAGGCGAAGTTCGCGATCGAGAAGGCGCGCGACGGAGGCGGGCCGACGCTGATCGAGTGCCAGACGCTCCGCATGGAAGGGCACGCGGTGCACGACGATGCGTTCTACGTCCCGAAGGAGCTCTTCGAGAAGTGGGCCGAGCGCGATCCGATCGAGCGCTACCGCACGTGGCTGCAGCAGAACGTCGAAATGACCGAGGACGACGAGAACGAGATCACCGTGCAGGTGAAGAAGCTGCTCAACGAGTCGCTGCAGCGTGCGGAGGATTCGCCGCTGCCCGATCCGTCGACACTGCTGGACGGCGTGTACGCGACGGCCGACGACCTCGACACGCCCCACCATAAGTAATGGCAGAGCGCACCTACCTCCAGGCAATCAGCGACGGTCTCCGTGAGGAGATGCGGCGCGACGAGCGTGTGTTCGTGATGGGCGAAGACGTCGGCGTGTACGGCGGGGCGTTCAAGGTCACGCTCGGCTTCCAGGAAGAGTTCGGCTCGTGGCGCGTGCTCGACATGCCGCTCTCCGAGACGGCGATCATGGGCGGCGCGACCGGCGCCGCGATCATGGGCATGCGCCCCGTTGCAGAGATGCAGTTCGCCGATTTCGTCTCGTGCGCCTGGGATCACCTCGTCACGATCGCGGCGAAGCAGCGCTGGCGTGTCGGCACTCCGGTGCCGATCGTCCTGCGGCTGCCGTCGGGCGGTGGCTTCTCCGGCGGGCCGTTCCATTCGCAGAACCCCGAGTCGTCGTTCGCGCACATCCCCGGCCTGAAGTGCGTCTGCCCGGCGACGCCTGAGGACGCGAAGGGCCTGATCGTCGCGGCGATCGAGGACCCGAACCCGGTGCTCTTCTTCGAGCACAAGCATCTATACCGCCGCATCAAGGGCGAGGTGCCCGACGAGCGCTACGTCACGCCGATCGGCAAGGCGCGGACGCACGTTGAGGGCGAAGACGTGTCCGTCATCACGTGGGGCG
>JAYUEQ010000131.1:0-10596 GCA_043739205.1 Thermoleophilia bacterium
GCGGAGGTGATCTCGGCCGACTCGGCGGCGCTCTACGAAGGACTGCCGGTGATCACCGCGGCGCCTGAGTATCCGGCGCTGCTGGTCGGTGTCGTTCCGCTCGAAGACGATGTGTCGGTCGGGGAGTATCAGCGGCTCGCGCACGCGGCGATCGACGCGAGTGATGTTCCGCTCCTCGTCGGCGGAGCAGGCCTCTATTTCCGGGCAGCGCTCTCGGCATTCGAGCTTCCGCCGCCGGCAGAGCCCGGCCGCAGGGAGTTCTGGCAGGACGAGTACGATCGCCTCGGGGCTGACGCGATCCACGGAACGCTCGCGGCCAGAGATGCGGCCGCGGCGGCGCGCATCCACGCCAACGACCGCAAGCGGGTTGTGCGGGCCCTCGAGCTCTCGGACGCCGGCCACTCACTGGCGCCCTCCCACAACCGGCTCTGGACCGAGGACACGCGGCTCCCGACGACGATCGTTGCCCTCGACCTGCCGCTCGAGGAACTGGACCGCCGAATCGACGAGCGGACGCTGCAGATGGCCGAGGCGGGCGCTGCGGATGAGGCTAGAGCAGCCTGGGAGCTGCCGCTCTCCGACACGGCGCGCAAGGTGCTCGGCCTCGAGCAGTTCGCGACGCTTCCCGAAGATGAAGCGATCGCGGCTGTCACACAGGCGACGCGGCGGCTCGCTCGGTACCAGCTGAAATGGCTGCGGAAGATGCCCGGGGTCGTTAGGCTCGACGGCAATCGGCCCGCGGCGGAGGTAGCCGATGAGATCATCGCGCTGGGACGCGAACGGCAACATCTATCTGGTCACTGAGGAGTCGCTGACTCCGGCTGACGTGCGCGCGAACGTCGACGACACGGACGGCATTCTCGAGGTCTTCCGCCACGGCGACGACTGGGTCGAGATCGCGATCTGGAACCCGGACGGCTCCCGCGCCGAGATGTCGGGAAACGGCACCCGCATCGCCGCCTGCTGGCTGATGGAGCAAACAGGAGCCGAAGCAGTAGCGGTGCGCGTCGGCCCGCGCGAGGTGCGGGCGCGCACACTCGGCGGCGGCCTCGTCGAGCAGGACATGGGAGCGGTCGTCGTCTCGGAGCCGGAGGAGGTCGCGGGCATCGGCCTGATCGCGGTCGACGTCGGGAACCCGCACGCCGTCGTCGAGGGCGACCCCGCCGATCTGCCGCGCATCGGACCGATGCTCGAGGTGCACGAGCGGTTCCCGCGGCGCACGAATGTGCAGGTCGCGCGCGCGACGCCTGACGGCGCGATCGAGGCACGGGTGTGGGAACGCGGCGCGGGGGAGACGGCCGCGTCGGGGTCGAGCGCTGTCGCGATCGCAGCCGCGTTCGGCCGCCAGGCCGTGAGGATCCGCTTCCCCGGCGGCGAGCTCGCCGTACGGTTCGAAGGCGGGCGCGCCTATCTGACCGGCCCGGCGGTTCGCGTTCAGCGCGAGGCGTAGTCCGGGTACGAAACGGTGTCTGACACCTTGCGGGAGCACGAACTGCACTCGCGCCTCGAACCGGTGTCAGACACCGGTGCGGGCTAGGAACCGATGCCGTGCTCGCGTAGAGCGTCGTTCAGCGACGTCTTCAGATCCGTCGACTCACTGCGCGTGCCGATGATCAGCGCGCACGAGAGGTGGTACGTGCCGGCGGGGAACTCCTTCGGGCGCGTGCCCGGAACGACGATCGCGCGTGGGGGAACGTAGCCCCGATGCTCGACCGGCTCGTCTCCGGTGACGTCGATGATCGGCACGCTCGCAGTCAGCGTTACGTTCGGCGCGAGTACCGCCTCGCGCCCGATGCGCACGCCCTCGACGATGATGCAGCGTGACCCGATGAACGCGCCGTCCTCGACGATCACGGGCCGCGCGCCGGGCGGCTCGAGCACGCCGCCGATGCCGACGCCGCCCGCCAGGTGCACGTTTGCGCCGATCTGTGCGCCGGAGCCGACGGTCGCCCAGGTGTCGACCATCGTGTTTGGCCCGACCCAGGCGCCGATGTTCACGTAGGACGGCATGAGCACGACACCGCGCGAGAGGAACGCGCCGTAGCGCGCCGTCGCCGGCGGCACGACACGCACGCCGAGCGCTTCGTACCCGCTCTTGAGCGGGATCTTGTCGTGGTACTCGAACGGCCCGACCTCACGCGGCTCCATCTGCCGGAGGCGGAAGTAGTCGAGGATCGCGGCCTGCACGTCGCTGTTCACGCGCCAGTCGTCACCCTCCGGTTCCGCGACGCGCACCTCGCCCGCGTCGAGCGCCGCAATGGTCTCTTCGGTGTTCACAGCACCTCCCGGATGATCGCAGCGGCGCGCTCGCACTGCTCCTGGGTCGGGACGAGCGCGAGGCGCACGTAGCCCTCGCCTGCGTCTCCGAAGAACGAGCCGGGTGCAACGACGATCCCGCGGCCGAGCAGCCGCCGGGCGAACTCCTCGGAGGAGCCGCCGACGTCGAGCCAGAGGTAGAAGGTCGCCTCGGAGCCGGCGAGTCGCAGCCCGCGATCCTCGAGTGCGGGGAGGATCGTTTCGCGCTTGCGTCGGTAGAGCGCGCGCACGTCTTCGACGTGGCGGTCGTCGGACCACGCTGCGACGGAGGCGCGCTGCACGAACTCCTGGGGGGCGGTGCCCACAGTGGGTCGGAAGCTGCGGAGCGCATCGCCGATCTCCGGCGGCGCGCACACGAAGCCCGAGCGGTACCCGGTCATCGATGAGCGCTTCGACAACGTGTTGAAGACGACGACGTTCGTGCGGTCCCTGACCTGCAGCGCTGACACCGGCGGCGCGTCGAACCAGAGCTCCGAGTACGCCTCGTCCGAGCAGAGGAGGAAGCCGTGCTCGCGCGCGCGCGCTGCGAGCTCCTCGTAGAAGGAAAGCGGCGCAACCGCACCGGTCGGGTTGTTCGGATAGCAGACCCAGAAGAGCGCGATGTCGTCCCACGCATCGAACGCGTCGAGGTCCGGCAGCCAGCCGTTCTCCTCCTTCAGTGGCAGCGTCGCGACCGAACCGCCGGCGAACAGCGCTCCGCGTTCGTACACCGGGTAGGCCGGCTCGGGGATCGCGACGACGCGCTTGTCGCTCAGCGCGATCTGCGCGAACGAGTAGATCGCCTCCTTCGAGCCGAGCGTCGGGACGATTTCCGTTGCCGGATCGGTCGAGACGCCGAAGCGGCGGCCGATCCAGCCGCTGATCGCCTCGCGCAGCTCCGGGAGACCGGTCGCGCGCGGATACGACGACACCGGCTCGATCGACGCGGCCAGTGCTTCCCGAATGAACGCAGGTGTGACCTCGCGTGGGTCGCCCATCCCGAAGTCGATCAGCTCGATTCCGCTCGCAGCCGCCTCGGCCTTCCAGTCGTCGAGGCGAGCGAACGGGTACTGCGCGAGTTCGCTGAGGACGGGGGAGAAACGCATCCCTTAGACCGTACCGACGAGAAAGCGCTGGAGCGCCTCGCAGGTTCGCTCGAGCTCGCTGATCTCCACGCGCTCGTCGACCGCGTGGGCGTAGCGTGTCCCGCCGGGGCCGAGGTTGATCGCGTCAAGCCCGCGGGCAGCGAAGTCGGCGACGTTCGTCCAGGCCTGTTTCGGCTGTACCTCGAAACCGCCGATCGTTCGAAGTTGTTCGACGAGCGGCGAGCGCGATGCGACATGCGCCGGCGGTGAGTTCGCGAGGATCTCGACGTCGGACCCGACCAGCTCGCGCACGCGCTCGACCGCCGACTCGGGCGTCCGGTCCGGCGCGTAGCGGAAGTTGAGAATCGCTTCAGCACGCGCGGGGATCACGTTCGCGGCGATTCCGGCGTGCAGTTGCGTCACTGAGATCACCTCGCGGAAGACGAGCCCGTCGATGTCCACGTCGCGCGGCTCGGCAGTGAGCACGTGCGCAAGACCGTCGAAGGCGAGCTTGATCGCATTGACGCCGAGCCAGGGCCGAGCCGAGTGTGCAGACGTTCCCTCGAAGACTGCGCGCGCGTTGAGATTGCCGAGGCAGCCCAGCTGCAACGTGTTGTCGGTCGGCTCGAGACAGATGACGAGCTGCGCCTCGTCGACGACACCGGTTCGCTCGAAGACGCCGGGTAGCGGGTTCTCTGTCGGACCGAGCTCCTCCCGTGGGAAGAAGAGCAACCCGAGGTCGTAGGCAAGCTCCGTCTCCGCCGCCCAGCGGCCGAGCTCGATCATCACGGCGAGGCCGCCCTTCATGTCGCTCGCGCCGAGGCCCACGACTGCGCCGTCCTCGATCCGCCCGGGCAGGTTCCCCTGGGCGGGGACCGTGTCGGTGTGCCCGGCGAGCAGCACGAGCGGCTTGCCCTCGCGCTTGGCGAAGAGCAGCGACTCACCGTCCGACCAGGCTGTGTGTAGCGGTACCTCTCCGTCGATGTAGCGGTACAGCTCCGCCTCGCTCCGGGACTCGGAGGGGATATTGACCAGATCGAGGGTGCGCTGGGCGAGTGCCATAATCGGTTTGATGATTCCACGTACTCCGGAGCCCGAGCGCGGGTTCGTCCTCGCGGTACTGGCTCAGGGTACGGATCCCGAACAAGAGCTGGCCGAGATCAAGGAGCTGGCGCGCACTGCCGGTGTCGAACCGGTCGGCTTCGTCGTGCAGCATCGCGCGCGTCCCGCGCAGCGCACGTACGTCGGGAAAGGGAAGATCGAGGAGCTCAAGGAGCGCTTCAAGGAATCGGACGCTGAGAGCGTGATCGTCGACGGCGAGCTCGATCCGTCCCAGCAGCGCTACCTGGAAAACGCGCTCAACACCCGCGTCGTCGATCGCACGCAGCTGATCCTCGACATCTTTGCCCAGCACGCGACGAGCGCTGAGGGAAAGCTGCAGGTCGAGCTCGCGCAGCTCGACTACAACCTGCCGCGCATGCGAGGCATGTGGCAGCACCTCGAACGCCTCGGCGGCGGCGTCGGCACGCGCGGCCCGGGCGAGTCGCAGCTCGAATCGGATCGCCGCATGGCGCGCCAGCGGATCAACCAGTTGCGGCGCAAGCTGAAGGACCTCGGCAAGCAGCGCGCGACGCGGCGGAAGGAGCGCACGCGCAGCGAGACGCCCACCGTTGCACTCGCGGGCTACACGAACGTCGGGAAGTCGACGCTCCTGAACGCGCTCACCGGTTCGGACGTCTCCGTCGAAAACCAGCTCTTCCACACGCTCGATCCGACAACGCGAGGCTTCGAGCACGATGGTCGCCGCTATCTCGTCACCGACACCGTCGGCTTCATCCGACGTTTGCCGACCCAGCTCGTCGAGGGCTTCGCATCGACGCTCGAGGAAACGCTGAACGCAGACATCGTTCTGCATGTTGTCGACGCCTCCGCGGAGGACGACGAGCAGGACAGCCAGCGGGAGGCCGTCGACGACGTGCTGCACGAGATCGGAGCCGCCGACATCCCCATCGAGGTCGTGCTGAACAAGATCGACCGCGTCGATCCGCTGCACCGCCGGCGCCTCGCGAACCGGTTCCCAACGGCGCCGCAGGTCTCGGCGCTGACCGGCGAAGGCATCGAGGAGCTGATGGTGGAGATCGCGCGCCGGTTCGAGGACCGCTGGGAGCGTGTGCGGATGCTCGTGCCCTACGAGGACGGCGGCAAGCTCTCGGAGCTCTACGCGCTCGGCACTCCGATCGAAGAACGCGAGGACACCCCGGCAGGCGTGCTTCTGATCGCGCGCCTGCCGCGACGCGAGCTGACGCGATTCGCTCCGTATCTGGTCGCCGATTCGTCGAGCACCGACCACAGAGAAAGCGCGTGATCGAACTTCCGATCCAGCGGCTGCGCCCCGACGCCGTCGTGCCGGGCCGCGCCTACAGTGGCGATGCGGGCCTCGACCTCTCCTCCTGTGAGCGTGTGGAGCTCGCTCCAGGCGAGCGGGCCCTCGTGCCGACAGGGCTCGCCGTCGCCATCCCGGAGGGCTATGCGGGCTTCGTGCAGCCTCGGTCGGGGCTCGCAGCGAAGCACGGCATCTCGATCGTCAACACACCGGGCCTCGTCGATTCCGGGTATCGCGGCGAATTGCTGGTGAACCTCGTCAACACCGACCAGCGCGACCCGTTCGTCGTCGAGCCCGGGATGCGGATCGCCCAGCTCGTGATCCTCCCGATCCCCGAGCTCGAGCTCGTCGAGGTCGACGAGCTACCGGAGAGCGAGCGCGGCGTTCGCGGCTTCGGTTCGTCACAGCACTGATGAGGCGGTACTGATGGAGCCGCGCATCAGAGTGAGCGCGATGATCCACTGGCAGGGCCGCATCCTGCTCTGCCGGCAGGAGAAGCCGGGCAAGGAGTATTGGCTGCTCCCGGGTGGTGGTGTCGACGGCGGAGAGTCGCTGATCGAAGCCCTGCGCCGCGAGTTGCGAGAGGAACTCGGCGTCGAGGCCGACGTGCAGTTCGAAGGGCCGGTCGCGATCTGCGACTCGATCGCACCGAAGTCGCTGCTCGCGCGCAAGCACGTCGTGCACATCATCTTCGCGGCCGACCTCTCGCACCGCTCGCTCGAAGACGTTGAGACGAAGGACGCAGCAGTCAAGGGCGCGCGGCTCTTCACGGATGACGAGCTCGGCGAGATCGTCGTCCATCCGCCGATCAAGCGGTTCCTCGCACGCTGGGAGCCGGGTGATCCGGCGGTCTACCTTGGCGCGCTCTGGGCGCGCTAGTGAAATGATCGAGCCAACCGACGATCGGAGACCCGCATGGCCGTGAAGCTCCACCGCTGTCCCAACATCTTCGCCAAGGTGAAGGGGCACCCGTGCTGGAAGGTGCAGAAGGCACTCGACGACCAGGGGATCGAGTACGAGGTCGCGAAAGGCCCGTGGCCGGGTAAGAAGAACCGCACGGCCATGCTCGAGGGCACCGGCCAGGCGCTCTATCCCGCGATCGAGTTCGAGGACGGCACCTGGTACCGCGAGCAGTCGAAGGACATGGAGGCGACGATCCGCGCCGGCAAGCTGATGGAGAAGGCGGGCAGCCAACCCGTCGCGTAGCAATCTGAATCTGGTTCGGCTGACACCGAATCAGGTTCAGCTGATGTCCGAACCTGATTCGCCCTCAGGCGAACCAGATTCGAGCACTGCGCTCTGTTAGCCGCCGCTGATCGCGGCGATCACGTCCACCCGTGCCCTGGCATCGAGCGGCGCGTCGAGCTGCGCCCGCTCGCCGTCGATGTAGACGTGGATGTGTGGACGGATGACCGGGCCCGGCTCGCACAGTCGATCGCGCAAGCCGGGCCAGCGGGCATCCAGTTCATCGATCGCGCCGACGACGGTCGTCGCATCCACCTCGACGCGGCGCTCCAGCCCCGGAAAGAGCGGGAGTAACGTCATCGGAAGATGCAGCGTCGTCATGGTCAGTCGACGATCGCCACGTCGACGGAGGAGATGGCCGGGAGGTAACTCGCGATCTCGGTCCACGACTCGCCGTCGTCCGCGCTTGCGAACACCTGGCCGGTGCTCGTGCCGAAGTAGTAGCCCGGTACGTCGTAGGTGTCGGCTGCCATTCCCTGACGGAGCACGCCGAGATGCGCATCAGTCTGAGGCAGGCCGCGCTCGATGCGTTGCCAGCTCGAGCCGGCGTCCTGCGTGCGCCATACAGCCGCTTTGCCGTCGGGCATCGTGCGTCCGTGTCCGGGGTCGAGCGGAATCACGAAGAACGTGTCGCGGTCGTGCGGGTGGGCTGCCGCGGCAAAGCCGAACTCCGTCGGGAGCCCGTCGGTGATCTCCGTCCACGTCAGTCCGGCGTCGTCGCTCCGGTGCATGCCGACGTGGTTCTGCTGGTACATACGGTCGCCGTCGGTGCGTGAGCGCACGACCTTGTGCACGCAGAAGCCGACCTCGTCGTGAGGGCGCGGCCAGTCGGCGCGCAGGCCGCGGTTGCGGGGCGTCCACGCCTTGCCACCGTCGGTCGTCTCGAAGAGGCCGACGCCCTGCACGATCGCCCAGAACCGGTCAGCGTCGTCGGGGTCGGACTGAAAACCGGAGATCCCGAGATGCCCGGGCGGCTGGTTCGCCTGGTCGTCCCACTCCTCACTGCCCGGCTGGCCCTCGAGGTTCGTCAGGAGCGACCACGTGTCGCCACGGTCAGTGCTCTGGAAGATGCCCGGTGCTTCGACGCCGACGAGCACGCGCCCGTGCGCGACGGAGAGGGTGGAGACCTTCGACAGCTTCTTGCCGCCGTCCTCGTAGGCGAGACCCTCGCTCGAGTGCGTCCAGGTTTCGCCGAGGTCCGTCGACCGCCAGATCGCCGACCCGTGCCATTCACTCGCCGCAGCGGCGTACAGGGTTCCGTCGGACTGGTCGAACACCGCGTGGTAGACGGGCCACCCTTCGCAGAGCGGGCCCCTCATCGACCAGTTGCGGCGATCCTCGTCGCTCTCGAGCAGAAAGCATCCCTTGCGCGTACCGATTGCGAGCACTGTCCGAGCCAACGGCCCCTCCTGACGTTTGGTGTCGGTCTAGTTTCCCCCAGACTCCTGACGGAGTCGAATCTTGATCGATCAGTTAGAACCTTCCACCGCGTGCCCGTGCCCGCGCCGCCGAAACCGCCTGCGCCTCGTGCTCGAGCTCATCGGGGAGCGGCCCGAGCTCGGTCGGGCCGCCGGCGTGGGCGAGCGCCTCCAAGAGCAAGTGGTCTGCGAACCAGGGGTTACGCGGTAGCAGCGGGCCGTGAAGATACGTGCCGTAGGCACGCTTGTATCGAGCGCCCTCATGACCCGACTCGCCGTCGTTGCCGAACCCGGACACGACGCGCCCGAGTGGCTCGGCGCCCTCGTCGAGGATCGTGCGGCCGGCGTGGTTTTCGAAGCCGGCGAGGCTCTGGCCCGCGGCCCAGTCACAGGCGAGAAGTACGTCGCCGATCATCCGCCGCTTGTCGGCGATCGTGTGCAACGGCAGGAGTCCGATGCCCGGTTGCTCCTCTCCGGCCACGTCGCGGTAGTACCGCCCGAGGAGCTGGTAGCCGCCACACACCGCGAGGAACGCGGCGCCCGACTCGACCGCTTCGCGTAGCACGGAGGCCTTCTCCGCGAGATCGTGCGCCACGAGCGCCTGCTCGCGATCCTGGCCACCGCCGATGTAGAAGAGGTCGATCTGGCCTGCAGGAACCGCGTCGCGCATGCCGATCGCGGTGACGTCGAGCTCGTGCCCCCGTGTGCGTGCGCGCTCCGAGAGCACCGCGATGTTGCCGCGGTCGGCGTAGATGTTCAGGTACTCGGGATAGAGGTGCCCGACGCGAATCTTCACGCGGCCTCCTCCCAGTAGTTCGCCACATGACCGCGTGAGGCAACGATCTTCCGCAGGGCGAGCATCGCCGTATAGGTGGGAAGCAGCGCGAGGTCGCCGCCGGGCGGCGTTAGCTCGAGCCCCCGGTCAAGCGCAGCCGCCAGCGACGGCACGACCTCGATCCGGTCCCGCGGAAGCCCGCCGTAGGCGAACCGCAACGCAAGCTCCGCGGCCCGCTCGCCGGTCGCGACGAGTGTGTCGAGGCCGTCGAGCAGCGGTTCGAAGTCCACGTCCCAGATCCAGGACACGTCGCGGCCGTCGGCGATCTCGTCGTTCAGCGCGATCACCGCAACGCGCGGTGTGCTGCCCTCGACCAGTGTCCGTACGACCTCGTTCGCACCGGCCGGGTTCTTGATCAAGAGCATCAGGAGCCGGCGATCGCCGATCGAGATCCGCTCGAAACGTCCGAAGGCCGCCGAAAAGCGCTCGAGCCCTGCAGCGATCTCGTCGACCGGCACCCCGAGCGCGAGGGTGAGCGCCGCAGCGCCGAGCGCGTTGTAGACGTTGTACAGGCCGGGCAGCGCCAGCTGGACGCGCGTCTCGCCCTCCGGCGCATGCAGCGTGAAGGAGGCGCCGTCAAGTCCGTTCAATTCGATGTCGCGCGCGACGATGTCGAGCGCGGGCCGCGCATGACCGCAATTCGGGCACACGTAGTCACCGAGGTGCCCAACATAGGCGGCCTTGTAGTCGTAGGGGTGGCCGCAACGGAGGCAGTACTTCGAGTCCGCCGCGTGCTGGAGCGTCGGCCTCGCACGCCGCGGGTCGTCGAGGCCGAACACCCGCGCGCCGGCATGGAAACGCGCGAGGTCGCCGACCTGAGGGTCATCGCCGTTGAGGATGAGTTGGGCAGCCGGCAGTTCGGCGACCGCAGCACGCCAGCGGGTAGCGACGGTCTCGAGCTCGCCGTAGCGGTCGAGCTGGTCCCGGAACAGATTGCCGAGCAGCAGTGCCTTCGGCCGCACGCGGCGGGCAACCTCGGGCAGTGCTCCTTCGTCGACCTCGAAGAGCCCGAGCTCTGCGCCGCCTGCGCGGAGCAGGGTGGAGGCGACCCCCGAAACGAGGTTGGCGCCCGAGTTGTTGTGGGCGACGCGCACGCTTGGACGCAGGATCTCCGCCACCATTGCAGTCGTCGTCGTCTTGCCGTTCGTCGCCGAGATCAGCACCGATCCCTGCGGCAGTCGCCGCGCGAGGAGGTCGATCGCGCTGGGATCAAGCTTCCAGAGGAGCTTTCCGGGCAACGTCGTGCCGCCGCCGCGCCCCAGGACGCGGGAGAGCTTTCCGGCGGTGCGAAGCGCCGCAGATTCGAGAGTGAGGGGGATCGGAAGGCGCACGAAA
>JAYUEQ010000132.1:0-9934 GCA_043739205.1 Thermoleophilia bacterium
AACATCGCCTGACGCTGGCCGTTCGAACCGACGACCTGCGTGTGGAAGGTCATCGAGAGCTCGACGATCGGGTTGAAGCCGGGGTACGACCCGTAGCGGGGGAACATCTCCTCGACGGGAATGCGCGAGTGGCCGGTGCCGAAGAGGTGAACCAGGCCGTCGGCGGCGATCGCGTCGGCGCAGGCCGCGGCGACCAAACCGATTGCATCGCTCTGCGCCTCGACACGGTCGAGGAGTGCGCGGGCCTGAGTGATGAACCTTGTCGTTCCGGGTGAGGTCAGAGTAGAGTCGATTCCCAATCAACCTGTATAGACGTTTAGACAGGTTCGACCGTACTCCCGCTGCACGCCAACGTCAAGAAAGGAGCGCACAGTCCCCGTGAACGGCCACAAAGTGACGATGCTCGGAACGGGCCTGATCGGCCTCTTCTACACGCGCACGCTGCACAGTCAGCGCAACCGCGACCGGGTTCATGTCGTGTATTCGCGCTCCCAGGAGCGCGCCGATGCGTTCGCGTGCGACAACGACGTGCCACACGCGGCGACCGACCTCGAAGAAGCGATCGCGCACACGGAGACGGACGTCGTCGTGATCGGGCTCCCGAACAACCTGCACAAGGAAGCCGTCGAGCTCTGCGCGAAGCACGGCAAGGCGGTGCTCTGCACGAAGCCGCTTGCCCGGACCGGCGCGGAGGCGAAGGAGATCCTCGACATCGCCGAGGGCGCCGGCATCTTCGGCGGCTACCTCGAAGACCTCGCGTACACCCCGAAGACCCTCAAGGCGGTCGCGGCAGTGCAGGCCGGGCAGATCGGGGACGTCACCTGGGCGCGCTCACGCGAGACGCATCCCGGCCCGCACTCGGCGTGGTTCTGGGATGCCGACCAGGCGGGCGGCGGCGCCGTGATCGACCTCGGCTGCCACTGCATCGAGATCATCCGCAGCTACATGGGCAAAGGGAACCGCCCCGTCGAGGTGATGGCGTGGACGGACACGCTCGTGCACCCGATCGAGGCGGAGGACAACGCGATCGCGCTGATCAAGTTCCAGTCGGGGGCGATCGGCCAGTTCGAAGTCTCGTGGACGTTCCGCGGCGGCATGGACCTCCGAGACGAGGTCGCAGGGACCGAAGGGACGATCTGGACGAACCACTTCCTACGAACCGGCTTTGAGATGTTCTCGTCGGGCGAGGGCAGCGGATACGTCGCCGAGAAGTCGGAGTCTGCGAGCGGCTGGCTGTTCCCCGTCGGTGACGAAGTGCACGAGCTTGGCTATGTCGACATGTTCACCGACATGTTCGACTCGATCGACGAAAGCCGCACACCGCGGGAGAGCTTCTACGACGGGTACGTCGTGAACGTGGTGATGGACGCCGTCTACGCCTCGGCGAAATCCGGACGCTGGGAACCCGTGCAGCTCGACGACTGGCGCGGCGGCACGACCGCGCGTCTCGCCCGCAAGCGCCGCGAGCACGACGGCAAGACGGTGATCAAGGAAGAGCAGATGCCCGACGGGCGGCGCAAGCTGATCCTGAAGGACGAAGCGACGGGTGCGTTCTCGGACGTCGTCACGAACGACTGACGGCAGCGACGAGCTCCGCGGCTTCGTCGAGCCGCGATGTGCCGACGGCGACCGCACCTGCGTCGAGGAACGCGCGTGCGTTCGATGCGTCGATCCCGCCGGTGACCATGAGCGGCACGTCCGAGAGTGGGGCGAGCAGGTCGCGAACGTAGCGCGGGCCGCCGAGACCCAGGGAAGAGCTTCACCATCGCCGCTCCGGCGCGCCACGCGGCTTCGACCTCGGTCGGCGTGAGCGCACCCGGGATCGCGGGCACGCCGAGGTCGCGTGCACGCTCGAGGACTGCCGGAACGAACACAGGTGAAACGACGGCGACGGCCCCTGCATCGACAGCCGCATCGATCTGCTCCGGTGTGCGCACCGTCCCCGCGAGCGCACCCGGATGCCGGCGAATCGCATCGAGCGCGCCGTCGGAGTCGAGCGTGATCTCGATCAGGCGAATCCCTGCCTGCGCGAGACGTGCGACAGCTGCGTCGAGGTCATCAACCCGCCGCAGCACTGCGACGATCCGCGCTTCGAGAATCCGCTCAATCACCGACATCGGCGCCGTCCTCGCGCAAGCGAGCCCGAACCGTCTCGGCAGCGAGGCGCTTGGGTTCGCCGGTGAGGGCGGCCGCCGTACCTGCCGCCTGGCCCATCGCCATGCAGGTACCCATCGACCGCGCTGATGCGTGCGCGTCGTGGGTCGCGGAGAAGCAGCGCCCGGCGACGAGCACGTTGTCGAGGCCCTGCGGCTGCAACGCGCGGTAGGGAACGCCGTAGGTCGCGCCGTCCTCGAGATAGACCCAACGCGTGTCCTCGCCGGCGTGATGCTCCTCGATCGGCGCACCGCACTGCGCGATCTGGTCGTCGAACTGTGTGGCGGAGAGGATCTCGCCCGCGGTAAGGACGTGCTCGCCGACGATTCGGCGGCTCTCACGCACACCGATCGCCGGGCTCGTCGACACGAGCACCGCCCGCTCGTAACCCGGCACGCACTCGCGCAAGAACCGGAAGTACTCGTGCGCCTGGCGACGTCCTTCGCGCTCGGCAGACGACAGCTGGTCGGCATCGGTCGCGTCGACATTCCGGACCCGGGTCATCAGAGCCATCATCACGCCGTCGTGCGGCGTGCGGTGCACCGAGCCCTCGATCCGCGTCAGCTCGAATCGGCCCGAGTCGCGCGCCTCACGCATCAGCGCCCAGAGCTCCTGCTTCGGCATTGCCTCCGCGCGGGCGACGTCGACGTTCGCGACGCGGAACACCGTCGAGAGGCTTTGCACGTTGTCGCCCGGCGCCTCGAACGGCGCACCGCCGAGGGCGCACACGTCGGCGTCGCCGGACGCATCGACGACCGAACGGGGGCGAAACGTCTGCACACCGCTCTTCGTCGCGACATCGACCGCGACGACGCGGCCGTCCTCGACCTGCACGCCGAAGACGAAGGCGTGCAGCAGAGTGCTCGCTCCCGACTCAAAGACCAGCTCGTCCCAGACGCGTTTCAGCGACTCAGGGTCGTAGGTGATGCCGGTGCCCGCGCCGTAGGTGTTCGGCCGCTCGAAGGCCATGCCTCGTTCGGTGAGCCGGCCCACGACGTCGTCCGGAATCCCCGAGACGACCTTCCGCGGTTGCGCGCCGGGCGTATAGAACGCATAGAAGGTGTCGAGCACCGCCGTCGAGGTTCCGCCGAGGAAACCGAAGCGATCGACGAGCAGCGTTGACGCGCCCGTGCGCGCAGCTGCGATCGCAGCCGTGCTGCCTGCGGACCCGGCGCCGACGACCAGGACATCCACGGAGTTGCTCATGTGTGCAAGCGTATGCGGATGAAGACTGCGGTCGTCACCGGATCGGCCGGCGGCATCGGCGGAGCGACCGTGGCGGCGTTCGAGGCCGCCGGGTTCTCTGTCCACGGTGTCGAGCTCGACGATCCGTTCCCGGAGCTCGAGCGGCTTGACGCACTCGTGTGTGCGCACGGGATCAGCGGGCGCCGCTTCGGGGACGGACCGGTCGAGACGTGCACCGAAGACGGCTGGGACACCGTCCTCGACGCGAACCTCAAGAGCGTTTTTCTCTACGCCAAGCGAGCGATCCCCATGCTGCGCGCAAACGGCGGAGGTGCGATCGTCACGCTTTCTTCGGCGCTCGGGCTCGTCGGCGGAGACGGCGACTTCGCGACCCATGCGTATGCGGCCTCGAAAGCGGGGGTGATCGGACTGACGCGTGCGATGGCCGTCACGTATGCGCCCGAACGGATTCGCTGCAACGTCGTCGCGCCGGGGCTGATCGCGACACCGATGAGCGCCCGCGCCCAAAGTGACCCTGCGATCCGCGCCCGCCTTGCCGAGCTGCAGCCGCTCACCGGCGACTTCGGATCACCGGAGGACGTGGCGCTAGCCTGCCTCTACCTAGCGACGGCGGAGTTCGTGACCGGAACCGTTCTCTCCGTCGACGGCGGCTGGACCGCCAAGTGAGAGCGCTCGGTCTCGACCTCGGGGGAACGAACATCAAGCTCGTCGTGCTCCAAGACGGCAAGGTCATCGAGACGGGTGAGGCGCCGACGTTGTCGGAGGACGGCGGTCACGAAGCCGTGCTACGGCGGATGGTCGAGCTCGGCCGCTCGGTCGGCGCGGTCGACACGATCGGCATCGCGCTTCCCGGTCTCTTCGACAACGAAGGCGCGGCGCTGCTCCTGCCGAACCTCTACGGCGACTGGACAGGCGCGCCCGTGCGCGCGCCGCTCGAGGCCGACTTCGGGCTGCCCGTGCGCCTGATCAACGACGGCCATGCCTTCGCGCTCGCCGAATCGAAGCTCGGCGCAGGCCGCGGTGCGGCGAACGTGATGTGCGTTGTCTGCGGGACCGGCATCGGCGGCGGGCTCGTCCTGGACGGCCGCCTGCATCTCGGCCCCGACCAGCGAGCCGGCGAGTTCGGACACCACACCGTCGTCGAGGACGGGCCTGCGTGTGAATGCGGCAATCACGGCTGCCTCGAGTTGTACGCAGGTGCGCGCGCGATTGCCGCTGCGGCGGGCGCGCCCTCGTTCGGGGAAGCGGTGACATGGGCGCGGTCGGGAGACGACGCGGCGCTGCGGGCGCTCGCCCGAGCGGGCGAACTGATCGGCCTGGCGATCGCGAACGTCCTGATCTTTCTCGCGCCCGACCGCGTCGTCGTGGGCGGCGGGGTCGCCGAGGCCGGGACGTTGCTCTTCGACTCGTTGCGCGCGTCTGTTGCCGACCGTGCGCGCGTCGCGCCGCTCGACCGCATCTCGATCGCGCCTGCAGAGCTGGGCCCACGCGCCGGCGCGATCGGCGCTGCGCTCTGGGGCGCGTCGTAACTCCCGCGATTCGGGTCGCGCCGCGCGAACAGCTAGACTCACCGGCAGGTCGTCGACGACGTCGGCCAACGGTCAGCGAAGACCTCGGGCAGACGCCCCGGGGTCTTTTTTCGTTCTTGAACGACGAAGGAGTCAACCGTGCCACTCCCGCCCCGCCCCCGGCTCTTGATCGCCGAAGACCAAGCGCTCATCCGGCTCGACCTGGAGCGGCTGCTCGACGAGGCCGGCTTCGAAGTCTGCGGTTCGGCGCGAGACGGGCAGGAAGCGGTCGAGCTCGCGCTCGAGCATCACCCGGACATCGTCGTGCTCGACGTGAAGATGCCGCGACTCGACGGCGTCGAAGCAGCGCGGCGGATCCTCGCCGAAGGCTTCGTCCCGATCGTGATGCTGACCGCCTACGGCTACGGCGAGCTGATCTCGCGTGCCGTCGATGCGGGGGTAGTCGGGTTCGTGGTCAAGCCGTTCAAAGAGAGCGTTCTCGTCGAGGCGCTGCGCGAGGCGCTCGAACAGGCGCCGGATCCGGCCTCGCTCACGTACCTCGGCCGCCCACCGCGCGACTGACCGTGCAGAGACCCTGGCCAGAGGGTCGACTGAGGTAGCTTCCTTGCTCAGGAGTGAGCGAGACCGCCCCCATCTGGAGCCCGTCCGCCGCTGCGATCGAGGACTCGGAGCTCACCCGCTACCAGCGCTGGCTCGAGGCCGCGCGTGGCGAGACGTTCCCCGACTACGAGGCGCTCTGGGAATGGTCGACCGCCGACCTCGAAGGCTTCTGGGGATCGCTCTGGGAGTACTTCGAGATCGCTGCGAGCGCGCCCTACGAGCGTGTGCTCGGCAGCCGGACGATGCCGGGCGCCGAGTGGTTTCCGGGCGCGCGGCTCTCGTATGCCGAGCACATCTTCCGCGGCAAGCATGACGACGACGTCGCGATCGTGCACGCGTCGGAGTCACGACCACTCGCCGAGTTGCGCTGGGGCGAGCTGCGCGAACTGACGGCGCAGATTGCCGCGGGGCTCCGCGCGAACGGCGTGACGCGCGGCGACCGGGTGGTGGCATACATGCCGAATATCCCGGAGACGACCGCAGCGTTTCTCGCATGCGCGTCGATCGGCGCAGTGTGGTCGAGCTGCTCGCCCGACTTCGGCGTGCGCAGCGTGATCGACCGATTCGCACAGATCGAACCGAAGATCCTGCTCGCGGTCGACGGCTACTCCTACGGCGGCAAGCCGCTCGACCGCACCGCCGATGTCGCGGCGCTGCAGGCGGCGATGCCAACGCTCGATCAGACCTTCGTGCTTCCCTACCTCGGCGACGAGGGGAACTGGGACGAGCTGCTGCAGCCCGGCGAGCTGACGTTCGAGCAACTGCCGTTCGATCACCCGTTGTGGGTCCTCTACTCGTCGGGCACGACCGGCTTGCCGAAGGCGATCGTCCACGGCCAGGGCGGCATCCTGCTCGAACATCTGAAGAAGCTGCACCTGCACATGGACGCGAAGCGCGGCGACCGGATCTTCTGGTTCACGACAACCGGCTGGATGATGTGGAACCTGCTGATGAGCGGCCTGCTGACCGAGGCGGCGATCGTGCTGTACGACGGGAGCCCCGGGCACCCGGATCTGAACCGCCTCTGGGATCTCGCAGCCGACACGCAGACGACGTGCTTTGGCACGAGCGCTGCGTACATCTCGGCGTGCATGAAGGCGCAGCTCAAGCCACGCGGCGGCCGCGACCTTTCGCGCCTCCGCAGCGTCGGCTCGACCGGCTCGCCGCTCTCCCCCGACGGCTTTCGCTGGGTCTACGACAGCCTCGGTGACGTCTGGCTCTTCTCGACGAGCGGCGGCACGGACGTCTGCTCCGCGTTCGTCGGCGGCGTACCCACGCTGCCCGTCTACGAAGGCGAGCTTCAAGCGCGCTCGCTCGGAGCGAAGGTCGAGTCGTTCGACGACGAAGGCCACGCGCAGATCGGCCAGGTCGGCGAGCTCGTACTGGCGGAACCGCTTCCCTCGATGCCGATCTATCTCTGGGGCGACACCGACGGCTCGCGGTATTACGAGAGCTACTTCTCGATGTACCCGGGCATCTGGCGCCACGGCGACTGGATCGAGATCACGTCCCGAGGGACGGCGATCATCTACGGCCGCTCCGACTCGACGATCAACCGCAGCGGCGTGCGCATGGGCACGAGTGAGCTCTACAGCGCCGCGCTCGCGTTGCCCGAGGTCGTCGACGCGCTCGCGATCGACCTGCCACGAGAGGGCACGCCCGGCTGGCTTGCGCTGTACGTGGTGCTTCGTGAAGGCGATCAGCTGGACGACGCGTTGGCGGCGCGGATCAAGGCGCGCATCCGTGAGGACTGCTCGCCGCGCCACATTCCCGACGAGATCACCGCCGTGCCTGCCGTTCCGCGCACGCTCTCCGGCAAGCTCCTCGAGGTGCCGGTCAAGCGGATCCTGATGGGTGCGGAACCGGCGACGGTCGCGAGCCGCGATTCGCTCGCAAATCCCGAGGCGCTCGACTGGTTCGTCTCCCAGCGCGCCGCGGTTAGCTAACCTCGAAGCAGCCGCCCGCTGCCGGGCGACCCCTCCGCGACGCAGCGGTCTTCTTTTTTCTGCTGTCGACAAACGAGGAGGGGACGATGCGGGTACTCATCGCCGAGGACGAAACGCTGATCAGGATGGACCTGCGCGCCGGGCTCGAAGCGCACGGGCTCAAAGTGTGCGGCGAGGCGCGCGACGGTCACGAAGCCGTTGAGCTCGCGCACCGCATGCGACCGGACGTCGTCGTGCTCGATGTGCGCATGCCCGGCCTCGACGGGCTCGAGGCCGCGCGGCGGATCCAGGCGTCAAGGCCGACGCCGCTCCTGCTACTCACCGCATACGACGACCCCGAGCTCGTGACGCGTGCGATCGATGCAGGCATCTCCGCGTACCTCGTTAAGCCCTATCACCCGAGCGCGCTCGTCCCCGCCCTCCGAACTGCAGTCGCCCGGCACGGCGAGCTCGAGGAGCTACGCGGACGGCAGAAACGGCGCTCGGCGACAGGCACTGCCGCGCGCCGTGACGAGCTCCTTGCCGCTGCTGCACGCGTTTTCGGGGAGAAAGGCTTCGCGGCAGCATCGATGCAGGAGCTCGCGGAAGCGATGTCGCTGAAGCCCACCGCGGTGTACCACTACTTCGCCTCGAAGGACGAACTGCTCGCGGAGGTCGTGACCAAGGCGCACACGGAGGCGTGGCAGACAGTCTCACGCGCGATGGCGGCAACGAATGACTCGAGTCAGGCGCTCTCGGCGTTCGTCGAGTCACTCACGAAGTGGGCGAGCGCGCGACGGCACGAGGCGAGCCTGCTGCTGCAAGGCCAACCGATCCCGGAGGGCGCAGGGCGCGAGGCAGTGCAGACGGCGGGCGCCGCCTACCGCGACTGCCTCACCGAGCTCGTGCGCCGCGGCCAGGCGGAGGGCCGGCTGAAAGGGGACGTCGACCCGGGACTCGCGTCCGCCGCGATCCTCGGCGCAGTGGCCGCCGTCACCTCACCGGCTCGCACCGTGCGCGGGCGTGACGGTCGGTCGCTGCCGTCGCTCGTGCTCGCAGGCCTCGAAGCGTGAGCAGCCGACGTGCGGGCGACCCGACCGGATCGCCCGCACGAAGCGCTGTACCTGCTACTTGCCGCGCGAGGTCTTCTTGACCTTCGGCGTTTTCTTCGCGTGCGGAAGCTCGGTCGTCTTGCCGAGCGTCGGCTCCGCCGCGTCGGCCCTCAGCTTTTGCTTTCTGGTCGCCATCGCCGCTAACTCTTCCCGAGCCAACGTTTCCAGAACGGTGTCGTCTCTTGCGTCTTGCCAACTGCCTCGGGTGCAGCGTCGGGCACGGTCGCCTGTGCGGCAATCGGCTCCGCGGCCGTCGTCTCGTCGGGCTCGCTCAAGGTGCCACCTTCGATTCTGCGGCTGTGCCGCCTGGGACGGAGACGTGAAGCAAAGGGCGCGACCGGGCTGAAGAGCCACTCGGCCGCTCACGTCCTACCGCGTCCTGCGTTCAGGAGGTTACCGGTGCCAGAACTCGGCCGCGCCGGCCACCGTCAGCGTCTCCTTCGGTGCCAGGCACCGAATGAAGGCGTGACGATCTGTCCACAACCCTGGCGATTCGGGTCGCTGCCAGGCAGGATCGAACTGCGGGCGGGAGACCCGTGAACCACACCTACCGACCGTAGGTTCATAACGGACAGGTGGCGCAGGCGCGCGCCGGCTGCCGCACTGCGCTGGGCCACTCGCCTACGGCGCCAGCGCGCGAAGCTCCTCGACGAGCCGGTCGACCTCTGCGCGCGTGTTGTAGTGGATGAGACCGGCGCGCAGCGACGTCTCGGGGAGGCGGGGGCCGAGTGCGACGCAATACCAGTTGTCGGCGTACCAGACACCCAGGCCGCGTTCGCCGAGATCACGAGCCGCGCGCTCCGCCGGCACGCCATCGACGTTGAAGAGGAATGTCGGAACGCGACCGTCCATCGACTGCGGGCCGTACAGCTTCACGTTTTCCGGCAGGCTCTCGATCAGATAGCGCCCCAGGTCACGTTCGTAGTCGCGCAGAACGGCGAGACCGCCGAGCGACTCGAGATAGGCGATCGTCGCCGAGAAGCCGGCGAGCAGCTCGTATGGCGCGGTACCCGGCTCGAACCTGCGACCGACCGGCTCCGGTTGGGCCGGCCGCGCCTTGTACGGACGCCACGACTCGAGCAGCTCGTGGCGTCCGTAAGCAACCCCGAGATGGGGCCCACAGAACTTGTACGCCGACGCAATGAACACGTCGCAGCCCAGCGCTTGCACGTCGACGGGCTCGTGCGCGGCGTACTGCACCGCGTCGACCCACGTCAGCGCCCCGACCTCGTGAGCCAGCTCCGAAACGCGAGGAAGATCGACAATCGTGCCCACGGCGTTCGAAGAGGCGACGCAGGCGACAACGCGCACGCGCTCGTCGAGCTTGCGCTCGAGATCGTCCAGGTCGAGCCGGAGATCTTCAGTGACGTCGATCCAGTCGACCTCGAAGCCGCGGTCGGCGGCGAGC
>JAYUEQ010000133.1:0-1556 GCA_043739205.1 Thermoleophilia bacterium
GATCGTCGTCCTCGCGGCCGTCGGCTTTTTCGTGATGCGCCTGCTCAAGAAGCGACTCGAGTCGAGTTAGAGGTCGAAAAGGGTTCCGGCTTCCGAAGCGGAACCTGATGAAGCCGATGGGGACGGCTTTGAAGCTCACGCAGACGCTGGTCCTGCGCGATCCGGACAACGCGGGCCACGCGGCCCGCGTCACGGAGATCGCGCTGCGGCTGGCTGCCGCTATGGACGTGAGTCACGCACGTGTCGCGGCGATCCGGGGCGGTGGCCCGCTGCACGACATCGGCAAGCTCGAGCTCGACCGGGCGATTCTCGACAAGCCCGGCGCGCTCGATCCGGACGAGCTCGAAGAGATTCGCACGCATCCCGAGCTGGGCGCGCGCATGCTCCAGGGCATCCGCTCGCTGCGCGCTTCGCTCAACTGCGTCCTCCATCACCACGAGCGGTGGGACGGCGATGGCTACCCGTACGGGCTCGGAGGCGAGGCGATCCCGCTCGAGGCGCGGATCCTCGCGGTCGCCGACGCATATGACGCAATGACCTCCCGGCGCCCCTATCGGCCGGCGCGCACCCGTGCCGAGGCCCTCGTCGAAGTCGAGCGCTGCGCGGGGTCGCAGTTCGACCCGCAAATCGCGCACGTCTTCCTCAGCCTCTAAAGGCTCGCCCAGACCTTGAGGTGGTTGATCGGCAATTGGAGCACCCACGGCTGGTGGCCTGGATGCTGCGCATCTCGGCCCGGTCGGGCTTGAACGTAGGCACCGCTATGCCCTGCGCCCGACCGGGCCGACCTGCTTGATCCAGACCATCCCCGCGAGCACTCGAACTACCGATCAACCACCTAGCTTCGTCTTCGTGCGACGGATCACGTCGTCGGTGTACTCCGTCGTCGAGGAGTTCCCGCCGAGGTCGGCCGTCTTCACGCCCTGCGCCACCGCTTCGAGCGCTGCCTCGCGAATCGCGCGGCCCGCGGTCGCACCTTCGTCCGTCTGCGAGAGCAGCGCTGCCACAGCGAGGATCATCGCCATCGGGTTGGCGACGTTCTTGCCCTGGAGTGACGGAGCGGTGCCATGGGCGGCCTCCGCCATCAGCGCCGTCGGTTCGAGGTCGTCGCCCTCGAATGCCACGAGCATCGACTCGGAGCCCGCGATCGAGCCGAAGAGCGGAAGGACGAGGTCCGAGAGGATGTCGCCGTCGCGATTCAACGCCGGGATCACGAGCGGGTCGCCGGTCGAGGCGACGAGCAATGCGAACGTCGCGTCGATCAGCTGCGGCTCATAGAGGACGCCCGGATGCCGCCCGGCGGCCGCGTCCATCTCCTCCTTGAGCATCCCTTCGTAGGTGGGCGAGACGGTGTACTTCGGACCACCGAACACTTTTGCTCCGGTGCGGTCTGCTTCGCGGAAGGCGAACTCGGCGACGGCACGGCAGACGGTGCGCTCGATGCGTTCCGTGCGGAACGCAACCTCCGAGTCGCCTTCGCCCTCCCGCCATTCCTTGGCGCCGTAGGCGTCACCGACAGCCATGCGCACGACCGAGATCGGCGCGTGCACGCCACCGAA
>JAYUEQ010000134.1:0-2177 GCA_043739205.1 Thermoleophilia bacterium
GGCGCCCCCCTGCTCGCGCCGCTCGGCATCCGCACCGAGTGCAATCACCCGGCGTGCCCGCTCGGGGCCGCCGCAGTTGTGCCGTTGCAGGTCACAGACGGCCCGGCAGGGGCGATCGTCGCCTACGCGACCGCCGGTTCGCCGCTCGACGAGACCGCTGTCGAGACGCTCAACATGCTCGGCACGCAGTTGTCCGCACAACTGCAGCTCTCCGAATTGCACTCCGCGACGACGACCGCGTTGCAGGCGCAGATGGAACCGCACTTCGTCTTCAACGCGCTGAACACGATCGCCGCGTTCATTCGGACAGAACCGGAGCGCGCACGCAAGCTCGTGCTCGCGTTCGCCGACCATCTGCGCAGCAGGCTTGCGCGACCGGGCGAGTTCATCACACTCGAAGAGGAACTCCGCCACGTGCGCAGCTACCTTGAGCTCGAGCAGGCGCGCTTCGGCGCCCAGCTGGAAGTCACGATCGACGCCGCACCCGACGCGCTCGACGTCAGGCTGCCGCCACTGCTCGTCCAGCCGCTCGTCGAGAACGCGATCAAGCACGGCAAGACCGATCGGCCGCTGCACCTGCTCGTGCGCGCGCGCGTGCGGCGCGGTCGGTTGCGCGTAACGGTGCGAGACGACGGACGCGGCATCGCGCGTGAGGCGATCGATCGCGTGCTGGAGCAGGGCGTCGGTGAGGGCACGGGGCTCGGGCTCGCCAACGTGAACCTTCGTTTGACGGCGCACTACGGCGAAGGCGTGAGGCTGCGCTCGTTCCCGTTCGGCACGGTCGTGCGGTTGGAGGTGCCACTCGGATGAGAATCAGGGCGCTGCTCGTCGACGACGAAGCCCCCGCACGCTCGGAGCTTCGCTATCTGCTGGCGTCGCATCCTGAGGTCGACGTCGTCGGTGAGGCGGCGAGTGCCGCCGAAGCGCTTGACCTCTCGCGTGAGCTCGAGCACGACGTCGTCTTCCTCGATGTCGAAATGCCCGGCCTCACCGGCCTCGAGGCGGCACCGCTCGTGCGCGAGCGCACCGACCCGCCGGCTGTCGTGTTCGTCACCGCGCATGAGCGCTATGCGATCGATGCCTTCGCAGTCGAGGCGTTCGACTATTTGCTCAAGCCGGTCGATCCCGATCGTCTCGTGCGCGTGATCGAACGGCTGCAGGAGCGCTCGGTCGAGAACGTGGTGCCGGTCGAGAAGGTGCCGGTCGTCTCCGGTGGCGGCACCGAGCTTCTCGACTTCGACCAGGTGCACTACGTCCAGGCAGACGGCGACTACAGCCGCGTACACACCTACGACCGCTCGTATCTCTGCACCGCGTCGCTCGGGGAGCTCGACGAGCGCCTTCCCGCCGCGCGGTTCGCGCGCATCCACCGCTCGTATCTCGTCAATCTGTCGAAGGTCGCCGGCGTACGTCGCGCCGCGCCCGACCGCTTCTGCCTTCAACTGGCGGACGCGGAGCACACGGAACTCGACGTTGCGCGTCGCCAGTCGCGCCAGTTGCGTGAGCGGCTCGGCCTCTAGCCGTTCGTAACGACGACACCGGGGTCAGACCCGGGTGATGACCGAACGAGCCACTGCGGCCGCACAACCATGCGGCACAGCGCTTCGGCCATGCACCGGCGGGCTCGACTCGAACGGCCACCACCGGGGTCAGACCCCTGAGGTGTCCAAATCGGCCACAAGATCACCGCCACAGACCGACTCGGTCGCCTGCGCCAGTGTTGGTAAATGTCCCCCAACACGACGATTCCCCTGACCGGGCTGAGCCTCCCGACCGGGCCTTCGTGTTTCGCGACGGATGTGCAGGCGGAGTTTAGGATTAACGTCAGTGTCGAGCTCCGCGGTTCCGATGGCCACGAGCGCTAGGTTCCCGGCGGCCCCGCTTCGTGCCGGCATGTATGAGTCGTTCTACTTGCGGGCTGTCGCGCCCGATGAGCCGACGGCTGTGTGGATTCGCTACACGGTTCATAAGCGCCCGGGCCAGCTGTCGAAGGGCTCGGTCTGGTGCACCGTATTTGATGCCCGGCACGGCGAGCCGTTAATGCAAAAGCTGACAACAGAGCGACTGCGGGCGCCGCTGGGTAACTGGATCGCGATTGGCGAGGAGAGCGAGATTGGCCCGGCGGGAGCGCGGGGTAGCTGCGGCGAGGCGCGCTGGTCGCTGAGGTTTGACTCTCG
>JAYUEQ010000135.1:0-3985 GCA_043739205.1 Thermoleophilia bacterium
CCCGGATCGCGCGCAGTGAGCGACCGAAGCGCGACTCGAGCAGCCACCACGCGATCAGGAAGACGACAGCGCCCACGGTCCAGGTCAGTGCGTACAGCCACTGGTTGTTCGTCAGGCCCCAGATGCCGACCCCGCGGCCGGTCTGCGTGGGCTTGCCGAAGAGCGCGATCCCGGTCGAGCCGCCCGTGAAGTGGTCGAACTTCTTGAGGATCGTCGGCAGGGCGACCGCGATGCCGAAGGTCGCGAGCGCGAGGTAGAGGCCCGAGAGACGAAGCGCAGGCACGCCTGCAAGCAGCCCGATCACGCCCGCAACGCCCGCGGCGATCGGAATCGTCCAGAGATCGCGCACACCGTGGTTCGCCATCAGGATCGCCGTCGTGTACGCGCCGACCGCCATGAACGCGCCGTGGCCAAGGGAGATCTGCCCGCTGTGGCCGGTGAGCACGTCGAGCCCGAGGATCGCGATGAAGTACGCGCCGACCGTCGCGAGCTGCACGGTGCGGAAGTCGGTCAGCACGAACGGCATTGCGACGAGCACGAGCACCCCGACCACGAACGCGGGCAGCTTGATCCTCATGCGCGCCTCAGAGCTGCGCGGCCGAAGAGACCGGACGGGCGAAGCAGCAGAACGCCGAGGATCACTGCGAGCGCCGTCGCGAGGCGCAGCTCGCCCCCGATCCAGTGGACATACGTCCCGACGAGATTGAGCAGCACGCCGAGCAGCAGTCCGCCGACGACGGCGCCGATCGGCGAGTCCATCCCGCCGAGAACGGCGGCGGCGAAGGCGTAGAGGAGCACTGTCTGCATCATGTTCGGCTCGAGGAAGAGCGACGGGGCGGCCATCACGCCTGCAACGGCGCCCAGCATCGCGGCGAGCCCCCACCCCAGGGCGAGCATGACCGCGACGCGGATCCCGACGAACCGCGCCTCGACCGGATTGACGGCTGCAGCTCGCAGACCGAGCCCGAGACGTGTCTTCGCGAACAAGAGCCACATGAGCACTACCGCGACGAACGCGACCCCGATCACGCCGAGATCTTGCTTGGAGAACGCAACGCCGCCGACGCGGATCGGCGCCGTCGAGAACGGCCCGTGGAACTGCTTCGCCGCGCCGCCCCAGATCCACGTGTCGAGGCCGTTGAACGCGATCAGCAGTCCGATCGTCAGGATGACGATCCCGAGCAGCGGGCCGCTCTGAATCGGCCGGATCACGACGGCCTGGAGCGTGACGCCACCCGCGAACGAGAGCAGCAGTGTCGCGCCGAACGCAGGCCAGAACGCCCAACCGTGGTCGACGAGCGTCCAGCACACAAATGCGGAGAGCGTCGCCATCTCGCCCTGCGCAAAGTTGATCACACCTGTCGAGCGGTGGATCAGCACGATCGCCAAAGCGAGTAGGCCGTAGATACCGCCCGAGGCAAGACCGCTGACGATCTGTTGGATGAAGTTCGTCATCTCTCGCTAGTACCCGAGGTAGCTCCGCCGGACGGACTCGTTCTGCCGCAAGTCGGCTGCGTCGCCGCCGAGGACGACGCGCCCGGTCTCGAGCACGTACGCATGCTGGGCGTGCGCCAACGCGAGCATCGCGTTCTGCTCGACGACGACGATCGTCGTGCCGCTCTCGTGCATTCGCCCGAGCACGCCGAAGATCTCGCGCGCAGTGAGCGGCGCGAGCCCGAGCGAAGGCTCGTCGAGCAACAGGATGCGCGGCTTCGCCATCATCGCGCGGCCGAGCGCAAGCATCTGTTGCTCGCCGCCCGAGAGCAGTCCGGCCTGCTGGGTGCGACGCTCGTAGAGCCGCGGGAAGAACTCGAACACGTGCGCGAGATCGCGCGGCGACGCGTTGCCGTGCACCCACGCCCCGAGTCGCAAGTTCTCGAGCACCGACAGCGTCGCGAACGTGCCGCGCCCTTCCGGCACGTGAGCGACACCGTTCCGCGCCATCCCTTCGGGGGTGCGGCGGTGGAGCTTCCGCCCTTCGAGCAGCACGTCGCCGCTCGTCTTCACCGTGCCGGAGATCGCGCGCAGCGTGGTCGTCTTACCTGCGCCGTTTGCGCCGAGCAGCGCGACGAAGTCGCCGTCGGCAACGGTCAGCGAGACGCCGTGGAGCGCGCGGATCTCTCCGTAGCGCGCTTCGACGTCGCGCAACTCAAGGAGCGACAAGCCGCTCCCGTAGCCGGTCGAGCTGCTCGTCCGTCAGCCCCGCGGCACGGAGATAGGACACCACATCGCCGTACCGGCGCTCGATCTCCCGCACGACGCGCGTCATCGCCTCGGCGGGCGTGTTCTGGAGCTTCTGGAGCTTCTCGCGCTCCTCGTCGCTCGCTTCTAGGAGCCAGGCGTCCCAACGCGGGCGAAGGTTCTCGGCGGTGACGGCGTAGTCGGCGCCGATCGTCTCGTGGCCGACCCCGGCGAGGCGAAGCAGGAGGGCCGCGACGATGCCGGTGCGGTCCTTGCCGGCGAAGCAGTGGACGACAACGGTGCCGTCCGCGTCCGCGATGGCGGCGAATGCCTCCCCGAACTGCGCCCGGTACCGCTCGAGAAAGTCGACATACGACCAGGCGTAGTGATCGGCGACGTCGTCGACAGAAGCAAGGTGGGCGTCGAGCTCCTTCACATACTCCGGATCGGACTTGCCGAGCACCGACACGTGCACCACGTCGATGTCGACGTCGCGTGGCTGATCATCGGCAAGCTCCTCGGGGAAGCGCAGGTCCACGATGCGCTGGACGCCGTGCTCCGCGAGCGCGCGCCAACCCTCGTCGGTCAATCTGCGAACGTTGTCGGAGCGAACGACGCCGCCGAGCCGCGTACGTCGGCCGTCCTCGGTGGGGAGACCGCCGAGGTCCCGAACGTTCACGCAGCCTTCCCAGGCGAGTGACGTCACGCGGCGGTTTCGGCGCCGAGATACGCCTCGATCACCGCCGGGTTCCGCTGCACTTCCTCCGGCGTCCCTTCGGCGATCTTGCGGCCGAAATCGAGGACATGTATGCGCTCCGCGATGCCCATCACGAGCCCCATGTGGTGCTCGACGAGCAGCACGGTCAGGTCGAAGTCCTCGCGGAGCTTGCGGATGAAGGTGCCGAGCATCGAGACCTCTTCGTGGTTCAGGCCGCCCGCCGGCTCGTCGAGCAACAGCAGCTTCGGCTCGGCGACCAGCGCCCGCGCGAGCTCAACGCGTTTCAGCGTCCCGAACGGCAGACCCGCGGCGGGCCGGTGGGCGACGTCCGCGATCCCGACGTAGTCGAGGACCTCGAGCGCGCGGCCGCGGATCGCGCCACCCTGGAACGGCTTCGTCCGCGTGTGTGCGCCGACGAGGACGTTGTCGAGGACGCTCATCGAGCGGAAGAGCTCGACGTTCTGGAACGTGCGCGCGATCCCTCGCCGGACGATCCGGTGCGGCGAGGTGTGCAGCAGGCTCTTGCCTTCGAACTCGAGGTCACCCGAATCAGGACGGTAGAGCCGGGTGATCACGTTGAAGAGGGTCGTCTTGCCGGCCCCGTTCGGGCCGATCAGGCCGACGATCTGGCCGGGCTCGACGTCGAGGGAGACATCGTCGATCGCGACGATCCCGCCGAAGCGACGGGTGACGTTGCGGACGGAGAGCAGCGCCATCGCGCGTGAGCTTACAACGCCGCCGGATCCGTGACCGGCAGAGAGCAGACGAACCGCTCGCACACGTAGACGGCGGCTCGCCCGTCGACCTCGGATCGACCGGCGAGGAGCGGCACATCCTCCGCCGGCCCAAAGGCGATCACGTCGGTCTTTGCCGCCCGCTCGACAGCGGCACGGGCGACAGGCGCATCGGCGGGGCCGACGATCGCCACCTCACGGCGTGGCGCCAGGTGCTGGTCGAGCGCGACGAGCAGCCAGCCGAACGCCGACGGCGCGCGAGTGAGGGCGTCCCGCACGAGCCGCAGCACGGACACGCCACGCTGCTCGAGCCCGTCGTCGCCCCAGATGCGACCCAACCGCAGCAGGACGT
>JAYUEQ010000136.1:0-12800 GCA_043739205.1 Thermoleophilia bacterium
CCTCGTCGGTGATCTTGCACCGATGGTGGGCCTCGTAGCGGTCGCGGAGGCCGCGCAGGATCTGCACGGTGTCGTCGACCGAGGGCTCTTCGACGCGCACCTGCTGGAAGCGCCGCTCGAGCGCTGCGTCGCGCTCGAGGTACTTGCGGTACTCGTCGAGCGTCGTCGCGCCGATCGTCTGCAGCTCGCCGCGCGCAAGCGCAGGCTTGAGAATCGATGCGGCGTCGATCGCGCCTTCGGCGGCACCTGCGCCGACGAGGTTGTGCAGCTCGTCGATGAACAGGATGATGTCTCCGCGCTGGGTGATCTCCTTCATCACCTTCTTCAGGCGCTCCTCGAACTCACCGCGGTACTTCGAGCCCGCGACGAGCGCTGCGAGGTCGAGGCTGTAGATCTGCTTGCCTTTGAGCAGGTCGGGCACGTTGCCCGCCGAGATGCGCTGGGCGAGCCCCTCGACGACGGCGGTCTTGCCGACGCCCGGCTCGCCGATCAGGACCGGGTTGTTCTTGGTGCGGCGCGAGAGGATCTGCATGATCCGCTCGATCTCGGTCTGCCTACCGACGACCGGGTCGAGCTTTCCCTCCTGCGCGAGCTTCGTGAAGTTGCGGCCGAACTGGTCGAGCAGCTTCGAGCTCTTGCCCTTCTCGCTCGTGCTGCCCGCTGCGCCGCCCTGCCGCCGGCCGGGGCCGGAGAGCATGCGGATGATCTCGTTGCGAATCTTCTCTGCGTCTGCGTCGAAGTCGAGCAGGATGCGCGCGGCGACGCCCTCGTTCTCGCGAACGAGCCCGAGCAGGATGTGCTCGGTGCCGATGTAGTTGTGGCCGAGCGACAGCGCTTCGCGCAGCGCGAGCTCGAGGACCTTCTTGGCGCGCGGAGTGAACGGGATCTGACCGGTCGTGACCTCGTCGCCCTGGCCGACGATGCGAGCGACCTGCGCGCGCACCTCTTCCACGGTGATGTCGAGCGACTCGAGCACGCGCGCGGCGAGACCTTCCTCTTCGCGCAGCAGACCGAGCAGAATGTGCTCCGTCCCGATGTAGTTGTGCTTCAGCGCGCGCGCCTCGTCCTGCGCGAGCACTACGACCTGGCGAGCCCTTTCGGTGAACCTTTCGAACAATTCGAGACCTCTCTCCCGCCTGAGCGGCGGCGCAAACGGTTGCCTTCTCTAGGAGAGAGCATGGTACTCCCCCTGGCGGGTGTGCCGCATCACCCGGATGCCTGCTAACGGGTCAGCACGAGGCCCGCAACGAGGAAACTGGCGAACGCAGGAACGGCCGCGACGCCGGGGGCGAGCAGCGCCAGGGCTGACTGGCCGGCGACCATCAAGAACAGGGCATTCGTCCGTCTCACGGAGGGACAACGGGCGAGCGAGCCGGGAGGTTACGAGGGCTCGAGCAGCGACGCGAAGGTCTCGCGGACAACCCCATCCAGCGCGTAGGGCAGCAGATCGTCATCTGCCTGCGTCCGGAGCACCGCGATATACGCGCGCCAATCCTCGATCCGGTCGGGGTGCTCGGCCGCCGCCGCCTCGACCGCCGCCGCCAGGGCCGAAACCCGCCAGCGGCCGCGCTCGCGCAGACCCCGCCGCGGGCGCTTCCACGCGATCGCGGCGGCGCTGAGGCCAACCAGCAACCCCAGGCCGGCGTCGCGGAGGATGTGCGGCGACACGCGCCCCTTGTCGTGCGGAGGATCGAAGACGCTTGCCTGCACGCCGCTACCGCCGAAGCGGTTCGCGACGGCCTGCGAGAAGTCGACCGCGATCTGTTGCGCGATGCGCGCGGCCTGAACGCGGTTGCCGTCGTCATAGCCGAGCTTGACCACGCCGTTTCCGGCGTGAACGTGCAGGCGGCCGGCGTCAACCGGGGTGGCGAGCTTCTCCGAGACGTTCCTCACCACGATGTCGCTCGATGCGAGCTCGGCGAACGAGCGCGCAAGCGTTACGTCGGCCGTGGCGGGCTTGCCGTTCTGCTCGATCACGAGCGTGACCTGCGAGCGGTAGAGCGTCGGCTCGGAGGCAGCAACGATCAGGCCGGCGACGATGCCGGCGGCGACGAGCAACGGGGGCCAGGCAGTGCGGGCTTGCATGCCTTACGCGGCGAAGATGCTGTCGACGAGCGAGGCGAACTGTGCCGGGAGCCGGCCGTCGGGCTCCGCCTGCTCGCGGAGCAGTGGGAGGTAGAGCGCCCACTCTTCCGCCTGCGGTTCCCCGCGCTGCTCCGCCTCGCGCACGAGGCGCTCGAGCCGCTGCAGCGTGTAGGTCGGCTCGCCGTCCAGGTCGAGGACGCGCGGGGGCGGGGCCGGGCCGGCGAGCGGCTCGTCCTCGATCGGCGGCGCGGGCGCTCGCGGCGGGGGAGCAGACACCGCGGGGCGCACCTCGAGGTCGCTGACCTGCTGCTCGAGATCGCGCACGCGTTGCTCGGACCGCTCGGCGCGGCGAATCGCTTCGGCGAGCTGCTGCGCGGCCGCCGCAGCCGCGGCTGACGTCGAGCTCTCAAGTGCGAGCTCCCGCTCCTCGAGGCGCGTGCGCTGCTTCTCCACCGCTTCGGTGATGCGGCGCAACGCGACCTCGCGGTGGGTCAGCTCACCCAGTCGATGCGCGACCGCGTCGTCGGCGGATGTCGGCGCGGGAGGTTCCTTCGATTCGACCTGAGCTCGTTTCGAACGCCACGACATGCGCGTCACCTTAACGGGCAACGCGTCAGTCTTTCTGGCGCTGGGCGGGGAAGAGGATCACGTCTCTGATCGAGTCCTTCCCTGCGAGCACCATCGCGAGGCGGTCGATCCCGAGCCCGAGCCCCCCGGTCGGCGGCATGCCGTACGCGAGCGCCTCGACGTAGTCGGGGTCGCCCTGCTCGGCCTCGACGTTGCCGCCCGCGCCTTCCTCGGCTTGCATCGCGAACCGCTGTGCCTGCTCCTCGGCGTCGTTCAGCTCCGTGAACGCGTTGCCCAGCTCCATCCCGCCGACGTAGAACTCGAAGCGCTCCACGATCTCCGGATCGTCGTCGGTGACGCGCGCGAACGGCGAGAGCTCGATCGGGTAGTCGTAGAGGATCGTCGGCTCGATCAACCGCGGCTCGACGTACGCCGTCACGGCCTTGTCGACGAGCTGCGACCACGTCTTGTCGTTCGACACGTCGACCCCGCGCGACTCCAGCCGCTGCTTCAGGTCGTCGTAATCCTTCGTCCAGAGATCGAACTCCTTCAGCTCGTCGATCAGCTTCACCCTTTTCCACGGCGCCTTCAGGTCGATCTCGTGGCCCTTGAAGGTCGTCTTCGTCGTGCCGAGCGTCTCCTGCGCGACGAACTCGATCATGGTCTCGATGCGCCGCATCGTGTCCTGGTAGTCGGCGTACGCCTCGTACCACTCGAGCATCGTGAATTCGGGATTGCGCTTGAAGTTGACGCCCTCGTTACGGAAGTCCTTGCCGATCTCGTAGACGCGCTCGAGGCCGCCGACGATCAGGCGCTTGAGATACAGCTCGGTGGCGATGCGCAGGTAGAGATCCTGGTCGAGCACGTTGTGGTGGGTCACGAACGGCTCGGCGAACGCCCCGCCGTAGCGCGGCTGCAGGATCGGCGTCTCGACCTCGATGAAACCGTCGCCGTCGAGGTAGCGGCGAACCGCGGTGACGATCCGCGCGCGCAGTACGAAGTCGCCTCGCACGTCCTCGTTCATCAGTAGGTCGAGGTAGCGGCGGCGGTAGCGCTGCTCGATGTCGGTCAGGCCGTGGTGGGTGTCGGGCAGCGGCGAGCGGTTGCGGGAGAGCAGCACCAACTCGTCGAGGATCAGTGACGGCTCGCCGCGGCGGCTCTTCGTGGGCTTGCCGATCGCACCGACGACGTCGCCGAGATGCACGTCGATCTCACCGGTGCGCGCCTCGGGCGCGAGCAGCTGGATGCGGCCGCTGCGGTCGACGAGGTCGAGAAACACGAGCTTCCCCATGTCGCGCCGCGCCATCACGCGTCCCGCGAGCCGGCGCGTCTCCGCGCCCTCCTCGGAGTTCTCGAGCGCCTCCGCCTCCTCGCGCACCTGCGCGATCTCGTCCCGGTCAGGAAATCTCTTGGGAACGGGATTTTGGGACGACTCCGTCGAGCCTACGTCTTGTGTCACGGCGCCTTGACCATAGCCCAGGCCCGGGGACCGTCCACCGGTGTCTCTGCCATGCGCACAACGACGAAACCGTGGCGCCCGTAGAACGGCAGGTTCGCCTCGTTGTTCGTCAGCAGCACCGCCGGCAGGCCGGCGCGCGCGGCGGCCGCGAGCCCCGGCTCGAGCAGGGCCGTGCCGATACCACGGCGTTGCGCCGACGGGTCGACGCCGATGCCGGCGAGGTACCAGTGCGGGTCGGGCATGGCCTCGGCACGCAGCGACTCGACGGCGCGTCCGTAGGCGAGGAACGGGCCGATCGCAGAGCCGAGCCGGAACGGCGTCGTGACGAGCGCCCTCAACGTCGGGCCGACGCGCATCGGCGGGCGGCCCGGTGGCAGCCAGCGCGCCGCGCCCCGGACGACGCCTGACGTCGTCCACACATCGGCGGCGGTGACGTCGAAGCCGACCCGGAAGAGCCACGGCAGCAGACGCTGCCGTCGCTCCGCGTCCGGGATCAGCCAGACCCAGGCCGGATCGCTCTGGAACGCGCGCGCCAGTACATCGCTCGCCTCACCGAGCTGGGAATCCTCCAGGCGCACCACTTCCATGGTGGGCAAGCCTAGTGCCCCGGGTTTGCAGCGGACCGCTAGGCGGCCTTGATCTCGAGGATCTTGAACTTCAGCGATCCACGAGGAGCGGTCACCTCGACCACGTCGCCCTTCTTGTGGCCGATGATCGCCTTGCCGACCGGCGATTCGTTCGACAGCTTGTTCTCGGCCGGGTTGGCCTCGGCCGAACCGACGATGTGGTACTCGAAGGTCTTGTTGGCCTGCATGTCGCGCAGACGGACGTGCGCGCCCACCGAGACGGAGTCCTTCGAAATCTCCTTCTTTGTGATCACGCGCGCGGACAGGATCCGCTCTTCGAGCTGCGCGATCTTGTGCTCGAGCATCGCCTGCTCGTTCTTCGCGTCGTCGTACTCGGCGTTCTCGGCGATGTCGCCGAACTCGCGCGCGATGCGGATGCGCTCGGCAACCTCACGACGCTTGTCGTTGCGCAGGACGTCGATCTCCTGCTGGAGCTTCTTGTACCCGTCTGCCGTGAGAATGACTTCCTTCAAGCAACGTCCTCCTGACCGCCGTAAATGGGGGGCAATGGTAGCGGCGCTGTCAAGGTGGCCGCAAGCCTTCCCGGCTACCCTTTACGAGCTGTGAACATCGATCTTCACGACACCTGGTTCCTCGGCGCGGTCGAGATCCCGACCCGCCTTGTCCTCGCGCCGATGGCAGGGGTCAGCGTGCAGGCATTTCGGCGGCAGGGCCGCCGCTACGGCGCCGGGCTCGTCTGCTCGGAAATGGTCTCCGTGGCGGGGATCCAGCATCGGAACGAGCGGACGCTCGGCTACCTCCGGGTCGGCTCGGACGAGCATCCCCTGGCGATCCAGATCTTCGGCTCCGACCCGGTGGCGATGGCCGAGGCAGCCCGGATGGTCGAGGCAGCAGGCGCCGACGTCGTCGACATGAACTTCGGCTGCCCTGTGAAGAAGGTGACAAAGACGGGCGCCGGCGCCTCACTGCTCGACGATCCCGACCACGCGTGCCGTCTCGTCGAGGCGGTCGCGACGGCCGTTTCGCTCCCGGTCAGCGTCAAGATGCGCCGTGGCGTCGCGAACGGCTCCCGCACCTGCCTCGAGGTCGGGCCGAGGCTCGTGGCCGCCGGCGCAGCCTCGCTGACGCTGCACCCGCGCTCGGCAAAGCAGATGTACACCGGCACCGCGGATCACTCGCTGACGGCAGAGCTCGTCTCGCTCGTTGACGTGCCCGTGATCGCCTCCGGCGACGTGACGTCGCGCGCGAAGGCGCAGGCCGTGCTCGCGACGACCGGCGCCTCCGCCGTGATGGTCGGCCGCGCAGCCCAGGGCAACCCGTGGGTGCTGCGCGAGATCATGGGCGGCGACGACAACCCCTCACGGGAGGAAGTCGTCGCGGAGCTGCTGCTCTTCATCCGCGAGACGGTCCGCGAGCTCGGCGAGCAGCGCGCGAACGGCTTCCTGAAGAAGTTCTACGGCTGGTACCTCGGCCGCGGCCGCTTCCCGCGCCCGTTCAAGCAGGAGCTCGTGACGCTTCCGACGATCGCCGAAGTCGAGGAGCGCCTGCTCGCCGCCGCCCCCGGCGCGCGCTTCGTGCTGGAGCGGCTACTGGGCGAACTGCCCGACCCGGCGGACGAAGTGCTCCTTGACGCGCTGCCGATCTCGATCTACGGCGGCGGCTGAGGCCCGAAACCCATCAACCTGGTTATAAAGCGAACCAGGTTGAGAACTTTGGCCGAACCTGGTTCGCTCTTTAACCAGGTTCGAGAGTTTCTGCCCTAGGAGCGGTTGCGCTCCCACACGAGCCGCAACCCGTGGAGCGTCAGTTCCTGGTCGACGGCGGTGATGCTGCGAGAGTGCGGTGCGATCAGGTCGGCAAGCCCCCCGGTCGCCACCACGGGGACGCCTTCGACGTCGAGCTCGTCCTTGATCCGCCCGACGATCGCGTCGACCTGGCCGGCGAAGCCGTAAACGAGCCCCGACTGGAGCGCCGCGACAGTGGTCTGGCTGATCACACGCTCCGGCGCGACGAACGGCACACGCGGGAGGCGCGCAGCGCGCGCGAAGAGCGCGTCCATCGAGATCTCCACGCCGGGCGCCAGCACGCCGCCGGCAAACTCGCCCGCCGCGTTGATCACGTCGAAGTTGGTCGAGGTGCCGAAGTCGACGACCACCGAAGGCGCACCGTGCCGCTCGCGCGCCGCGACCGCGTTCGCGATGCGGTCCGGGCCAACCTCGCGGGGGTCGTCGTAGCGAATCGGCACGCCGGTCGAGACACCCGGGCCGAGCACGAGCAGGTCGGCCCCCGCCCACCGCTCCGCAAAAGCCTCGTACTCACGCACAAGCGGTGGCACCGACGAGCACATGACGATCCCGTCCAGCGCCGCCAGGTCGACGAATGCGCGCAACAGCACGGCGAGCTCGTCGCCCGTGTGCGTGCGATCCGTCCCGACCCGGAACTGCTCACCGAGGTTCGCGCCCTCAAAGAGACCGAACACGGTCTGCGTGTTGCCCACGTCGATCGCCAGCAGCATGGCGACGGACTTTAGAGGTCTTCGATCTCTGACCGGCCTTCGCCGATGCGCTTCGCAAGCGCTTCGGGCGTCAGGGCCGGCTCGTCGCCTTCGCCGCGCAGCTCCTCGACCGTCACGTCACTCGACGTGTAGACCTCGGCGCGCGGGATCATCCGCGTCGGGCGATTCTTGTCCCACACCCACACGTCTTCCATCTGCAGGTGGAAGAACGGGTAGTTCGGCTGCGGGACGTACTTCATGTCGAGCTTGTTGCAGAGGTACGTCGCATCCTGGGTGAGGACGCAGTACCTGAAGAGGTTGAAGACCGCGGCGTATTCCTTCTTCAGGCGCAGCTCGGCCTCGGCCTCGAACTCGTCGAGCTCGTCGAGGTTGCTCACGCCCCTGATGATAGCCCTGCGAGGGCTTCCTGGACCGTGCCCATTCCGGGAATATTTCGTGTCGGAACGAGCTCCGCGAGCGGTCTGAGCACGAATTCGCGCTCCGTCAAACGCGGATGGGGCACAACGAGACCTGGCTGATCGATCATCTTGTCGCCGAAGAGCAGCAGGTCGAGGTCGATCGTGCGCGGCCCCCATTGCGGGCCGACCCGCTCGCGGCCGAGGCAGCTCTCGACGTCCAGCAGGTGGTCGAGCAGCTGCCGCGCGGTCAGCGGCGTGTCGAGCTCGGCAACCGCGTTCAGGAACAGCGGCTGCTCGCTATAGCCCCACGGTTCCGTCTCGATCACGCTCGAGAGGCGCACCGCGCCGATCAACTCCGCGGCCTGTCGAATCAGGTGCTCGCGGTCGCCGAGGTTCGAGCCGAGGCCGACGTAGGCGACCGTCATGGCCGCTGGACGATCACCGCGGAGTGCTCGGCGCCGAGGCCTGCGGGCTGCTTGCGCACGCGCAGCTTCAGCCGCTTCGGCGCAAACTGCTCGTACAGCGCGTCGGCGACGGACGTTGCGAGCGCCTCGAGCAGGTTGAAGCGGTGCGCATCACTCAGCTCGCGGATCTTCGCCGCGACGTGTGTGTAGTCGAGCGCGCTCTCGAGATCGTCGTCGGCGCCGCGGTCACCGACGTCGAGCTGCACATCCCAGAGAAAGAGCTGCCCGTTGCGCTGCTCCTCCTCGTACGCGCCGTGATACCCGAACACCTCGAGGCCATGCAGCTCGATGATCAACCGCGCACCGCCTTCGCCGCAGCCAGCGCTTCCACATGTTCGCGTACATCGTGCACGCGCAGGATCGTCGCACCGTGATGGAAGGCGGAGACCGCCGCGCCGATCGACGCGGCTGTCGTTCCGACCTTCGCGTCGGGATCACCGAGGATCCGTGCCAACGAGCTCTTGCGCGAGAAACCGATCAGCATCGGCCGCCCGATCGCAACGAGCTCGTCGAGACGGCGTACGAGCTCGAAGTTTTGCTCGACGGTCTTGCCGAAGCCGATCCCGGGGTCGAGGCAGACGAGCTCTTCGTCCACGCCGGCGTCGACCGCGAACGCCAGCCGCGCCTCGAGGAACGCCTTCACCTGGGAGACGACGTCGTCGTAGGTCGGGTTCTCCTGCATCGTCCGCGGCTCTCCTTGCATGTGCATCAGGCAAAGGTAAGCGCCGGCATCTGCAACGACCCCCGCGAGCTCCGGGTCGCTGCGCAGCGCAGTCACGTCGTTCACGAGCTCAACGCCGAGCTCGAGCGCGCGCGCGGCGACGGTCGCCTTCGATGTGTCGACCGAGAGCGGCGCGCCGTTCAGGTCCGCGAGAACGGGCTCGATCCGCGCGAGCTCTTCCTCAGCGCCGACTCCCTCCGAGCCGGGACGCGTCGACTCACCACCGACGTCGATGATCGCGGCGCCGCAGTCGAGCATCCCCCACGCCTCGGTGACCGCGGACGCGGCGCGCAGATGCACGCCGCCGTCCGAGAAGGAGTCCGGCGTGACGTTGATCACCCCCATGACGGACGGTGCGGGAAAGCGCTGATCGATCGGCGGTCTCTTTGACACGTCCGAATAATGGCCTGGATGGACGGCGGCTGGAGCTATCTCGGTGGTTTGTCTCGGAGGCTGCGGTGGACGATCGCCGGAGCGATCCTCGCGGGGCTCGCCTGGCAGGGCGCATCGCTCGCCGTGCCGCTCCTGATCCGGCACGCAGTCGACGCGGGAATCGTGCACGGCAATCGACGCGCTCTCTGGTGGGCGTGTGCGGGCGTGGCCGCGCTCGGTGCCGTCGAAGCGGTCAGCGGCGCGCTCCGCCACTACTTCGCGATCCGAAACCGCGCCAGGTCCGATGCCGAGGTGCGGGACGGCATCTTCCGGCGGGCCCTCGAGCTCGACGCCCGCTACCACGACCGCGTCGGTGCCGGTGAGCTGATCTCGCGCGCGTCGAACGACGCAGAGCTCGTGGCGCGCGTCTTCGACTCGATCGGTCACACGATCGGCTACGTGCTCACGATCGTCGGCGCATCGACCGTCCTCGTCGTGATCGACTGGCGCCTGGGGCTCGCGGTGCTCGCACCGCTGCCGCTGCTCAGCCTCGGGTTCGGCCGGTACTCGGCGCGCTACGCGGCGCGAACGAAGATCAACCAGGAGCAGCTTGGCGAGCTGACCTCGCTCGTCGAGGAGACGATCTCCGGCATCCGCGTCGTGAAGGGCCTCGGCGCCGGCCCCTCGCTCGCCGCGCGCTTCCGGGGGCGCTCGGACGAGGTCGTGCGCACCGCGCTCGAAGTCGCGGCGGTCGACGCGGTGTTCCTGCCGGCGCTCGAGGCGCTGCCACTCGTCGGCATCCTCGTCGTCCTCTGGTATGGCGGCCACCGCGTGATTGCCGGCGACATCACTGTCGGGACGTTCGCGCTGTTCAACTTCTATCTCGCGCTGCTCGTGAACCCGATGCGCACGATCGGCCAGCGCGTCAGCACGTGGCAGCGAGGCGTCGCCGCTGCCCGGCGCGTCGTCGACGTGCTCAGCGCCCAGCCGACCGTCGTCGAGTCCCCGACGCCGCGCTCCTTCCCGGAGCAATCCGACGTGCGCTTCGACGACATCCGTTTCTCCTACGGGGACGACCGCCTCGTGCTCGACGGTTTCTCGTTGGAGATCCCGGCCGGCACCTCGCTCGCGCTCGTCGGCGCGACCGGTTCGGGGAAATCGACCGCCGCCGCCTTGCTCGCGCGGTTCTACGACCCGGAAGGCGGACGCGTGACGATCGGCGGCATCGACGTGCGCGAGCTCAGGCTCGAGGAGCTCCGCCGCGGGGTCGGCATCGTCTTCGAGGAGACGTTCCTGTTCGGCGACACCGTGCGCGGCAACGTCGGCTTCGCCTCGCCCGACGCGCCGAAAGGCGAGGTCGAGCGGGCGGCCGAGCTCGCCGGCGCCGCCGACTTCGTCGAGGAGCTCCCGGAGGGCTACGAGACTGTGCTCGGCGAGCGGGGGTTCTCGCTCTCCGGCGGTCAGCGCCAGCGCATCGCGATCGCGCGGGCGATCCTCGCCGACCCGCAGGTCCTGATCCTCGACGACGCGACCTCGGCCGTCGACGCGACGAAGGAGCACGAGATCCGGGCCGCACTCGGCGAGGTGATGCTCGGCAGGACGACGCTCGTGATCGCCCATCGTCCGGCAACAATTGCCCTCGCGGACCGCGTCGCCGTTGTCGAAGACGGGCGCGTGGTCGAGCAGGGCACGCACGCCGAGCTCCTCGCACGCTCGCACCGCTACCGGTCGCTGCTCGCTCTCGCCGAGCAGGAAGCCGCATGATCAGGGACTCGATCGGGCCGATCCTCCGTCCGCATCGTCGGCTGATCGCCTGGGCTGGCCTGGCGATGATCGGCGCGACCGCCGTCACCCTGTCGGCACCGCTCCTCGTGAAGATCGCGATCGACCGCGGCATCCGCCATCACAACGTCCACGTGATCGACGTGATGGCGCTCATCTACATTGCGCTCGTCCTCACGCGACCGGTGCTCGAGCGCGTGATCGTGCTGTGTAGCGCCCGCGCCGGGGAGCGCTTCCTCGGCGATCTGCGCGTCGCCGCGTACGAGAAGCTCCAGGCGCTGTCGATGCCGTTCTTCGAAGAGACGCGCGCCGGCGTGCTCGTCTCACGGCTGACGAACGACGTCCAGACGCTGACGACGTTCACCCGGCTCGTGCTCGTCGACGTTGTCGGCTCGATACTGCTCTTCGTCGTCTCGATCGTGATCCTGATCACGCTCTCGCCGCTGCTGTCGCTCGTCATGCTCGTCTCGGTGCCCGTGCTTACGTGGTCGTCTTTGCGTTACGGGAAACGCTCGCGCCCGGCGTTCCTGGCGCTCCGCGACCGCGTCGCCGACACGATGTCGTCATTGCAAGAAGGCCTGACGGGCGTGCGGGTCGTGCAGTCGTTCGGGCAGGAGGACGATCGGTACGCCTCCTACCGCCTGCGCTCGAACGCCCAGGTGACGGCATGGCGGCGCATCTCGCTCGTGAACATGGGCTTTTTCCCGATGATCGCGTTCGCGCAGTCGCTCGCGCTCGCCGCGGTGCTCGTTGTCGGCGGTTATCTGCAGCGGCACGGCCGCGTGTCTGTCGGGACGATCGTCGCCTTCGCGCTCTACCTGATCTCGCTCTTCGATCCGATCGCCCGGCTCGGCGACTGGTTCAGTGAGTTCCAGTCGGGACGCGCGGCGCTCTCCAAGATCGCCACGCTGCTCGAAACGCCCGTCACGGTGATCGGTGGCTCGACCCCGCTGCCCACGGCCGGGGAACTCCGCGCCGACGAGGTCACGTTCGCCTACGGCGACAACGAGCCCGCCGTCGTGGGCGTGACACTCGCGATCGCGCCGGGTGAGCACCTCGCGCTCGTCGGCGCAACCGGCGCCGGCAAGTCGACGCTCGCGAAGCTGCTCGTCCGCGCCTACGACCCCCGGGAAGGTGTCGTCACATACGGCGGCGTCGACCTGCGTGACGCTCCACTGGACAATCTGCGCAAGCAGATTGTCTTCGTGCCGCAGGAGGGCCATCTCTTCTCCGGGACGATCATCGACAATGTGCGGCTCGCGCGACCGGACGCGACCGACGACGCGGTTCGCGCGGCGCTGAGCGCGATCGGCGCGCTCGAGCGCTTCGAGGCGCTGCCCGGTGGCCTCGGCACCGACGTGCGCTCGCGCGGCGTGCGCCTGTCTTCGGGCGAGCGGCAACTCGTCTCGATCGCGCGGGTCGCGCTCGTCGATCCGTCGGTGATCGTGCTCGACGAGGCGACCTCGTCACTCGACCCACAGACGGAAGCCGCCGTCGAGCAGGCACTGGCGGCGCTGTCGCTCGGTCGCACGATGATCACGATCGCGCACCGGCTATCGACTGCAGAACGCGCAGATCGGGTCGCTGTGATGGAGCACGGGAAACTGATCGAGATCGCCGCGCACGACGAGCTCGTCGCAAATGGCGACCGCTACGCGCGCCTCTGGGCGAGCTGGCAGGCGGGGCTGGTCGCCTGATGGCGACCGTGCCCCACGATGCCGAGCGTCGCAAGGTGGTTCGTGACTGTGTGACGCTCGGCGCCGCGGTGGGCGCATCGGGGCTTTCGTTCGGTGCCGTCTCGGTCGCTGCAGGGCTCTCGACGCTCCAGGCCTGCGCGCTCTCGCTCCTCG
>JAYUEQ010000137.1:0-16607 GCA_043739205.1 Thermoleophilia bacterium
AGGTCGGGGGCGGCCCCTTTCACGGCGCCCGCGCACTGCAGCGCCTCCGTGTGCCGGCGCGTGTGATCGCCCGCTGCGCGGAGGGGGACCGCGACGCACTGCTCCCGCCCCTCGTCCGGCTCGGGACGCCGACGCGCTACGTGCGCGGCGCGTCGACCAACACGTTCTCGTTCTCCTACGGCGGCGACGTGCGAACGATGTCGATCGATGCGCTCGGAGACGTCTGGCAGCCCGCCGACATCCCGGAGCTCGGATCCAGCCGTTGGGTGCACGTGGCACCGCTCGCGCGCGGCGAGTGGCCCGTCGAGACGATCGCCGCGCTCGCTCGCCGGCGGCGGGTCTCGTTCGACGGCCAAGGGCTTGTGCGTGTGCCGGAGATCGGGCCGTTGCGCCTCGACGCCGACTTCGACCGCGAGATCCTCCGCCACATCTGGGTGCTCAAGCTGGCAGACGAGGAAGCGGAGGTGCTCGGCGATCCCGCTGCGCTCGGCGTGCGCGAGGTGCTCGTCACGCACGGCTCGCGCGGCTCGACGATCTACTACGGCGGAAAGCGCGAGGACGTGCCCGCGCGCCCGGTCGGTACCGACCCGACGGGCGCGGGTGACGCGTACGCGACCGCGTACCTCGTTGGGCGCAACGCGGGCTTTTCGCCGACCGGGGCCGCCCGGCGCGCCACCGCAGTCGTTGCTTCGATGCTGTCTCGATGAACGTTCTCGTCGCCACCGTCGCGGGCTCGTTCGCGGTCGATCTCGAGACGGACGAGGTAGAACCGTGGGACGGCGACATCTCGGTTCCGCCCGCCCCTGTCCTCAACTTGCCGCGTGTGATCGCAGCCGCCGCGGCGGGCTCGACGGTGATCGCCGTGGTCGACGCGAAGCCGCCGATTCTCGTCTCGCACGACACCGGCTCCACGTGGCGCGAGTCGGGTCGCGGGCTACCGCCGGGCCGCGCGATCGCGATCTCGGACGACGATCCCGACCTGCTCGTCTATGCGGCGCGCAACCTGCTCTACGTGTCGCGCAACGGCGGTGTCTTCTGGAGCGCTCTCGCGCTCGAACTGCCGGAAATCGAGCGGCTCGAACTCAGAAGCTGAACTGGCCGCGGGCGACCGTGACCGCGCAACCGCCGACAACGACGCGCTGGATCTCCTCGGCGCTGCCGTGGGCCTCGGCGTAGAGCGTCGAGGGGCGATTGATCTCGGCGCCCTGCTTGATTTCGATCTGCTCCCCGAAGGCGATTCGGCCGTGCCGTGCGAGATGCACCGCGAGCGGCCCCGCCGCGGAGCCGGTGGCCGGATCCTCGTCGACGCCGTGGTTGGGCGCGAACATGCGCGTCTTCCAGCGCTCACCGTCGCGCGCGAAACAGTTGACGCCGTCAGGCGTCGCGCGTGCGAGCGCTCCGATGTCGGGCCGCAGCGCGGCGACCTCCTCCGGTGAGCCGAGCTCGACGTAGACGTGGCCGGGGCCAAGGTCGTAGCGCTCGACCGGCAGGCCTGAGCCGGGAACGCCGAGGGCAGCGAAGATCGGCGCAGGATCAGCGACCGGTTCGAATCGAGGAATCGGCTGGTCCATTCGCCCGAAGACGATGCGCGGCCCATCCCGCTCGAGCTCGACCGGAACCACACCGGCGCCCGTCTCCAGCCGGATCACGATCTTCGAAAGCGGCCCCCCGAGAACGAAGGCGGCGCCGAGCGTCGGGTGGCCGGCAAACGGCAATTCGATAACGGGCGTGAAGATCCGGAGGCGGACATCTGCCTCCGCGCTGCTCGGCGGCAGCACGAAAACCGTCTCCGAGAAGTTCGTCTCCCGCGCGAGCGCCTGCATCGTCAGGGGGTCGAGATCGCGGGCGTCCGTGAAGACCGCGAGCTGATTTCCGGCGAGCGGCACGTCCGTGAAGACGTCGCAGACCACGTAACGAAAGCTCCGCATGCCCCAAAACTACCGTCAGCCCCTTGTGCGCCGACCGACCGGTGTCAGAGAATCGAGCCTTGCTCCATTAGGCACGAAACCCCTAGGAGGTCAGGTGGAAGGCAGCGCGCACGATAAGGACACACGCATGCTGCACGCCCTGGGCTATGCCCAGGAACTGCGCCGCAGCATGGGCGGGTTCTCGAACTTTGCGATCTCGTTCACGATCATCTCGGTCCTGTCCGGGACGCTCACCCTCTACGGAACGGGCCTGAACTACGGCGGCCCGGTCATGGAGGCCTACGGCTGGCCGATCGTCTCGGTCTTCGTAATCATCGTCGGGCTCGGCATGGCCGAGATCGCGTCGAAGTACCCGACAGCGGGCGGCCTCTACTACTGGGCGTCCAAGATGGGCGGGCCTGCCTGGGGCTGGTTCACCGGCTGGTTCAACCTGATCGGGCAGATCGCGATCACGGCCGGGATCGACTACGGCGCGGCGACCTTCACCGACGCGCTGCTGCAACTCCTGTGGCCGGGCTCGTTCCACGGCACGCAGCACGAGATCGTCGCCGTCTACGCGGTGATCCTCGCGTTGCACGCGGTCATGAACATCTTCAGCGTGAAGCTCGTTGCGCTGCTGAACGACATCTCGGTGTGGTGGCACGTCGCCGGCGTGCTGATCATCGTCGGGTTCCTGATCTTCAAGCCCGACCACCATCAGTCGTTCGGCTACGTGTTCGGGCACACGATCAACAACAGCGGCTTCGGTCACAGCTGGCTCTGGTTCGTGCTGCTGCTCGGGTTGTTGCAGGCGCAGTACACGTTCACGGGGTACGACGCCTCGGCTCACATGAGCGAGGAGACACACGACGCGGGGCGAGCTGCGGCTCGTGGCGTGATCGGCTCGATTGTCGTCTCGGCGATCTTCGGGTACATCCTCGCCCTGGGCGTGACATTCGCCATCCAGGATCAGACCGCAACGACGAAGGCGGGCGGATTCGCGGTGAAGCAGGTGTTCCTCGACTCACTCGGGTCGGGCGCCGCGAAGTTCGTGCTGTTCATCTGTGTCGGCGCGCAGTTCTACTGCGGTATGTCGTCAATCACATCCGCGTCGCGGATGATGTACGCGTTCTCGCGTGACCGCGCGGTACCAGGTCACCAGCTCTGGACTCGGTTGAACCGGGAGCGCGTCCCGTATATGGCCGCGATCGCGATTGCGGTGCTCGCGTTCCTCTGCGCGTTCCCGGCGTACTTCGGGACGAACGGCGTCGTCGCGTACGTCGCCGTGACCTCAATCGCAACGATCGGGCTCTACATCGCCTATGCGATCCCGATCTTCCTCCGGCTTCGGCAGGGAGATGCGTGGGAGCCGGGCGAGTGGAACCTCGGGAAGCACTACAAGTGGATCGGGTGGATCGCCGTGATCTGGGTCGGGTTCATCAGCATCCTCTTCATCCTCCCGACCTCGCCCGGAGGCGTTCCGTGGCGGAGCGAGTTCAGCTGGCTGTACTTCAACTACGCGATCGTCGCGGTCGGCGGGACGATGCTGCTCGTCGGCGGCTGGTGGATGCTGTCCGCCAAGAAGTGGTTCACCGGGCCGATCGTGCAAGGAACGCCCGAGGAGCTGGCCGCGCGCGAAGCGCGGCTCGACGCAGGCACCAGCGGCAGCGCACCTTCTGCGGCGTAGGATCGTCTGAGATACCGGATCGGAGGGAGCCGGCGCAAGCCGGCTCCCTCCACGAAGGAGGTCGTACACCTGTGCTGAGCCTGGACGAGCTGCGCGCCGACGAGTCGATCGACACCGTGATCATGGCGTTCACCGACATGCAAGGACGCCTGCTCGGGAAGCGCCTGCATCGCGACTTTTTCCTCGAGCAGGTGGAGCACGGCCGCGGGACGGAGGGCTGCAACTACCTCCTCGCACTCGACATGGAGATGGATCCCGTCCCCGGCTACGAGCTCGCGTCGTGGGAGCGCGGGTATGGGGACTTCGATCTTCGGCCCGTAGCTTCCACGCTGCGCCGGATCCCGTGGCTCGAAGCGACGGCGCTGATTCTGTGCGACGTGGCGTGGGCCGACGGCACGCCGGTGCGGCCCTCGCCTAGACAGGTGCTGATGGCGCAGGTCGAACGCGCACGCGCGCACGGGTTCGAGGTGATGGTGGGCTCGGAGCTCGAGTTCTATTTGCTCCGCGAAACCTACGAGGAGGCATACCGGAAGCACTACGCCGATTTGACACCGTCGGTGCCCTACATCCTCGATTACCACATCCTTGCCTCGACCTACGACGAGCCTTTGCTGCGCCAGATCCGCAACGGCATGCAAGGCGCCGGCATCCCCGTCGAGACGTCGAAGGGCGAAGCGTGGCCCGGCCAACAGGAAATCAACTTCCGTTACTCGGACGCGCTCACGATGGCCGACAACCACGTGATCTACAAGAACGGCGCCAAGGAGATCGCGCATCTGAACGGGTGCTCGCTCACGTTCATGGCAAAGCCGGATCACTCCTGGATCGGTTCGTCGTGCCACATCCACTCGTCGCTCTGGAAAGACGGTGAGAGCGCGTTCGCTGGCCAGACGGAGGTGTTCAAGCAGTACCTCGCCGGCCAGATCGCGTGCGCGCGCGAGCTCGCCGTCTTTTTTGCGCCGAACATCAACTCGTACAAGCGCTTCGCGGCGGGGTCGTGGGCGCCGACAACGCTCGCGTGGGGCATGGACAACCGGACGTGCGGGTTCCGCATCGTCGGGCACGGCGCGGGGATGCGCGTGGAAAGCCGGATCCCCGGTGGTGATGTCAATCCGTATCTCGCGTTCGCAGCAACGATCGCGTCCGGCCTGTACGGGATCGAGAACGGCTTGACCCTGCCTGACGCACTCGAGGGAAATGCGTATGTGTCCGATGCCGAGCGCTTTCCGTCAACGCTGCGCGAGGCGATCTCCGCGTTGGAGAACGGAACGATGGCGCGTGCGGCGCTCGGAGACGACGTCGTCGAGCACTACCTCAACTACGCGCGGACGGAGCAGGCGCTGTTCGACAAGGTCGTGACGAACTGGGAACGGGAGCGGTTGTACGAGCGTGGGTAAGCCGGTCATCGGCATCACGACGTACCTCACCCCTGCGGCGTGGGGTGCATGGCAGTTGGAAGCGGCGCTCGTGCCCGCCTCGTATGTGCGCATGGTGACTCGTGCCGGCGGCGCGCCACTCCTCGTTCCGCCGGGCGCGGCGTACGAGGAGACGCTCGATTCGGTCGACGGGTTGATCTTCTCCGGCGGCTCCGATCTTGACCCGGAGTTGTACGGCGAAGCAGCACACCCGGAGACGGATAGCTGGGTGCGCGAGCGGGACGACTTCGAGCTCGGGCTGATGCGGGCGGCACTGGCGCGCGATGTGCCGCTCCTTGCGATCTGCCGTGGCTCGCAGGTGCTGAACGTCGCGCTCGGCGGTGACCTCGAGCAGCACGTGCCCGATCGCGTCCAGACGAACGTGCATAAGGAGACTCCCGGGGTCTTCGCAGACCACGATGTCGCCGTTCTGCCAGGAACGAAGTTGGCGACGATCCTCGGTGCCGGGACGGACGTGAAGTCGCACCACCATCAGGGCTACGGCAATCTCGGTTCCGGCCTCCAGGAGGCAGCGCGCGCGCCGGACGGAACGGTGGAAGCACTCGAGGACCCAACGCGGCGCTTCACCCTGGGCGTCCTCTGGCATCCAGAAGAAGGCAACGACCTGGCGCTCTTCGAAGCCCTCATCCGCGAAGCCGCCGAGTACCACCAAACCCGTAAGACCTAAGCTTTTCGGACAAGGCCTTTGGCGCCCCGTCTCTTGGTCAGACCAAGTTCGGAGGATTCGCCACAGTTCTTCCACAGGGGCTGGCAGGAGGACTGAGCGCCCGTAGGTTGGACGAATGGCGCCGCTTCGTGACATCGACCCCGAGGGTGTCTACCACGTGATGTCACGCGGGAACTTCCGTCAGGAGGTGTTCCTCGATGATGACCACTACGCCAAGTACTTGCGCTTGACCGACCGAGTCTCCGTGCGCTACCGGTGGACAGTGCTGGATTGGTGCCTGATTCCCAATCATTTCCACCTGCTCATCCGCCTCAACAACGATGGCCTCTCCGACGGGATGCGAGAGCTCAACGGATGCTTCTCGCGCTGGAGCAATCTGAGAACCGGGCGCACGTGGACTGGGCATGTCTGGAAGAACCGCCCCACGTTCGTCAACGTCTTCAAAGAGGGCCATTTCTGGGAGGTGACCCGCTACATCCCAATCAATCCGGTGAGGGCGGGGCTCAGTCGACTCCCAGAGGACTGGCGTTGGAGCGGGCACCGCGCAGTCGTCGGGCTGGAACACCCTTATCGGTTCCACCAGCCGGCCGAACTCCTGCGCTACTTCGACAACCGGCCGGATGTGGCAGTCGCGAAGTACCGCGCCTTGGTCTATGAAGGACTCGTTCGCGGCGGACATGTCACGTGGTCAGACCAAGAGTGAAGCGCAGCCCGTGAGCGGCGTGCTTGAATCGCGCTCGTGGCTGTCACGGTTATCAACCCGGCGACCGAGGAGACGATTGCGACCCTCGAGGAGGCCGGCGTCGAAGAGACCGACGCGGCGGTTGCTCGCGCTCGTGCGGCCTTCCCCGCTTGGCGGGACGTGTCGCCTCGCGATCGGGGCCGGTTGCTCCGGCGGCTCGCGACGCTCGTCGAGGAGCACACCGAGGAGCTCGCGCGCATCGAGTCGCAGAACGTCGGCAAGCCGATAACCGGGGCACGCGGTGAGGTCGGCATGGTCGCCGACGTCTTCCACTTCTACGCCGGCGCGATCGACAAAAAGTACGGCGAGACGATTCCCGTCGCGGGCGGCGTCGACATGACCTTCCGCGAGCCGCTCGGGGTCGTCGGGCTGATCGTCCCCTGGAACTTCCCGCTCAACATCTCCTCCTGGAAACTCGGCCCCGCGCTCGCGTGCGGCAACACCGTCGTCCTCAAGCCCGCCGAGCTGACACCGCTGAGCGCGCTCCGGCTAGCCGAGCTCGCGCTCGAGGCTGGCATCCCCGAAGGCGTGATCAACGTGCTCGTCGGCAAGGGCCGCGTCGTCGGCCAGCGTCTCGTCGAGCATCCCGACGTCGCCAAGATCGGCTTCACCGGCTCGACGGAGGTCGGCCGCGGCGTGATGAAGGGCGCCGCCGACTCGATCAAGCGCGTCACCCTCGAGCTCGGTGGCAAGTCCGCGAACGTCGTCTTCGCCGACGCCGATCTCGAGAAGGCCGCCGCCGCCGCGCCGTACGCCGTCTTCGACAACGCGGGCCAGGACTGCTGTGCGCGCTCCCGGATCCTCGTCGAGCGCAGCGCCTACGACCGTTTCGCCGAGCTGCTGATCGAAGCAACGCGCAACGTGAAGGTCGGCGATCCGAGCGCCGACGCGACCGAGATGGGCCCGCTCATCTCGAAGCAGCATCGCGAGACCGTCGCGAGCTTCGTCGACGGCGACACCCTCTTCACCGGCGACGCGCCCGACGGCAAAGGCTTCTGGTACCCGTGCACGATCGTCGAGGCATCAAACGACGACCGCATCGCGCGAGAGGAAGTCTTCGGGCCGGTCGCCGCGCTGATCCCATTCGAGGACGAAGCCGACGCGATCCGGATCGCAAACGACACACCCTACGGCCTCTCCGGCTCGATCTGGACGGAGAACGGCGCCCGCGCGCTGCGCGTTGCACGCGCCCTCGAGACCGGAGTGCTGAGCGTGAACACGAACAGCTCGGTCCGCGTGACGACTCCCTTCGGCGGCTTCAAGCAGTCCGGCTTCGGTCGCGAGCTCGGGATGCACGGGCTCGACGGGTATTCGGAAGTCAAGAACGTCTACTACTCCACGGAGGGCTGACAGCGATGGGTCGTCTCGACGGCAAGGTCTGCGTGATCACCGGCGCCGGCGGCGGCATGGGCCGCGAGGCGGCGCTCCTCTTCAGCGAAGAAGGCGCGCGGGTCTGCGCCGCCGACGTCAATCTCGAAGCCGCGGAGAGCACGGCGAGGGAAGCCAGAGACGCATTCGCGCAGCAGGTCGACGTCGCCGACGAAGCGAGCGTCAAGGCGATGATGGACGCAACCGTCGAACGCTACGGCGGGATCGACGTCCTCTACAACAACGCCGGAATCTCACCGAACGACGATGCTTCTGTGCTCGACACGAGCGTCGAAGCGTGGGAGCGCGTGCAGGCGGTCAACACGAAGGGCGTGTTCCTCTGCTGCAAGCACGGCATTCCGCATCTGCAGCAACGCGGCGGTGGCAGCGTGATCAACGTCGCGAGCTTCGTCGCGATCCTCGGCGCCGCCACCAGCCAAATCTCGTACACGGCAAGCAAGGGCGCCGTTCTCTCGATGACCCGCGAGCTCGCCGTGCAGTTCGCACGCGAGAACATCCGCGTCAATGCGCTCTGCCCGGGCCCGGTCGAGACGCCGCTGCTCCTCTCGATCTTCGGCGACGATCCCGCCGCGCTCGAACGGCGCCGCGCGCACTGGCCGATGGGCCGACTTGCAAAGCCGCGCGAGATCGTCAACGGCGCCCTCTTCCTCGCCTCCGACGAATCGTCCTACGTCACCGGCTCGACCTTCCTCGTCGACGGAGGCCTGACCGCCGCATACGTGACGCCCGAGTAATGCGCGTCGCACTGATGATCGAGGGGCAGGAGGATGTCACCTGGGAACAGTGGCTCGCACTCGCAACGGCTGCCGAGGACGCAAACCTCGAAGGGCTGTTCCGCTCCGACCACTACCGCTCGATCGTCCGCGGCGACCCCGCCGGCTCGCTCGACGCGTGGGCGACACTCGCCGGACTCGCAGCCGTCACGACCAAGCTCCGGCTCGGGACGATGGTCTCGCCCGTCACGTTCCGCCGCGTCTCCGTGCTCGCAAAGCTCGTCACGACCGTCGACCACATCTCGAACGGACGCGTCGAGCTCGGGATCGGCGCCGGCTGGTTCGAATCCGAGCACGAGGCCTACGGTTTCACGTTTCCGCCGACCAAGGAACGCCTCGATGAGCTCGACCGCCAGCTCGAAGAGCTGACACGCCAGTGGACGGACGCGCCCGACATCTGGCCGAAGCCCGCTCAGCAGCCGCGGCCCCCGATCATCGTCGGCGGCACCGCGAAACCGCGGACCGTCCGCGCGGCGGTGCAATGGGCCGACGAGTACAACACCGTCTTTGCGTCGGTGGACGAGGCGCGGGAGCGCAAGCGCCTGCTCGACGAGGCCGCACGCGCGGCAGGGCGCGAGCCACTGCGCTACTCGCTGATGACCGGCTGCGTTGTCGGCCGCGACGAGAGCGAGCTCCAGGAACGGCTCGGACAGTTCAAGCAGATCTCCGGCCAGGACGCACCCCCGATCTCCGGCACCGTCGACCAGGTCGTCGCCCGGCTCCGCGAGTACGAGCAGGTCGGCGTCGAGCGCGTGATGCTGCAGCACCTCGTCCACGAAGACGTGGAGATGGTCAGCGTGCTGGGCGATGTCGCTCTGCAACTACGCTAGGCCCATGCGCCTGTTCCTCGTGCGCCATGCCGAGGCCGCGCCCGGCGAGCCCGACGAGCTACGCCCGCTGACCCCGGCGGGACGTGCAGTCGCGCGGGACCTCGGCGAGCGCCTCGCCTCCGAGCGCCCCGACGCAGTGATCTCGAGCCCGCTGCTGCGCGCGCGCGAGACCGCCGACCAGATCGCGCGCGCCGCGGGCCTGACGCCGGAGGCTGACGAGCGCCTTGCCCCCGGCGCGACGCCTGATGACCTGGAAGCTGCGATCGCAGACCGTGGCGACACCGTCATCGCCGTCGGCCACCAGCCGGACTGCAGCGCGATCCTCCTCGCACTGACCGGACGCGAGCTTTCGTTCGCGCCGGGCGCGGTGCACGAGGTGCAGCTCTGACCGCCGTCCGCGTGCAAGGCCTGCGCAAGTCCTACGGCGATTTCGAGGCCGTTCGCGGAATCGACTTCACGATCGAGCCGGGCGAGGTGTTCGGCCTACTCGGGCCGAACGGCGCGGGCAAGACGACGACGGTCGAGATTCTCGAGGGGTTCCGCAAGCGCGACGCCGGAACGGTGGAGGTGCTCGGTTCCGACCCGCAGAAGGCAGCCTCGGCCTGGCGCGAGCAGATCGGCGTGATGCTCCAGTCCTCCTCGCTCTACCCGAACCTCACCGTGCGCGAGAGCCTGCGCGTCTTCGCCGCCTACTACGCGAAGCCAAGGGATGCCGACGAGGTCGTCGAGCTCGTCGGGCTGACGGACAAGCGCGACGTCCGCGTGCGCAAGCTCTCGGGCGGCCAGCAGCGCCGGCTCGACCTTGGGATCGCGCTCGTCGGCGACCCGCAGCTGATCTTCCTCGACGAGCCGACGACCGGCTTCGATCCGAGCGCGCGCCGTACGGCATGGGAGACGATCCGCAACCTCCGCGCGCTTGGCAAGACGGTGCTGCTGACGACGCACTACCTCGACGAAGCCGAGCAGCTTGCAGACCGCGTCGCCGTGCTGCGCGACGGAGTGATCGTGCGCGAGGGGCGCCCTTCCGATCTCACGGGCGGCGCGGTCGAGACCGAGATCCGCTATCGGCGTGACGGCGACGCGATCGTCGAGCGCACGCACGATCCGACGCGCCGCCTGCATGAACTGACGGCCGAGGCACTTGCGCGCGGCGAAGAGCTCGACGGGCTCGAAGTGCTGCGCCCGACGCTCGAGGACATCTACCTGGAGCTGACTGCCGAATGAACCTGTTCCTGCATGAGGTTCGCACGGAGCAGCTTCTCTTCTGGCGCAACCGGGAGGCGGCGTTCTTCACGTTCTTCCTGCCGATCATCTTCTTCCTCGTCTTCGGGTCGATCTACGGGAACAGCACGATCACGAAGGAGCACATCCGCGCAGCGCCGTTCCTCGAAGCGGGGATGATCGGGTACGGCGTCGCGTCGACCGCATTCGCGGGGCTCGCGATCACGATGGTGATCCGGCGCGAGAGCGGCGTGCTCAAGCGCATTCGCGCGACGCCGCTGCCGCCGTCGACCTACCTGCTGGCCGTGCTCGTCTCGACCTTCATCGTCTTCCTGATCGAGACGACGCTGATCGTCGCAATCGGTCGCCTGCTCTTCTCCGTCGGCCTGCCGGACCGGCCGTTCTCCCTGTTCTTCGCACTCGCGATCGGCGCAGTCGCCTTCGCAGCCCTGGGACTCGGCCTCACCGGTTATGTGCGATCTGCGGAAGGCTCCTCGGCGGTCGTCAACTTCGTCTACCTACCGATGGCGATCATCTCGGGGACGTTCTTCACCCCCAAGGACTATCCGGCGTTCCTGCGCGCGATCGCCGACGTGCTGCCGCTCACGTACTTCACCAAGGTGATGCGGGACGTGATGGTGCGCCACGACCACATCTGGTCGGTCGCCGGATCGCTCGCGATCGTGCTTGCCTGGGGCGCAATCGGCTTGATTGCTGCCATTCGTGGGTTTCGCTGGCAACCTCGGGAAGGTTGAGCCGCACCCAGACCGGGCACTCGTGCGTTGGGACAATGATGGAACCTTCCATGGCATTCGCCGTGCACCAACACCACCTGCCCGCGATCGAGGTGCGCATCAACTTCGGCATCTTCGCCGGCCGCGACGCGACCCCCGCGGAGATCGACCGCCTGGCCGAGTGGCTACTCGACGAGGTGGGCGAAGTCTCGATCATCTCCGAGGAGCGCCACGAGATCGACGCGCACGTCGAGGCGTCGGTGCACCAGGTGCGCATCGAGGTGGCGGCCGATCGCGTGCCCTCGAATCCCGCCGAGCGAGCGGCAATCGAGGCGCGCATCGTCGAGCGCGCCGAGCACTGGGCCACCCTCTGCGTGGCGCAGCGCCACGTCGAGATCGCGGACGCCTGAGCGTTAGAGGGCGCGCTCGACCGCGTCGAGCGTCCGTACCGCCTGCCGCTGCGCAACCGCGTCGAGGCCCGGCCCGTGGAAGTGCGAGAGCAGGCCCGTCAGGTGGATGTCCGTCCGCCAGTGCATCAGGGTGCCGTCACCGTCCTCCGCCAGGTCGAACGTCGAGGTGATGTCGGCGCCGCCCCCGTGTGCATGCAGCGCCGCATGCTCGGGCGCCCTGCGATCGAGCACCTCGAAACGAATCGTGATGCTCGGCGCGAACGGCAAGGGCGGCTTCACCTTGGCGTTCCAGTGGTCGTCGTCGAGCACCGTATGCCCACGCACCGCGGGCATCGCCGACGCAACCACATCGGGATCGGTCAGCAGCGCGAACACGCGCTCCGGGGGTGCTGCGAACCGACGCTGTCCCTCGACCACGGCCATCTCGCCGAGGGACGCTAGCGCACCGGCCTCTAGGTAAAGATGATCTGGCCGCCGGCGGCAAGACCGTAGAACTCACCAACTGTCGCGACCGCAGTCAGCTCGGGGATGAAGGCCTCCGCGCTCAACCCGAACATCTCGACCGACGCCTTGCAGGCGTAGAGCCCCACACCGGAGTCCGCGACGAGCTGGACGAACTCTGCGATCGGCGGGATGTCGAGCTTCTCCATCTGCCGCAGCATCATCTTGGTCGCGATAGCCGAGAAGCCGGGGAACGCTCCTAGAAGCGTCGGCATATGCATCCCCGGGTTGCCCACCGTTGCGACCTTGATGCGCGATTGACGGTCCTTGCGGATCGCCTCGAGACCGAAGAACGTGAAGAAGATGTCGGCCTCGATGCCTTCCATCCGCGCGCCGTTCGCGAGGATCAGGCCGGGATAGATTCCTTCGAGCGACCCCTTCGAGATGACGATTGCCACTTTCTGAATCGTCTCCACGGCCGGAGCCGCTAAAGCCGTGTCTTCGAGAACGCTGGTCATGGTTGTGCCCCTTTCCTAGATGCAGCCGCGCGGCTTCGGGATGCCGCCGATCTTCGCTGCGAGCTTCGCGGGCCCCGTGGGGAAGAGCTCGTAGAGCTCCTTGACGGGGACGCCTGACTCCTTGCCGAGCGAGCGAATCGATGGCGCTGTGCCGCTCGTCAGGAACTGCTCGCGCATGAACTCGATCACGCGCCAATGCCTGTCAGTGAGCTGCGAGATTCCAGCCTCGCGAGCGATCTGCTCCGCGAGCTCGTGATCCCACTGCGCCGGGTCGAGGAGGAAGCCCCCCGCGTCAACGGCGATCGTCTCTGCAACGACGTCGGTCATTTCAACCTCCCTTGGCCACGCTCGCCAGCTGCTTCCCTGCCGTCGGCATGTTCGGTCCGACGAGCGGCAGGTCGCGTCCTGGCAGGAGCGCGTGCCAGTAGATCCATTGGAAGAACAGTTTCCCGAGATGGTTCAGCCGCGACTCCCGGAGAAGCGGGAGCGGCCCGAGCGCCGTCGGGAAGCGGCCGGGAACCGGCTCGGTGTCGTAGTTGAAGTCGATCAGCAACGCCTTGTGGAAGCCCGTCTCGATGAAGCAGTTCGCATGCCCATCGAAGCGCGCTTCGAGGTCCTGGCCGGCGAGCGACCGTTCGATGTTCCGGTCGAGCAGCTCGGCCTCGAAGTGCGTCACCGATCCCGCTTTGGAGCTCGGCAGATTGGTTGCGTCGCCGAGGACGAACACGTTCGGGCGAGCTGTTGCCTGCAGTGTGTGCGGATCGGCAGGCACGAAGTCGAGCGCGTCGCCGAGCCCTGCGGAGCGGCCGACGAATGCAGCCCCACCGTGTAGCGGCACCGTCACGAGCAGGTCGAAGTCGATCGTCCGGCCGTCGTAGGAGGTGAGAACGCCGCCGACGCCGTCCACTTCTCCGGCGCTGAACTCGACCTCGACATCGATGTCCTTCTCTGCCAGAAGATGCGACAGATGCTCCGATGCGATCGGCTTCGTGAAGCAGCCGTCGAGCGGCGTCGCGAGCACGATCTCGCTGCGATCACGGATGCCGCGCTCGCGCAGGTACCAGTCGGCGAGAAACGCGAACTCGATCGGCGCAACAGGGCACTTGATCGGCATGTCGGTGATGTCGACGACGAGGCGGCCACCGTCGAAGCGGTCGAGCAGCTCGCGCGTGCGGACCGCTCCTTCGAGGTCATAGAACGTCGAAACCCGCTCACCCCACCCAGGGCCGGTCATGCCCGGCGTCTCTTCCGGCAGGAGCCGGGCGCCGCTCGCGACGACCAGCACGTCGTAGGAGAGCTCGTGCCCACCGGCGAGCAGGACGCGGTCATGCTCGAGCACAACCGACTCGACCTCGTCCTCGTGGAATTCGATGCCGCGATGAAGCTGGCGCTTCCGGGGCCTCACGATCTCATCGGGATCGGCCAAGCCGAACGGGACGAAGAGCAAGCCCGGTTGGTACACGTGACGATTGTCACGGTCGACGACATGAATGTCTGCCTCGGACGACGCGAGCCGCTTCCGCAGCCGGTTCGCGATCATGGTCCCGCCTGTACCGCCGCCGAGGATCACGATCTGCTTACGCACGTTTGCCTCCTGTTCGATCACACGATCGCGACCGCGAACTGGAGCGGCGACAGGGCTTCCGCGCACACGCCGTTCGGACAACTACGCGTTTAGGTAGTTGTCACGCATCGTCGATCAGCGGCGCACCTGACGCCTCGGTCGGCTGCGCGCAGAACGATGCGTATGACCTAGGAGGTCGACATGAACCGTAAGGTGCTGTGGGCAGTGCTCGTAATCGGAGCGGCGCTCGTGATTGCGCCGTTCGCACTGTCGCTGCCGTCGAAGGCCAACGCGGGTGAGCACATGCTCGGGAGTTTTCAGCCGATCATGCAGCCCGATCAGGTGAAGACGACGGCCTACTACTACAACGATGTCTTCACACCGCTCGGCCAGGTCGTACCGGCGATGAGCGCGAAGAACGTGGCGAAGTTCCAGCAGTACGTCGCGGGACTGAAGTCCGTTCGGCTGACGCCGGCCGACATGGCGAAGCTCCAGCAGCAGTTTCCGCAACTCGCGGCGATGTTCGCCGGGATGCCCGTGATGCTGAAGGACTTCGATTCGCTCGTCACCCTGATGCAGAGGAACGAGAAGATCTTCGCGCAGGTCCCTGCAGGTCTCGTTCACTACAAGCCGCTCGTGACGACGATGCAAGCGAACGTGAGCGACTACAAGCAGGTCAACAGCTTGCCGTCCTTCCGGCTCTTCACGTGGTTCTTCGTGATCCCGGGGACGCTGCTCGTGCTGCTCGCGAGCTTCGGGCTCTTCGGCGGAAGGTCCGTCACAAAGCCGATGGCCGCCCATCACGCACGTCCGGCTCCGGCCTGACAACTGCCCGGCCGGCGATCGCTGACCTGATCGCCGGCCGGTCTCAGCGCGTCAGCGTGATCTACGACAACCGCCTTCTATGCTGGCGCGATGAAACTGGGAGTGGAAGCGGCGCTCGTCGACGGGCTGCTCGTGAAAGGCGACGTCGAGGTGGACGATGGCCGCATCGTCGCGGTCGGTCTCGCCTCCCCGGCCGGCCGCGGTATCGCAGTTCCCGGTTTCGTCGATCTGCAGGTGAACGGCTTCGGAGGCGTCGATTTCCTCGACGCCGACGCGGACTGCTACCGGCGCGCCGGCGAGGCGCTCCTCGAGACCGGCGTCACCGCCTACCTCCCCACCCTGATCACGACGCCGGAGCGGCAACTGCGCGCGGCGATGGCGGAGGTGCCGACCGGCGCGTCACGCCCGCGCATCCTCGGGGTGCACCTCGAGGGACCGTTCCTCTCGCAGAACCGGCTCGGGACGCACGAGGCCTCAGCGCGCCGGGATCCCGACCTCCCGCTGCTCGACCGCTTGCTCGCCGCCGGCCCGGTGCGCCTGATGACGCTCGCCCCGGAGCTCCCGGGCGCCGACGCTTTGATCGACCGCCTGCTCGAGCGAGGCGTCGCGGTGTCGCTCGGCCACACGGACGCCACCGCAGCGCAGGCCAACGCGGCATTCGACCGCGGCGCGCGCAGCGTCACTCATCTCTTCAATGCGATGCGCCCGTTCCTGCATCGCGACCCGGGCATCGTCGGCGCCGCGCTCACGCGCGACGACGTGGTCGTTTCGATCATCCTCGACGGCATTCACCTCGCGCCGGAGACGTCGAAGACGGTCTGGCGCGCAGCCCGAGGACGGATGGCACTCGTCACCGATGCGATCATGGGCGCAGGCGTCGGGGACGGCTCCTACCGCCTCGGAACCATCGAGGTGCACGTGCACGAAGGCACGGTGCGGGGGCCGGACGGCGTGCTTGCGGGCAGCGTCCTTACGATGATCGAGGCGGTCCGCAACCTCCACGATCTCGGCGCCCCGATCGAGGACGCGGTCGGCGCCGCAACGTCGACGCCGGCCCGGGTGCTGGGCGATCCCGAGCTCGGGCGGCTCGACGTCGGGCTCCCTGCCGACGTGGTCGTGCTGACCGACACGCTCGAGATCGCGCGCGTGCTGGTCGGCGGCAAGATCCAGTTCGCCGTCTAAGCGGTCAGGAGGACGCGCTCGCGCTCCTCGATCGGCCGCGCCGCGCGCGCCTCGCGGTCCCACGCAACGAGCACCGACCTGCACGCCGCCGCGACCTCGCCGTCGGGGCCGAGTACGTCCTGCTCGAAGGTGATGCTCGTTCGCCCCACGTCGGTGATCCGTGAGCGAACGACGATCTCGCGGGCGCCCTGCACGATCTCGCGCTTGTAGTCGATCGAGACGTGCGCGATCACCCAAGCGAACGCGGTGAACGGGCCGACCGTCGCCGTGAGCACCGCATC
>JAYUEQ010000138.1:0-5359 GCA_043739205.1 Thermoleophilia bacterium
GTCGTGAAGTTCGCCCAGACGAGCAGCGGCATCCGCCAGAACGTCATGCCCGGCGCGCGCATCGTGATGATCGTGACCAGGAAGTTGAGCGCGGTCATGATCGAGCTCGCGCCGGCCCACTGAACGCCCATGTTGAAGAACACCTGGCCAAGCGGCTGATGGGAGCAGAGCGGCGCGTAACACGTCCAGCCCGCCGACGGCCCGCCGCCCGGCGTGACCATGCCCGCAACGAGCATCACGCCAGCGATCGGAAGCAGCCAGAACGAGAGCGCGTTCAGCCGCGGGAACGCCATGTCGGCGGCACCGAGCATCAGCGGGATCACGTAGTTGCCGAGCCCGGCGAACGCGGGGATGACGAACAGGAAGATCATCAGCGCCGCGTGGTTCGAAACGAGGACGTTGAAGGTCTGCGGGTTGAAGTACTGGTCGCCCGGCTGTGCGAGCTCGGCGCGGAAGAGCATCGCGAGCAGGCCGCCGATGCAGAAGAAGATGATCGTCGTGACGACGTACTGGATCCCGATCACCTTGTGGTCGGTGTTGATCCGGAAGTAGTCGCGCCACGACTTCGCGCCGTGACTCGAGTGATCGTCCTCGACCGTCGGCCGACCGGAGGCGTAGTGCGCCCAGTAGTCGAAGCCGCCGAGGCCGATGAGGAAGCCGAACGGGACGGTCACGAGCTCGACGGTCAGCACGACCGAGCCCTTCCAGATCGGGTCCCAGTGCGCGAGCCACCGGATCAGCACCGGAAGCCCTGCGCCGATGCCGAAGAAGATCGGCGTCACCCAGAGGACACGCAGCCACCCCGGCCCGGTCAGGCGGTGGATGCCGGTCCGCGCAGGCGCGGCGTGCTCGTGATGGTCGTGCAAGTCGGTCACTTCGCGCTCTGCTCCAGATACTGCACGAGCTTCGTGAGCTTGTCCGGTGGGATCTGCGTGCCGAAGGTCGCGGGCATCGCGTTCGAGAAGCCCGGTGCGATGTAGGCGCTCGGCTTGACGATCGACTCCTTGATGAAGGCGGCTAGTGGCTGGTTCGCGCCTGCCGCCTCCTGCTTCAGGTTGTCGAGGTCGGGGCCGACCTTGCCGTTTGCCCCAGGTGCCGCCTTCAGCGTGTGACAGCCGCCGCAGCCGTTCTCCTGGAACACTGCGAGGCCGGGCGGGCCGGAGGCGGCCGCGCCGCCGCCCTTGAGCCAGGCGTCGAACTTGGCGGCGGGAATGATCGTCACGTGGCTGCGCATCAGCGCGTGGCCGAGGCCGCAGAGCTCAGTGCAGATCACGGGGTACGTCCCCGTCCGCGTCGGTGTGATCACGAGGTAGGTGTGCTCGCCGGGCACAGCGTCCTGCTTCTGCGACAGCTCGGGCGACCAGAACGAGTGGATGACGTCGTTCGCGGTGATGTCGAGCTTCACGTGCCGCCCCTTGGGCAGCGTCATATACCCGTAGCTTTTGCCGTTCGGGTAGGTGAACTTCCAGGCGAACTGGACGGCGTTCACCTGCACGACGAGCGGATTCGAGCCCGTGCGGCTGTTTTGGGCGAGGACGATCGCGCTGACGATCGAGATGGCCGTCACGAGCACTGCGGGAATCGCGGTCCAGACGATCTCGAGCTTCGTGTGGCCGTGGATCGGCGGGCCGTCCGAGTCGTCGTCCGGACGGGCGCGGAACTTGAGCACCGAATAGGTCATCACCGCTGCAACAGCCGCGAAGACCGCGATGCAGATCACGGTCGTGAACCAGTAGACGAAGTGGATCCGACCGGCCTCCTTGCTCGCCGGAACGGGCAACCACGGGATCAGCACCGCTACCAGCGATGTGATGACGGCCGCGATCGCCGCGATGCCGAGCAACTGAAAAATCGAACCCCTACGCACGCGGCGCCAACATTAATGAAACGGCGGAAACGCGGGGCCGTAACCGAACAACCGGGTCAGCCGTTGAACCCGTGTTCCTACAGCGAAGCAATTCATCCGTCGGGAGATACGAGAAGGAGGTTCGGATATGGGCATTGGAGTGAGCCTGATCCTCATTGCGGCCGGTGCAATCCTCACCTGGGCGGTCAACGCGACCGTCTCGGGCCTGGACATCAACACCATCGGCGTGATTCTGATGATCGTCGGGGCCATCGGCCTCGTCCTGTCGCTGATGTTCTGGTCGAGCTGGGGTGGCGTCGCCGGAGCGCGCCGCACCACCACCACGACCTACGTCGACGACGGCCCGCGCGTCTAGCGCCGGTCTCGCGCGTAACGCAGTGAACGGGCCCCGCAAGGGGCCCGTTCTCGTTGGACCGACCTAAAACGCGGAATGTCGCGCTGACAGTTGACAGACGCCATCTCTGATGTCATAGTGATGTCATCATGAATCTGACAATCGTGCTCGAGGGGATCCAGGAAGACCTGCGGGGGCTCGCCGACCTCGGCGACGAGCGCTCCGCCCAGATTGCCGGCCGCCTGAGCGAGGCGCTCTCGTCCAATCTGCGGCTGAAGCTGTTCGATCTGCTCTCACAGGTCGCCGTGGAACTTTCGTCCAAGTTGCCCTCCGGCCACATCGAGGTTCGTCTCGCAGGCCAGGAGCCCGAGCTCGTGTTCGTCGACTCGGCCGGTGACTCTGCCGGCTCGACGGCCGGCGAGGAGCTTTCGGCGCGGATCAGCCTGCGCCTTCCGGAGTCGCTCAAGCTCGCGGTCGAGAAGGCCGCAGACCGCGAGGGCGTCTCGACCAATGCGTGGCTCGTGCGTGCAATCGCCCGAGCGACCGAATCGCGCCCCGCGCACGTCAGCGGCAAGCGCCTGTCGGGCTACGCCCAGAGTTAGAGGAGAGTGACCGTGCAGAAGACATTCGACATCGACGGACCGGCTGAGATCGACGTTCGGCTCGCCTCCGGCGAGATCGTGGTCGACCCCACACTCGCCGGCCAGATCGAAGTGGAGCTCACCGCACACGACGAGGAATCGCAGCGCCTGGTCGACGACGCCCGCATCGAGCTGAACGGCCGGAATCTGATCGTCGACGTGCCTAACAAGCGCGGCGGTTTCAGCTTCTCGCTCGGCTTCGCCCGCCAGGGGATCACCTGCCGGATCCGCTGCCCGCACGCATCGGGGCTTTCCGTACGCTCCAAGTCGGCTGACCTCGTCGCGCGCGGCGTCCTCGGCGGTCTCAAGGTCTCGACGGCGTCCGGTGACATCGAAGCGAATCGCATCGAGGGCGGGGTCAACATCAAGAGCGCGAGCGGCGACACCCGGGTACACGAGGTGGTGGGCGGCGTGAATGTGCAGACCGCATCCGGCGACATCGAAGTGGACATCGTGCACGGGGCCGCCAACGTCAACAGTGCATCCGGCGACGTGACGATCGGCGAGGCCTACGACGACGTCAGCGCGAACACGGTCAGCGGCGATCAGGTGCACGGTGCGGTGCTGCGCGGGGCCGTCTCGGCCCACTCCGTCTCCGGTGACGTGACGATCGGCGTGCGCCGAGGCTCGAAGGTCTATCTCGACTGCAACACCGTCAGCGGCGACACCGTTTCCGAGCTCGAACTGACGACCGACGCACCCGCCGGTGACGGCCCGCTCGTCGAGATTCGGGCCAAGACGGTCTCCGGCGACATCAGGATCACGCGGGCTGCGGCGCCCGTACCGAACGACACGCAGGAGGTGCACGCATGAACCGTCTCTCGTGGGACACGACGGCGCCCCGGCGCCCGAACGGCAAACGCACGGCGGCCCAGCCGCGGCCCGAGGAAACCGGCCTCGTCGAGTCCGAGGCAGATCTCGTCCGCGTCGCCTGGGACAAGCCGCACCGCGTCGGTCCGTTCTAATAACGCTGCAGCAGAACGCAGCCAGAAGGCCCGCCCGCTCCGGCGGGCCTTCGTCCGGTCCGGCCTCCTTGACCTCGCGGCGCGCGCAATGGATCATCCCGCGGCTGAGTCAGTCGACGAAAAGGGGAGATATGGGGAAACGTGATCAAGCGCGCCGGCTGGGTGTGCTGTGTGCAGCACTCGCCGTGGCCGCGACGTTCGGGGTCGCTCACGCGGCGGCGCCCGGTGCGAGCTACTCGATCAGTCCGGTGACGGATCTCACGACGTCGTGCTCCGGCCAGAACGCCGAGGTCGAGCAGGCCGCGGATGCTGCGAGCCAGGTCGTGTACGAGGCATGGATGGGCTGTTCCGGAATCGCCTTTGCGCGCTCGACCGACGGCGGGCTGACGTTCAGCAAGCCGATCTCGGTCCCGGGATCTGTTGGCTCGAACTACAACGCGTGGGATCCGGCGATCACGGTTGCGCCTGACGGCACCGTCTATGCGGCTTTCATGCTCGGTCGCGGCGGCCAGTGGTACCCGGTCGTTGCGGCGTCGTTCGACCACGGGCTGACCTTCCCGCAGGTGACGCCGCTCGTCCCGCCGGACCCCAAGAACTGGGGTGACCGCGAGTTCCTCGCGGTCGCACCCGACGGCACGGTGTACCTCACCTACGACTACGGCCCCAATCGCTCATCGATCACGTTCCTGTGCGCCGCGGACGGAAGCTGCGGCTACTCGACAGGAGACGTCAACGTCGTCATCCAGAAGTCGACCGACCATGGCAAGTCGTTCGGGCCGATGACGTACGTCAGTCCCGGCTTCCCGGCGAGCGGCGGCGACCTTGCACCGCTCGTCGTCGAACCAAGCGGGCGCGTCGACGTGCTCTACCAGGGCTACGGAATCACCGACACGACGACGTACGCGATGACACCGGCGTACGAGTACTTCACGTCGTCGACCGACGGTGGAGCGACGTGGTCTTCGCCCTTGAAGGTTGGGGCGTCGGCCGGGACGATGTCGCTCTCGGAGTGGTGGATCGACGCTGACATCGCACTGGACGCCGGCGGCAATCTCTATGCGACCTGGGACACGCAGGGAACGAACGCCGACGGCACACCGAACGACATCGGCTGGCTTTCCTACTCGACAGACCACGGCGGTCACTGGTCGAAGCCGATTCAGGGACCGACCGACACCCTCGCCGTTCCCCACATCATGCAAGTCACGGCTGGGCCCGCCGGGATCGCCTACGTCGGGTGGCTGTCGGACTCGAGCCCGCTCGGGTACGCCATGTACCTGCGCACGTTCTCGCTCAAGAGCGGCTGGCTCGGGCCGGCCCAGCAGGTGTCGAACGAGTTCGGAGATCGGTCTGTGTGGCCCGGCGACACGTTCGGCATCTCGACGCTCTCTCCGACAGACGTCGTTCTCAGTTGGGGCAGCGCAACGCCGTCCGTCGGGAACAAGAAGTCCGACATCTTCGCAGCCCACGTGCACGTTCAGCTCCCCTGACAGGAGCACTCCCAGCCTGGGGGCCACGCTCGCGTGGCCCCCAGGGCTCGGCGAGCGTGCAA
>JAYUEQ010000139.1:0-6852 GCA_043739205.1 Thermoleophilia bacterium
GCCGCGCGCACCGGATAGATGCCGGCGACCTCGGGCAGGTTCTCGAGGATCGACACCGCCCTCGGGTCGAGCGGCGCAGCGAAGCCGTCCAGCACACGCGAGTAGCTGAAGTCCGGATGCACAGTCACGCCGAGCGTTGCGAGCGTCGTGAGCACCTGCTGCTGCGCGGCGTAGGCCTGCGATGTCCACGACCGTTCCTGCGCCTCGGTCGCGTACTTGACCTGCGCAAGCCGCTGGGCGACCGACTTCGTATGCAGCACGACGATCATCCGCTGACCCGATGGAACTGCGCTGCGCGGGTCGCCCACGAGCCCGCGCCAGCTGATCGGCGGCTGCTCGGTGCCATCACGACCGCGTGCGACGACTGTCGCACCAAGCACGATCGTCAGGATCGCGAGTCCGAGCAGCCTGAAGCTACGCCGTGGCACGCGCATCGAGGGAAAGGTAGTCGGGGTACGGGACGGGGTCGGTGTAGCGCCCGGCCGAGGCGATCATCGCGGCGTTGTCGGTGCAGAGCGGCAGCGGGGCGAGCGCCGCGTCGGGCAGCGCCGCGCGGAGCTCCGAGTTGGCAGCAACGCCTCCCACGACGGCGATTCGGTCTCCCCCGGCAGCCTCGAGGCGCTCGACGAGCGCGCGTACGATCGCGCGTTGATAGCTCGCCGCGAGGTCGGCGCGCCGGGCCGCGAGCTCCTTTGGGGCGAGATCCCGCACCCGGTAGAGCAGCGACGTCTTGAGGCCGGAGAACGAGAAGTCGAGCCCGGGCACGCGCGCGACCGGGAAGTCGTAGGCCGTCGGGTCGCCCTGCTTCGCGAGCGCGTCGATCTCACGGCCGCCCGGATAACCGAGCCCGAGCAGCCGCGCGCCCTTGTCGAAGGCCTCGCCTGCAGCGTCGTCGAGCGTGGTGCCGAGAACGGTGTAGCCCCCGCGGTCTTGCACGTCGAGCAGCAACGTGTGCCCCCCACTCGCGAGCAGACACGTGAACGGCGGCTGCAGGTCAAGCGGCCGCAGATAAAGCGACGCGACGTGGCCGTGCAGGTGGTTGACCGGCATCAGCGGCAGCCGCCGCGCCCACGCGAGCGCTTTCGCGGCGGACACGCCGACGAGCAACGCGCCGATCAGCCCCGGTCGCGAGGTGACGGCAATCGCCTCCACCTCGTCGGTCAGAACCTCCTCGATCACGGGCGCGATCAGTTCCAGGTGCCGCCGGCTCGCAACCTCGGGTACGACGCCGCCGAAGCGCGCGTGCAGCTCGTCTTGCGAGGCGACCACGCTAGCCACGATGTCGCCGTCCCAAGTGACGAGCGCGGCCGCGGTCTCGTCGCACGACGTCTCGATCCCGAGAATCACTGTCGCGCGTCGCGCCACATGATCAGCGCGTCTTCCCGGTTGTCCGTGTAGTACCCACGCCGGGTGCCGCGCGATTCGAAGCCGAGCTTTTCGTAGAGCCCGATCGCATCGTCGTTCGAAACGCGCACCTCGAGCGTGTAGCCGCGACGCTCGTCATCGCGCGTCAGCTCGAACAACCGCTCGAGCAGCGCGGTGGCGACGCCGCGCCGCTGATGCCCAGGGTCGACCGCGACATTCATCACGTGCCAGGCGTCGACATAGCGCGAGTTGATCACGTAGCCGACGAGATCCTGCCCCTCGAATGCGCCGAGACAGATCGACGTCGGTTTCGCGAGCTCGGACGCGAACATCGAGCGCGACCACGGGGTGGGGTACGCCTTCTGCTCGATCGATTCGATCGCGGTCAGGTCACCCAACTCGAGGACGCGGATCTCGATCGCAACGGCCGTCATGCGTTCGGCTTTGCGTCGGGATCACGGACGTAGAGCGGCTCGACCTTCTCTGCGGGGCCAAACGCGCCGGCGCGCGCGACGAGGAGCAGCGCATCGGGCATGTGCACGGGGTCGTCGTCAGGCGCAATCGTCGCGCCGTTCGCCTCGAAGAGCTCGCGATAGCGGATCGCTCCATCGCCGACGAGCACCTGGCCCGCGACGTCGAGCTCGTCCGGCTTGCAGACGCGCGGCCCCAGGACGAAGACCTCGCCGCGGCGTGCGTCGATCACCGGCATCCCGCCGGCGTAACCGTCGAGCGTCGACGCGCCGGCGACAGGAACGCCGAGCGCGAGCGCCAATGTGCGCGCGGTTGCAAGACCGATGCGGATGCTCGTGAAGCTGCCCGGGCCACGGCCGACGACAATGCCGTCGATCGCCGCGGGATCGTCGACAAGGCGGTCGACCGCTTCGAGCAGATCGCCGGCGCGCGCAGCATGATCACGATGGTCCGGCGTCAATGCGCAGACCGCCCCGAAACTCGTCGCGGTGTCAAAGGCCAAGATCGTCTTCACTGTCGATTCTCACCTGCCGGTGTGACTCGTCGACGTGATTGAGCGTAACGGTCGCCCGCGCCTCGGGTAGCCATTCGCCTCCGTGCTCCGGCCATTCGACAAAAGCGACCGTGCCGTCGAAGTACGGTTCGAGGTCGCCCCACTCTTCCGGGTCGATGCCGGCGAGCCGGTAGAGATCGAGGTGGGCGACCGGAACCGGGGCGTCGTAGCGGTGGCCGATCGTGAACGTCGGGCTCGAGACCGGTTCGCGAACCCCGAGCGCTCGCGCCGCGCCACGGACAAAAGTGGTCTTCCCCGCCCCGAGCTCACCGGAGACCGCAACGACGTCTCCGGCGCGCAGCCGCCCCGCCAGCCGGGCAGCGAGCGCCTCGGTCTCCTCGGGCGATCCGGTCACGCAGTCCACAGCATGACGATAGGGATCGGAGCGCCTGTGGAACGTTTGTGACACTTCTGGGACCCTGGTCTGACCACCAGACTGGTCTCGAACGACATGTCGGAGTTCTCGAAAACCCGCATGCCGAAGACCTTGTGGACAGTGTGTTCCAGTTCCGTGACCCTTGGTCTGACCACGAGACTGGTCGAGAAAAGGCGTGGCTAAAAGAGGCCGAGCTGGACTGAGGTCTCGGCTGCCGGCTCGGGCTCGTACTGCGGCGCCGGGGGCGGCGGCGAGGGCGCTGCGTCGCGGCCGAGGAGCTCCGGGATGCGGCGGAAGTCTTCCTCGAGCACCTGCAGCATCCGCGGCGTGTAGAGGGCGGCGGCGGGATGGAAGATCGGATAGAGCGTTACCGGGTTGCCGCCGAGCACGACCTGCTGCTCGCGGCCATGCACCTGGGTGATGCCGGTCGGCTTGCCGGAGAGGAGCTTGGTCGCGAAGTTGCCGAGCGTCGCGACGAGTGTCGGTTGAACGAGTTCGATCTGACGGAACAGATGTCCCTCGCACGCCTGGATCTCCTCCGGGAGCGGGTCGCGATTGCCGGGAGGCCTGCATTTGATGACGTTCGCCACATAGACGTCGTCGCGCGACAGCCCGATCCCTTCGAGCAGTTTGCCGAGCAGCTTCCCAGCAGCACCGACGAACGGCACGCCTTGCTTGTCCTCGTGGAAACCCGGCGCCTCGCCCACGAACATCAGCTCCGCCGTCGGCGAACCCGAACCGAAGACGACCTGCGTCCGCGTCTGCGAGAGCGCGCATTGCTCGCAGCCGGCGACGACGTCGCCGTAGGCGATCAGCGACAGATCAGCCGCAGCTGCCACAACCGCCGCCACAGCAGCCGCCACCACCGAAGGAGGGCTGCCCGGCGGTGCCGTGTGCTGCGAACGAGGTGCTGAACTGCTTGGCGACCTTCTGGTTGCCACAGTCGGGGCAGTTCGGATCGGGATCCGACATGCCCACGAGCTCCTCGAAGTGAGATTCGCAGCTCATGCAGACGTATTCGTAGATCGGCACCAGGAAAACCCTACCAAGGTCATCTTCTCCCCCGAGCCGGACGGCGTGGAGTACCCTCCCTGTGCCCGGTATCCGGAATCGGAACTGGAGCCACAACATGTTCGAAGACGTCACCGTCATCGGCGCGGGTCGCGCCGGCTCCGCGATTGCAGCTCGTCTACGCGAGCGTGGCGTGGCCGTGCGCGACGACGGGCAGTTGCGCCTGCTCTGCGTGCCGGATCGCGCGATCGCCGAGGTTGCGCAGTCGATCGAAGCGGGCCCCTGGATCGCGCACGTATCGGGCGGAACGCCGCTCGCGGCGCTCGCCCCCCACGTCAAGCGCTTCTCCGTGCACCCGCTGCAGACGCTCACGCTCGCGCATGGGCCGGAGCAACTGGACGGCGCCTGGGGCGCCGTAACCGGGGAGACGGAGGACGCGCAAGCACGCGCGCTCTGGCTCGCGGAGACACTCGGCCTCCACCCGTTCGTGCTTGCAGATGACAGGCGGGCGAGCTATCACGCAGGTGCGGCGATCGCGTCGAATTTCCTCGTCACCCTCTTCCGGACCGCGTCGCAACTCTTCGAAGAGGCGGGCGCACCGCCCGAGGCGCTCGTGCCGCTGATGGAGCGCACGATCGAGAACGACTTCGACCTGACCGGGCCGATCTCGCGCGGTGACTGGGAGACCGTCGAACGCCACCGCGCTGCGCTCCGCGGTTCCGGCTTCGAGCAGGCATACGACGCGCTCGTCGAGGTGACGCGCGCGTGATCGTCGCGCGGTCGATCAACGAGCTCGACTTGCCGCGTCACGGAGTCGTCGGTCTGGTGCCGACGATGGGTGCCTTGCATGCCGGTCACACAGCCCTGTTCCGCGCGGCGCGCGGCGACTGCGACGTATTGGTGGCGAGCGTGTTCGTCAACCCGGCGCAGTTCTCGGACAGCCGTGACCTCGCCGCCTATCAGCACGATCTCGAAGGCGACGTGGCGATCGCCGAGGCTGAAGGCGTCGACGTGATCTTCGCGCCGCCCGTGGAGGAGATGTATCCGCCGGGCTTCGCGACCTGGGTCGTCCCCGAAGGTGCCGCGGACGGCCTTGAAGCCGACTTCCGGCCCGGCCACTTCCGCGGCGTTGCGACGGTCTGCCTCAAGCTCTTCAACATCGTCCGCCCGGAGATCGCATGGTTCGGGCGCAAGGATGCGCAGCAGGTCGCCGTACTCAAGCAGCTCGTACGCGACTTGAACCTCGGCGTCGTGATCCGCGTCGTCGACACCGTCCGCGACACCGACGGCCTTGCGCTCTCTTCGCGCAACGCACGACTGACCGCCGACGAGCGGGAGCGCGCTCGCGCGATTCCGCGCGCGCTCGAAACGCGCGATGAAGAACAGGCGCGCGCGGTACTCGCACGCGCTGGCGTCGAACCGGACTACGTCGCCGTCGCCGACCTCGACGGCCCCACCCTCGCGATCGCAGCACGCGTCGGCCAGACGCGCCTGATCGACAACGTCCCGATCACGGAAGGAGACACCCCATGACCACTCGCCCGCGCAAGGGCTCCGCCGGCACGCCCGCTCCCGGCAAGCTGCCGCTCCCCGAGGTCGCCGAGATGAAGCGTCGTGGCAACCGGATCGTGATGATCACCGCCTACGACGCTCCCTCCGCGCGGATCGCGGATGCGGCCGGCGTCGACCTGATCCTCGTCGGCGACTCTGCGGCGATGGTCGTGCTCGGTCACGACTCGACCGTGCCGGCGACGATGGACGAGATGCTGATGCTCACGCGCGCGGTCACACGCGGCGCGACTCGGCCGCTCGTGATCGCCGATCTGCCGTTCGGCTCGTACCACGTGTCTGTCGAACAGGCGATCGAATCCGCGATCCGCTTCGTCAAGGAAGCGCAGGCCGACGCAGTCAAGCTCGAGGGGGCAGGACCGATGCTCGCGCGCGTGCGCGCGCTCACTGACGCTGGCATCCCGGTGATGGGCCACCTCGGCCTCACGCCTCAGACCGCAACGATGCTCGGCGGCTTCAAGGCCCAGGGCCGCACGGCGACGCAGGCAGTACAGCTCTACGAGGACGCTCTCGCCCTCCAGGTGGCCGGCTGCTTCTCACTCGTGCTCGAAGCGGTGCCCTCGCCGGTCGCGGCGCGGATCACCGAAGCGCTCGACATCCCGACGATCGGCATCGGCGCAGGCCCGGACTGCGACGGCCAGGTGCTCGTCTGGCACGACATGCTCGGCCTCTACGAGGGCCACGTGCCGCGCTTCGTCAAGCGCTACGCGGATCTCCACACCGCGATCAAGCGGGCGCTCGAGCAGTACGTCGACGAGGTGCGCAGCGGCACCTTCCCCGAGGAGCGGCACACCTACGCGATGCCCGAGGAGGAGCTCGCGGACTTCCGGGCTGCTACAGCTTCGCGGCGATGACGAGCAGCGCGGGCAGGAGCGCCGCGGTGGCGGTCGCCGCGGCGGTGCGGGGCCACGTCCAGCCGTGCACAGCGCGCACGCCGACGAAGAGCAGCGTGGCCGACCAGGCGAAGAAGAGATAGCCGACCCAGGCGAAGACCTGACCGCCGGCGCCGGCGTCCGCGCCGCCCGAGCGGAAGACGTCGCCGCCGTAGACGATCACCTTGATCGGCCAGTAGGTGACGAGCGAGAGCGCGAGCGGGGCGCCCGCGAGCGCCAGCAGATGCCGGGCGCGGCGGTAGCTGCCGACAGACCCGAAGCCCTGCAGCCCCGCGTAGAGCGCGCCACCGCCGATCCAGAACGCGGCGCCGCCGTAGAGGCAGCCGCCGAGGAAGGCCCAGACCGCGACGAGCAGCCCGTCGAGGGCAGGATCGTCGAGCAGGTGCCCCGCGACCGCGGTGAAGAGGACGCCCGCGATCCCGCCCGTCAGTACGACCGCGAGCACCTGCTCCTGCCGGGCGGAGGCGGCCTCGGCCGAGTCGTCGCGAAGTGCGGCGAAGACCGGGCCCGGGCTGATCAGCATGGCGGGCAGCCGGAGCCACCACGCGCGCCGCTCCGCGTCGCTCTCGTAGACCTGCTCGGCCTCGGCGCTCACGCGGCGGCGGCGGTCGCGG
>JAYUEQ010000140.1:0-15667 GCA_043739205.1 Thermoleophilia bacterium
CCACACCACGACGGCTCCGACCTGCACGTGGTCGAGCGCCCTGCCGAGCTCGGCGACTCCGTCGTCGTCCGCTTGCGCGTTCCCCGCGCGCAGAGCGCGGACCGCGTCGTGCTCCGCTACGAGCGAGACGGTGAGCCGCGCAGCGCCGAGGCGATCGTCGACGAGCAGACAGAGACGGACGTCTGGTGGCGGGCCGAGTTCGCCGTCGCGAACCCGGTGACGCACTACCGCTTCCTCCTCAGCGGCGGTGACGTCGGCTACCGCTGGGTGAACGCCCTCGGCACCACCGCGCACGAGGTTGCCGACGCAGACGACTTCGGGATCACCGTCGGGTCGTGGGGGCCGGACTGGCACCTGGGCTCGGTCGCCTACCAGATCTTCCCCGACCGGTTCGCGTCCTCCGGCCTCCAGGTCGAGGCGCCCGACTGGGCAATCCGCCGCGACTGGGACGACCTCCCGACCGGGCGCGGACGGGCGACGCCGCACGAGCTCTTCGGCGGCGACCTGCGCGGCGTCGAGCAGCACCTCGACCACATCGAGGCCGTCGGCGCGAACATGATCTACCTGACGCCGTTCTTCCCGGCCGGATCGACGCACCGCTACGACGCGACAACGTTCGCATACGTCGACCCGCTGCTCGGTGGCGACGACGCACTGCGCTCGCTCACGGATGCGGCCCACGCGCGCGGCATCCGCGTGATCGGCGACATCACACCGAACCACACCGGCGATAAGCACGAGTGGTTCCAGGCAGCGCTGCGCGGTGAAGAGCCGGAGCGGAGCTTCTATTACTTCGACGACTCGATCCCCGGCGGCTACGAGTCCTGGCTCGGCCACCGCTCGCTGCCGAAGCTCAACTGGCAGAGCGAGGAGTTGCACGAGCGCTTCGCGAGCATCCTGCAGCGCTACCTCGACCTGGGCCTCGACGGCTGGCGCGTCGACGTGGCGAACATGACCGGCCGCTACCGCGATCTCGACCTCAACCACGACGTTGCGAAGTGGATGCGCACGCAGGTCGACCCCGCGCTGCTCGTCGCCGAGCACGGCCACGACTTCCGGCCCGACCTCACCGTTCGCGGCTGGCACGGCGTCATGAACTACTCCGGCTTCCTCCGCCCGCTCTGGACGTGGCTGCTGCGCGACGACCCGCACGCCGAGCAGCAGGACCAGTTCTGGGGCGTTCCCGTGGGCGTACCGCAGAGCGACGGGGATGCCGCGTTCGCGTCGCTGCGGCAATTCCGCGCGGGCGTGCCGTGGGAGACCATCCTCCACTCCTGGAACCTGCTCGACAGCCACGACACCGCGCGCTTCCGCACGATCGCGGGCACGGCGCAGCGACATCTCGTCGGCGTCGGCCTGCAGATGACGCTGCCGGGCGTGCCGATGCTTTTCGCAGGCGACGAGATCGGGCTCGAAGGGGCGTGGGGCGAGGACGCCCGGCGGACGATGCCTTGGGACAAGCCCGAGACATGGGACGACTCGTTCCTCGCCGAGGTGCGCATGCTCGCGGCGCTGCGCCGTTCGAGCAACGCGTTGGCACGCGGCGGCCTGCGCTACGTGCACGTCTCCGCCGACGCCATCGCATTCCTGCGCGAAACACGCGACGAGCGGCTGCTCGTGCTCGCGGCGCGCGCCCCACACGACCCGATCTCAACTCCGTTCACGTCACTCGAAACGCTCTACGGCCAGGAGGCACCGAACGGCGTGCTACCGGCCGACGGCCCGTCGTTCCATGTCTGGAGGATCAACTGATGGCAGACGTCGCCTTCAATGAGGTCGACAAGGTGTACGACAACGGCGTCCAGGCGGTCTTCGGCCTGACGCTCGACATTCACGACGGCGAGTTTCTCGTTCTGGTCGGCCCATCGGGCTGCGGCAAGACGACGGCGCTGCGCATGGTCGCCGGGCTCGAGGACATCTCGGACGGGACGGTGTCGATCGGTGGCCGTGTCGTCAACGACGTATCGCCGAAGGAACGCGACATCGCCATGGTCTTCCAGAACTACGCGCTCTATCCACACCTGAGCGTCGCAGAGAACATCGCGTTCGGCCTCCGCCTGCGCAAGGCGCCGAAAGCGACGATCAACGAGCGCGTCGCCTGGGCCGCGAAGCTGCTCGACCTGACGCCGTATCTCGACCGCAAGCCGAAGGAGCTCTCCGGCGGCCAGAGGCAGCGCGTCGCGATGGGCCGCGCGATCGTGCGCCAGCCGCAGGTCTTCCTGATGGACGAGCCGCTCTCGAACCTCGACGCGAAGCTGCGTGTGCAGATGCGCGCCGACATCGCGAAGCTGCAGCGCGAGCTGAAGACCACGACCGTCTACGTCACGCACGACCAGGTCGAGGCGATGACCATGGGCGATCGTGTCGCCGTCATGAGCAAAGGCATCCTCCAGCAGGTCGATGCACCACAGCGGCTCTACGATCGGCCGGAGAACCTCTTTGTCGCCGGCTTCATCGGCACGCCCCCGATGAACCTCCTCGAGGGACGCGTCTCCGCGAACGGCAGCGTTTCGATCGACCTGGGCGGCAACACCCTGCCGATCCCCGACGAAGCGCTCGCGAACTATCCGAAGCTCCGCGAGTGGAACGGGCGCGACGTGATCGTCGGCCTGCGCGCGGGGGATCTCCACCCGGCTCAGGGCTTCGACCAGCTGCCGCAAATCGCCGCCGACGTCGAGCTCGTCGAGTCACTCGGCGGGGAGTCGATGGCGTACTTCAAGGTCAACGCCCGGCAGATCAAGGCGGAGTCGACTGCAGCAGAAGAGGAGCTCGAGAACGAGGACGAGGCCAGTGTCGTCGGCTCTCGCCCGAACCTCGTCGCGTCGTTCCCACCGCACGTCCAGCTCCGGATCGGCGACCGCGTCCAGATCGCCGTCGACGCGAAGAACCTGCACTTCTTCGACGAGGCGAGTGGCGCTCCGCTTCGCTAGCTGCGCAATTGCTGTCGCAATTGCGCTAGTTGGCGTTGCTGGGGCGACCAGCGTTGACGCATCCCCGAGCGGGGCCGTTTTGCAGTCGCTCTCCGTGCTCCCGACGCAGTCTTCGCTCGCTTCGCAGCGCATCTACTTCGTCATGCCGGACCGGTACGCGAACGCGGTTCCGGCAAACGACACCGGCGGATTGACGGGCGGTCGCGCTGTTACCGGCTTCGATCCGACCGACACCGGTTACTTCCACGGCGGCGACCTGAAAGGGCTCACCGCGAATCTGCAGCGAATCAAGGATCTCGGCTTCACGGCACTCTGGGTCACGCCGGTCTTGAAGCAGCAGGCCGTCTCGCAGGGGAGCGCCGCTTACCACGGCTACTGGGGTCTCGACTTCACGACCGTCGACCCGCACCTCGGTACCGACCAGGACTTCACCGACCTCGTCAGTGCGGCGCACGGGCTCGGGCTCAAGGTCTACCTGGACGTCGTCGTGAACCACACCGCCGACGTCGTGCAGCTCACCGGCACGTCGTACACCGACATTCCCTACCGCGACTGTCACGGAAAGCCGTTCAACCCGGCGCGGTACGCGACGAAGTCGACGTTCCCCTGTCTGAAGGCCGCGAACATGCCGCGCGTCCCCTTCGTCTTGCCCGGAGATCGGCACGCGAAGAAGCCCGACTGGCTGAACGACCCCCTCAACTACCACGACCGCGGCAACATCGACTTCGGCTCGTGCAGCGACACGTGCTTCGAGCAGGGCGACTTCTACGGGCTCGACGATCTCTTCACGGAGAAGCCGAACGTGATGAACGGGCTCGCACAGATCTACTCCTCGTGGGTCACGCGCTTCAAGGTGGACGGTTTTCGCGTCGACACCGCGAAGCACGTCAATGCGGCGTTCTTCAAGTTGTGGGTCCCGAAGATCCGCACCGCCGCCGCGTCAGTCGGCATCAAGGACTTCCCGATCTTCGGTGAGGTGACGCTGAACGACGCGGTCGACCTGTCGGCGTTCGTGCGCGACCGCGGCCTGCCGCAAGTGCTCGACTTCCCGTTCCAGCAGGTCGCCGCCGCGTACGCCGCCGGCGCCTCCGGCTCGCGCGGCGTCGCTCAACGACTCGAGGACGACGACTACTTCCGGACGCCGAACGGCATCGACCCGTCGTTCACGACGTTTCTCGGCAACCACGACATGGGCCGCGCCGCCCAGCAGGTCCTGCAGCAGGCGCCCGGTCTCTCCGGCGCCGCTCTCGTGCAGCGCATGCAGTTCGCCTACGACGTGCTCTACCTCCTTCGCGGCGCGCCGGCAGTCCTCTACGGCGACGAGATCGGCATGGCGGGACCGGGCGGCGACAAAGCCGCGCGCCAGGACATGTTCCCGACGCAGGTGAGCGACTGGCAAACGGAGCCGCGCGTCGGCTCACCACCGATCGGCAAGGGCTCGGGGTTCGACGTTGCGAACAATCCGCTCGGGCTGCAGATGAAGGCCCTCGCGGCGATGCGCGACGCGCATCCTGAACTGTCGACTGCTGCGTCGGTCGTGCGCGTCGCGACCGGACCGGTGCTCGTCGTCTCGCGTCTCGATCTCGCGACGGGCCACGAGGTGGTGACCGCCTTCAACAACGGCACGACGCCGGCGACCGTGACCGTGCCGACGTCGAGTCCGAACGCCACGTGGAGCATCGTCTTCGGCACCGGGACGGCAACCGGGAACCTGTCGTTGACGATCCCTGCAGTCTCGGCGGTCGTAGCGGTTCCGAGCACACTGGTCCCGAAAGCGGCACCGCCCAAACCGACCCTCACCGCCCGGGCCGACGACCTGACGGCGTACTACCGGCTCGGCGTCACGGGGCTCGGCTCCTCCGTCGTCAGTGTCGCGTTTGCGATCCGCCGCCACGGCGGCGCCTGGCAGCGTGTGGCAATCGACGATTCCGCCCCGTATCGCGCATTCCTGACACCGACGCGCTTCAAGAAGCACGAGACGGTCGAGGGCGTTGCGGTCGCGCGCGGCCTCGACGGTACGATTTCGATCTCCCAAATTGCACGTTTCGCGCCGAATGGCTGACCCCCTGTCGCCCGTGTTCGGTAGCTTGCGCGCTTTCCGGCCCCGCTCCACTTCGCCCTGACTTCCTTCGACTCACTCACCGACACCGCGACCTGGTGGGAACGCACCCACGAGAGCGCAGGGAGCGACCTGCTGATCGCGTACTTCAGCATGGAGTTCGCCGTCGACGCGGGCCTGCCGATCTACTCGGGCGGCCTCGGTGTCCTCGCCGGTGACCACCTCAAGGCAGCCGCGGATCTCGGGATCCCGCTCGTCGGGGTCGGGCTGTTCTACCGCGGTGGGTACTTCACGCAGGGGTTGAGCGAGGAAGGTCGGCAGACGGAGGCCTACCGCGGTGTCGACCCGGAAGCCGCGGGTCTCATCCGCGAGCCGGTGTCGGTCGAGGTCGACCTCGCGGGCGAGACCGTGACCGCTGCTGTCTGGCGCTACGACGTCGAGAGCGCGGTGGGGAACACTGTCCCGCTGTACCTCCTCGACGTCGACATGCTCACCGACGCGCTGTACAGCGGCGATCGCGAGCACCGGATCCGCCAGGAACTGCTGCTTGGCGTCGGCGGCGTGCGTGCGCTCTCCGCGCTCGGGCTCAAGCCGACCGTCTTCCACGTCAACGAGGGGCACTCCGCGTTCCTCGCAATCGAGCGCGCCCGTGAGCTCGTCGAAGCGGGAGTCGAGCCGGAGCACGCGCTCGAGGCGGTGCGCGGCTCGACGATCTTCACGACGCACACACCGGTGCCCGCCGGCAACGAGGTGTTCGGCGACGAGCTCGTCGTGCGCTACGTCGGCGATCTCGCTGCGCGCGCCGGCCTCTCCCACGACGAATTCCTGGCGCTCGGTCGCGCCGAAGGCGTGGACGGTTTCGGGTTGACGCCGCTCGCGCTGCGGCTGTCTGCGGCGGCGAACGGCGTGTCGGAGCTGCACGGCGAGGTGGCGCGCGAGATGTGGGCGCCGCTGTGGCCGGGAGAGGAGCCGCGAATCGGCTACGTCACGAACGGTGTCCACCTCGGCACGTGGCTCGCGCCCGAGCTCGAGCAGTTGCTGCGCACGGTCGGCGTCCGCCCCGAGGCTCCGCCGGAAGAAGGGAACTGGGACGCGACTCATCAGCTCGACACCGACGAGCTGTGGAACGTTCACGCGACGCTCAAGGCGCGGCTCGCGGCTCTGACCGGCTTCGACGCGGAGCGGCTGACGATCGGCTTCGCGCGTCGCTTCGCGACCTACAAGCGCGCCGGGCTCGTCTTCTCCAACCTCGAACGGCTGCTGCAGCTTCCCGTCCAGATCGTCGTGGCGGGAAAGGCGCACCCCCAGGACGCCGGCGGCAAGGACGTGATGCAGCACATTGTCGAGCTCTCGCGCGATCCTGCCGTCGCCGGGCGCGTTGTGTTTCTCGAGAACTACGACCTCGATCTCGCGCGCACGATTATCCCCGGCTGCGACATCTGGTTGAACACGCCACGCCGGCCGCACGAGGCGTCGGGAACGAGCGGGATGAAGGCCGCCGTCAACGGCGTGCCGAACCTCTCCGTGCTCGACGGCTGGTGGGCCGAGGCCTACAACCCGGACGTCGGCTGGGCGCTCGACGGCACCACCGACGAAGCAGACACGGAGCAGCTCTACCGGGTACTCGAGGAGCAGGTCGTGCCGCGCTTCGCGTCACGTGATCAGTGGGTCGAGCTGATGAAAAGCTCGATCGCGCAGCTCGCGCCGCGCTTCTCGATGCAGCGCGCGGTGATCGAGTACGTCGAGCGGTACTACCTGCCGGCGACGGCGCACATTCCCGGCTGATCCGCGCAAACCCCGATTGACGAGGCACGCCTCGTCGACGAGACTCGAGCAGTCCGCAGTCGAATCTCGGGGGAGATCACTCAATGACTCATCGCCGCCGCACGGCCGTCAGGTTGTTGCCGCTCGTTCTGCTGCTCGCGCTCGTGATCGGACCGTCCGCAGCCACCGCGCCGACGTCCGTCACGCTCGCCGGTTCGTTCCAGTCGGAGCTCGGCTGCGGGGGCGACTGGGATCCCGCGTGCACTACGACCGACCTGACCGTCGTCAGCGGCGGCTTCGCCGGCGACTTCACGATCCCGGCCGGCTCCTACGAATACAAGGCGGCGCTGAATCACTCCTGGGACGAGAGCTACGGCGGAAACGGCGGCGGAGCGAACATCCCGCTCGCCGCTCCGGGTGGCAGGGTCCACTTCGCCTACGACGCGGCGACACATCTCATCGGCGACTCCGTCAATGGCGTGATCGTCACCGTGCCCGGCAGCTACCAATCGGAGCTCGGCTGCAGCAGTGACTGGGACCCGACGTGTCTGAAGACCTGGCTCGAGCACGGCGAGAACGGGATCTACACGTCGTCGACCCGGGCAATTCCCGTCGGGAACTACGAGGCCAAGGCGACGATCAACGGCAGCTGGGATGAGAACTACGGCGTGGGCGGCGCGGCGGGCGGGCCGAACATCCAGTTCTCGGTCACCGTGCCGAACCAGTTGATCCTCTTCAGCTACGACTCGCACACGCACGTGCTCACAATCAAGGCCGGTCACGCCGCCGACAACAACGTCGAGTGGGACGGCCTCGGCTTCGACTCACGCAACACCCTCTACCGCACTCCGCAGGGGGCGGCCCCGGCCGGGACGCCCGTGACGTTGCGCTTCCGGACGTTCCACAACGACGTCACCGGTGTCACGCTCCGCGACTACAGCTCGAACGAGTCGGCGCAACAACTGATCGCGATGAAGCGCGTCGCAAGCGGCGTCTCCTGCTACCAGGCATCGCTCGCAGCGGAGACGTGCGACTTCTGGCAGGCGACGCTGCCGGACGAGCAGCCAGACATCCACTGGTACCGCTTCATCGTCACAGACGGCACGTCGACTGCGTACTACGCGGACGACACCGCCGCGCTCGACGGCGGTACCGGCGCGACAACCGCTGATCCACGAGACTGGAGCTACGCGCTCACCGTCTACGACCCGTCATTCACGACGCCGGCGTGGGCGAAGAACGCCGTCGTCTACCAGATCTTCCCCGACCGCTTCCGCAACGGCGACACGAAGAACGATCCGAAGACCGGGGATGTGCAATACGACCAGCGTGCGGTCAAGCTGCCGTGGAACACGCTCCCCGAGGGCTACTGCCGCGCCTACGCGACGCCGTGCCCGCCGCGCTCGCTGTTCCCCGGGTACAGCGTAGGCGCGCGTGAGGGACCACAGGGTCGCGACTACTACGGCGGTGACCTCAAGGGCGTCCGGCAGTCGCTCGAGGGCCTCCGTGCGCTCGGGTTCAACGCGATCTACCTGAACCCGATCTTCTGGTCGAAGTCGAACCACGGCTACGACACCGCAGACTACAAGACGATCAACCCGTACTTCGGCACTCTGAAGGAGTTCCAACTGCTCGTCCAGCAAGCGCACGAGCTCGGCATGCACATCATTCTCGACGGCGTCTTCAACCACATGTCGTCGGACTCGCCGACGTTCGACCGCTACCACCACTACGCAACGGTCGGCGCATGCGAGTCGCTCAGCTCGCCGTACCGGAACTGGTTCAGCTTCTCGAACACGCACGTCCCGTGCACGAGCGGCGACTACTCGGGGTGGTTCAACTTCGATTCGATCCCCGTACTCGATAAGAGCAACCCCGACGTCTTCAACTACTTCGTCGGCGGGGCTGACAGCGTCACGCGCTACTGGTTGAAGCAGGGCGCAGACGGCTGGCGGCTCGACGTGATGGGCGACCCGTCATTCCCCGACGACTACTGGACGCGCTTCCGCGCGGTCGTCAAGCAGACCGACCCGAACGCGCTGATCATCGGCGAACTGTGGCCGAAGGACACCGCGACCCTGATGTTCCTCGCGGGCCAGCGCGCCGACTCGACGATGAACTACCGCAACCGAGACGCCGTGCTGGGACTCCTCACGACGCATGCGTTCGACGGCAAGGGTCTCGGCGACTCGGGCCGTGTGCTTGCGCCGTCGGAGTTCCTCTCGCGGCTCGTCTCGCAGCAAGAGGACTATGCGGCGCCCGCGTACTTCGACCTGATGAACCTGATCGACTCGCACGACACCACACGTGCGCTCTGGACGCTGTCGAGCGGTGCGGAGAACGACCCCGCAGCGAAGGCTGCCGACGTGGTGAACGGCAAGCAGCGGCTTCGCCTTGCGTCGCTCGTGCAGTACACGCTTCCCGGAATGCCGACCGTCTACTACGGCGACGAGGTCGGCGTCACCGGCAGCGACGACCCGGACAACCGGCGCACGTACCCGTGGCCGCAAGAAGGCGGGAAGCCCGACCTTGCGCTGGCCGCGCACTACGGGGCGCTGGGCGCGCTGCGAGCGGCGACACCCGTGCTCCGCGACGGCGTGCTCGTCGGGTTGCAGTCCGACGACGCGAGCGGCACGCTCGCCTACGGCCGTAAGTCGGGCACGCAGGCGGCGATCGTCGCAATGAACAAGGGCGCGGCCGGTCAGACGGTGAGCATTCCGACCGCCGGTTTCGTGCCCGACGGAACGGTGTTTCGCGCGGCCTACGGCGTGGCGAACGCGTTCGGCGGCACGTTCACGGCTACGGCAGGGGTCGTGCACGTTCCACTGGCGGCGCTCTCGGCGCTCATCCTCGTCACCGGGCAGATCGACCTGACGCCCCCGAGCCCGCCCGTTCTCTCGCTCGGCCAGGACGGAAACGGCTCCGCGTCGGTGACGTGGACCGCGGTCGACGGGGCCGCGGGTTACGACGTGTATCGCAGCCCGGTCACGGGCGGCGGCTACACGAAGGTCGGATCGACGACCGGGACGAGCTTCGGCGACACCGGCCTCGCGAACGGCGTGCCCGCGTACTACGTCGTGCGGGCGCTGGACGCCGTCGGCAATCAGAGCGATCCGTCGAACGAGGTCAAGGCACTGCCGCACCTCGTGATCGGGTGGGCCGATCTGCAGTGGCCGCCGAGCGGCAGCGTCACGCTGTCCACCTCCGGCGGCCTCACCGCCTACGGCCAGGCGTGGATCGACGGCGTAACGAGCCAGCCCGGCGCGACGCCGTCGCTGGATGCCCAGCTCGGGTACGGGCCCGCGGGTAGCGCACCCACGAGCTGGATGTGGAGCGAGGCCGCATTCAACACCGACGTCGGCAACAACGACGAGTTCGTCGCGTCGATCAATCCGCAACTGGCCGGAAGCTACGACTACGGCTACCGCTTCTCGACCACCGGCGGACGCGACTGGACCTACGGCTCGAGCATCGGGCACCTGACGGTCACCCCGAGCGGTGACACGACGCCGGCCGCGGTGCCGACCGGCCTCCACGTGACGACCTTCGGCCCTGCGTCGATCTCGCTCGGCTGGAACGCCGTCGGCGGCGACGCGTACGGGTACGAGGTGCTGCGCAGCTCGGCCGGCAGCGCGTACTCCGTGCTCTCACTCGTGACGGACGCGAGCTACACGGACACGACGGTCGCGCAGGGTCAGACGTATTCGTACGTCGTTCGCTCGGTCGACACCTCGTGGAACCGCTCCGCGAGCTCGGCGCCTGTGTCGCAGGTCGCCGACGTCCGCCAGATGTCGGTCACGTTCACCGTCACCGTCCCCGCGACGACCGACGCCACGGGCCGGTCGGTGCACATCGCGGGCACGCTCGACCGGCTCGACGGCGGCAATCCGCAATGGGACCCGGCCGCGACTGCGATGACGCGCGTCGACGCGACCCACTGGACGATCACGTTCACGGGCAAAGAGGGAACCCAGATCGAATACAAGTACACGCTCGGTGACTGGAATCACGGCGAAAAAGGCCCGGCTCCCGGGTGCGCCGAGCTCTCGAACCGGACGCTGACGCTGACGTATGGCGCCGGCGGAACGCAGGCGGTCAGCGACACGGTCGACGCCTGGCTGAACGTCGCGCCCTGCTGAAGGTGAGGGGGTCTGACGCCGCCGGCGTCAGGCCCCCGCCTTTCTTCAAATGCTCGGCTGCGGTGCGTCGGTGAGACGCTCGAGCAGCTCCTTCACCTTCTTCTGTTCGCCGTCGAGATGCTCCTGGTAGCGCTGCAGGCGCTCGACGAGCTGCTCGCGGTCGGGGAACCCACGGCGGCCGTGGCGATGTCCGTGTGATCCACACATAGGTAGATTCACCTCCTCTCTTCACTCTCGATAATAGTTACACGATGATAATCAATCACGACCACCTGCCGGAACTGCAACTCCTCCTGCGCCGGGTGATGCGCGGGCTGTGGGCCAGGCGGCGCCCCACGGCGGAGCTGCTGGAGCTCGTGAGCGGCGATCCGCCGCTCGGACGCCGCCACGTGGGCCTGCTGGCGCAAATCGGGACGGACGGCGAACGGAGCGTCGGCGAACTGGCGGGCGAGCTCGATCTCTCCCTGCCGGCGGCGAGCAAGCTGACGCGCGACCTCGAGGAGCACGGCCTCGTCGAACGGCGGGAGGACCCCGACGACCGTCGCCGCACCGTCGTCGCCCTCAGCCCTGCGACCTCGAAACGGGTGCGCGCCTGGCTCGAGCGCCGCAGCAAGCCCCTGGAGCAGGCGCTTGCGACACTCGACACGAAGGAGCAGGAAGCCTTCCTGAAGGGACTCCGCGCGCTCGGTGACGCGCTGATGGAAGAATCAGCTTGTGGTTCTGAGCGACATCACCATCGCAAGGCTCATCGCCGAAGGGCGCATCGGGATCGACCCATATGACGACGCGCTGCTGCAACCGTCGAGCGTCGACGTCCGCGTCGACAAGTACTTCCGCGTTTTCCATAACGCGCGCTACCCGTACATCGACGTCAAGCAACCGCAGGAGGAACTGACGGAAGAGGTCGAGATCCAGGGCGACCAACCGTTCATCCTCCACCCGGGAGAGTTCGTTCTCGGCTCGACGCTCGAACGCGTGTCGTTGCCCGACGACCTCGTGGCCAGGCTGGAAGGGAAGAGCTCGCTCGGACGGCTCGGCCTGCTGATCCACTCGACCGCCGGTTTCATCGATCCCGGCTGGGACGGGCATGTCACGCTTGAGCTGTCGAACGTTGCGAACCTTCCGATCACGATCTACCACGAGATGAAGATCGGACAGATCTCCTTCATGCAGCTGACCGAAGCAACCTCTACGCCGTACGGCACCGGCTCGCTCGGATCGAAGTACCAGGGGCAGCGCGGCCCGACCCCGAGCCGCTACTGGAAGAACTTCGAACAGTGAAAGTCCTCGTCACCGGCGGCACGGGCTTCATCGGTCCGAAGGTGGTGCGTGCGCTGCGCACGCAGGGACGTGAGGTGCGCGCGCTCGTGCGGCGGCCCGAGCATGCGACGCAGCTCACTTCGTTGGGCGCCGAGCTCGCGAGGGGCGACGTCACCGATCCCGCGAGCCTGCGCTCCGCGGTCGACGGCTGTACGCACGTCGTTCACCTTGTGTCGATCCTCAAGGGAAGCCCCGCCGACTTCCACCGCGTGATGACGCAGGGCACGAAGGATCTCGTTGCAGCCGCGAAGGAGGCGAACGTCGAGCGCTTCGTCCTGATGAGCGCACTCGGCACGACCGAGACGACGAAGGACCTCGTCCCGTACTTCGCTTCGAAGTGGGCGATGGAGCAGGAGACGGCGCGGTCGGGCCTTGAGTACACGATCTTCCGTCCGAGCTTCGTCTTCGGCAACGGCGGCGCGCTCCCGCTCTTCATCAAGCAGGTGCGCTACTCGCCGGTCGTGACGGTGATCGGCTCCGGCCTGCAGCGCATCCAGCCGATCTTCGTCGAGGACGTCGCCGAGTATTTCTCACGTGGTGTCGACCACCCGCAGGCGGCGAACCGCAGCTTCGAGATCGGCGGGCCGGACATCGTGACGTGGAACGAGCTCTATCTGAAGATCGCCAAGGTGCTCGGTAAGCGCCGCAAGCTCCTGCACATCCCGGCGGGGGTCGCGCGCACTGGCGCCTCGCTGACGCAGTGGGCGCCCGGCGCTCCCCTGACCACCGACCAGATCGCGATGATCGAAGCTGGCGACAACGTCGCCTCCAACACCGATGCCGTCGTCACCTTCCAGCTCCCACTCGTCCCGCTCGAAGAACAGGTCCGCCGCAGCGCCTGAACTGAAGCTCTCGCTCCTGCTCCTGCTCGTCGCGGCACATCAGCGCATGGCGCAGCTCGTCGACCTGGAGCTGGCCGCGGACGGGGTCGAGTCGAACGGCTACGCGATGTTGAGCCTGATCGGCGCCCGCGGCAACGTGCGGCTGACCCAGATTGCGTCGGAGCTCGGGATGCCGCTCACGACGGCGTCGGATGTGATGCGGCGCCTCGAGACGCGCAAGCACGTGCGACGAACGCCCAACCCCGACGACGGCCGCTCGTTCCTCTTCGAGCTGACCGCCCGGGGCGACCGCGAATGGAGACGCGGCTGGGGTGCGCTGCAGCGGATCAACGTAGCTCTGCTCTCGCAGATCGACGAGCAGGAGACCCGCGAGGTGCTGGCGGAGCTCAACCGCGCCTTCGCCGCTGCGTTAACCGACGATTAATACGGGTTCGGAGTATTTGCTCCGACTTCGGATTATCGTCGTCGCATGAAACTTATCACGCTCGTCCTCGTGTTCGGCGTCGCCGCTGCGTCGCCCCAGGTCACCGCGAAGATCAAGGTCACCGCCAACACGCAACCCTGCGCAGCGGCGGGCGGCGGGGGATTCGTCTGGGTGAGCGAATACGCCTCGCCCTGGCTGCTGAAGATCAACCCGAAGACGAACAGGGTGGTCGGCAAGACGCCGATCGGATTCGGGTCGTGCGGGCTCGGCTTCGGCGCCGGCTCGCTCTGGGTCGAGGACACGAGCTCGAACACCGTCAGTCGTGTCTCTGCGAATACTGGCAAGCGCCTGAAGGCGATCCCGGTGGGCACCCAGCCGTACGACGCGACGTTCGCCTACGGCGCCGCGTGGGCGACCTCGAACGGTGCCGGCGAGCTCGACCGGATCGACCCGGCGACCAACAAGGTAGTGAAACGGTTCAAGCTCGGAACCGCCATCGGGGTTGTCGGTGCGTTCGGGTCAGTCTGGGCGACCGGCACAGAGGGCGTGATCCGCGTGGATCCCGCCACCAACAAGACGATCGCGACGATTCCCCTGCCGGGCGCGGGATGGACCGCGGCATCGAGCGATGCGATCTGGGTGACGAACGGCAACGGCGTCACGCGCATCGACCCTGCGACGAACACCCTCGTCACGAGCGTCGACCTGAAGTCGAACGCGCTCGGCGACCCGGCTGTGGTCGCCGGGATGCTCTGGGTGCCGAAGATCCGCGAGAACCGCGTCGCGGTCATTGACCCCGCGACGAACACCGTCGTCCAGACCGTCAAGACCGGCGTGGGGCCCTTTGTCGTCACCGAGATCGGCGGCGAGGCGTGGGTGCCGAGCTGGCAGGGTCGCGACGTCTGGCGGTTCAGGCCGTAGCGACGAACTGCGTCGCGACCGCTTCGTCGATCTCCCGAGGGACGGGAACGACGCATGCCTCGGGGCCGCCGACGGTGCGGAGCGCCACAGCCTCGAGGCACCGCGTCTGGAGCGCGAAGCCGAGATCCATCGACTCGATCGAGTTGCCGAGCGGCCGGTCGCCGGCGAGGTTGACCATGTGGCCACCCGTCAGCACGGTCACGCGCCCTCCTGCCGCGCCTTCGATTCCCGCCGCGTCGATCTCGCGTGGGAAATGACCGGCGTTCGCCAGGATCGCCCCGTCTTTGAGCAGCGGCACGTCGTGCGCGGTGACGACACCCTCCGCTCCAGTGACGGTGATCACGATGTCCGCCGTGCGCAGCGCTTCGTCGCGATCAGGGACGAGGAAGCCGTCGAGCATCGCCTCGAGCCGTGTAACGGGATCGCGCTCGACGACCGAGACGACCGCGTACGCGTTGCGGAAGTTCGCCGCGACCCCTTTGCCGCACGCGCCGTACCCGAACACGGTCACGCGCTTGCCGTTCGTCGAGCGGTTCGTGAGGCGGATGAACGACTCGAGCACGCTCTGACCGACCGCGTGGCGGTTCTCGGCGAATTGCTTGATGGGACTGTCGTTGATCACGAGCACAGGGAGACCGATGCGGTCGCGCAACGGTTCGAGGCGCGTACGGCCGGACGTCGTCTCCTCCGTCCCGCCGAGCAGTCCGTCGTACGGCTCCTCGAGGTAGCGGACGAAGAGATCGCCGCCGTTGTCGAGCAGCAACTGCGGGCGCGTGCGCACGAGCTCCCAGAGATGGGCGTCGTGCTCTGCGGGGTCGCTCGTCGGCGCGCCGATCACCCGGACGCCATGCTCGGTGAGGTAGTCGATCGCGGACTGCTGCGTGGTGTTGAGGTTGCCGGTCGCGACGACGTCTGCACCGCCGCGCTGCAACGTGAGCAGCAGCGCGACCGTCTTCGGTTCGAGGTGGATGCCCGTGCCGATCGTCAGTCCGCGAAACGGCCGCGTGCGGTCGAACTCTTCGCCGATCTGGGCAAGCAGCCGGCAGTTCCGAATCACCCACTCGATTCTGTTCACGTTGCGATTAAAGACAAAAACAGAAAGGGCCCCGGTGAAGGGGCCCTTTCTGCGGTTACCAGCTTGGACTTCGTAGAGGCGCTTCCGGCCGATTAAGGCGGCGCGTATGCGAGTCCCCCACGCTGGCTAGACGATTCCCGTCAGGTCACGGGGACACGCCTCTACGAGCTGGTACCTCCACTGCCCGTACTTG
>JAYUEQ010000141.1:0-9100 GCA_043739205.1 Thermoleophilia bacterium
TGCCGCTACACGACGATCCAGAACTGGTCGAACAACGTCTACAACCTCGTCACCAAGCGCGCGGTTGCCGAGCAGAACGCGACCATGGAGTGGGTGGACGGGAACCTCGGCTCGAAGCTGACGATGAAGTACCCGGCGATCTGGCTGACCGGCGAGGGCGCGCACGGCGAAGTGCTGTCGATCGCGTTCGCCGGCAAGGGCCAGCATCAGGACGCGGGCGGCAAGTGCGTCCACATCGGTAAGAACACGACGAGTGTGATCACGTCCAAGTCGATCTCGAAGAACGGTGGCCGCGCGGGTTATCGCGGCCTTCTTGAGGTCGCCGCGGGCGCAACCGGCTCGAAGTCGAAGGTCGTCTGCGACGCGCTGATCCTCGACGACGAGTCGCGCTCCGACACCTACCCGTACATCCGCATCGACGAAAACGACGTCGACATCGGACACGAGGCCACGGTCTCGAAGATCGGCGAGGAGCAGCTCTTCTATCTCATGTCGCGCGGCCTCTCCGAGTCCGAGGCGTCGGCGATGGTGGTCAGCGGCTTCGTCGAGCCGATCACGAAGGAGCTGCCGCTCGAGTACGCGGTCGAGATGAACCGTCTGATCCAGCTCCAGATGGAGGGTTCGGTCGGTTGATCGTCGAACGGACCGACTTCATCTCGGTGCCGGTCACCGACATGGAGCGGTCGAAGCTTTTTTATGGCGAGACGCTCGGGCTTGAGCCGGTCGGTCACGCGGAAGACCAGGGCTTTCCCGAGTATCAGCTCGGCGAGAACCTCAGCCTTTACCTCCTGAACATGGAGGCGGTCGGGTCGTCGTTCACCAGTCCGCACTCCGCGAGCATCGCCCTGCGCGTGCCCGACGTGCACGAGGCGCGCAAGGAGCTCGAGGCGAAGGGCGTCGAGTTCGAAGGCGACATTCTCGATACGACCGTCTGTCACATGGCGTTCTTCCGCGATCCCGACGGGAACGCGTTGTTGCTGCACCGCCGCTACGCGGCGCAATCATGACGACGCTGACGCGCGAGCAGGCGGCGAAGCGGTTCGCAGAGCTGCCGCTGCCGTCCACGAAGGACGAGCACTGGCGCTTCACCGACCTACGAGGGCTGGTGTCTGACACCGGTCCCGCTCCGGACGCATCGACTCGCGACCGCACGGTGTCTGACACCTCTTCGGCTCCGATGCTCGACCTCGACGTCGCCGGTCGCGTACGGGTGACCGAGAACGGGATTGAAATTCTCTCTGCGCCCGAAGGCATTCGTTTCGAACCTCTACCCCGCGACTACGAGGCGAAGCTGATCCCCGACGACGACAAGTTCGCCGTCGAGAATCTCTCGAAGTGGGAGCACGGCTTGCTCGTCCACGTGCCGAAGGGCGTCGAGCTCGAGAAGCCGCTCTACGTACAGGTGACCTCGAACGGCGGCTCGCTCTTCTGGCGGATGGTCGTGATCGCGGACGAAGGTGCGCGCTTCTCGCTGATCGAGGACTTCTCGTCGGTCGCTGAGGACACGGTCGCCTACACGAACGCCGTTGTCGAGCTGTTCGTCCACCAGGCCGCGAAGATCGAGTACGTCTCGCTACAGAACCTCTCGAAGGAGACCTGGCACTTCGGCCGCTACAAGGCGTGGCTCGAGCGCGACAGCGAGCTTGACTGGGTGATCGGCGGCTTCGGCTCGAAGCGCGGCAAGGTGTGGATCGAGAACGACCTCGCCGGCGAGGGTGCAACGTCACGCGTGACGGGCGCGTACTTCGCCGACGGCGACCAGCACCTCGACTTCGACACGTTCCAGGAGCACATCGCACCGAACACAGAGAGCGACTTCGCGTTCAAGGGCGCGCTGCGCGAGAACGCGACCGCCGTTTGGCGCGGGATGATCCGCGTCGAAGAGGGCGCGCAGAAGACGAACGCCTACCAGGAGAACCGCAACCTTTTGCTTTCCGACCACGCGCACGCGGATTCGATCCCCGGCCTCGAGATCATGGCGAACGACGTGCGCTGCACCCACGGCGCGACGCTCGGCAAGGTCAACCGCGAGGAGCTCTTCTATCTGATGGCCCGCGGCCTCTCACGCGAGGAAGCCGAGCGCCTGATCGTCCGCGGCTTCTTCCAGGACGTCCTGGACCGCATCGAGCTGGAGCCGGTGCGCGAGGCACTCGGCGCCGCGCTCGAAGCTCGCATCCCGCAGGCGTAGCTCGTTCAGACCTCGGTGTCGAAGCGGTAGTTGCCGATCTCGCGCAACTCGCTGACCTTCGGCGCTTCGTCGCAGCGTTCGGCGATCCCTTGCTGGAACGCCTTGAACGATGCGAGCTCAGCCAGCGGATTAGCCCCGTCGCTCGAGTGGATGTGCACGAAGCTCAGCCCGTCGTCGAGCTGGAACGTGACGTAGCGCATGCCCGGCGGCTGTGCTCGCTGCAATTCCTCGTAGACGGCACGGACGAGCTCTTCGTTCTCGACGACCGCTTCGGGCTTGACCTTGTATCTGACCAACACACGTCTCATCTGGGGTCTCCTTGCTCGTTGAGCGTCAGTTGTGCCTCGCTGCCTCACCGTTTTGGGGGATACCTATGGGTGAGCCGGCGAGTGACGATGGATCGTCGTCAGTCTGAAGCGGAGGTATCCATGTCTCATTCCACCGCTGCGGTTGCATTGCTCGTGCTCGTGTTCGTCTTCTTCCTGCTCCTCCGGTCTGTGATCCGGTCCTAATCGAGGAGGCCGCGCTCGGCGAGCCGCCGTTCCAGCTCGCCGAGCCGTTCCTCGACCTGCGCCAGGCGTCGCTCGAGCGATGTGGGCTGAACCGGCGCGGGCGCGAATTCGTCCTCGTCCGAAGGTGGCTCTTCGTGCGCCGTTTCGGCGAGCAGATGCGTCCAGCGCTCCTCGCGCTGGCCCGGGCGTTTCGGGAGCAGGTGGACGAGCTCCTTCTCGTCCAGCCGCGTCAGCGTCTGCGCGACGTCCTCGTTCGCCGCGAAGTGGTACAGCCGCTCGGTGCGCGTCTTCAGCTCGGCGACGGTCTGCGGGCCGCGCAGCATCAGGACGCCGAGGATCGAGACCTCCGACGGTAGGAGGTCGAGCGCCTCTCCGAACAGGTGGCGGTACTTCGCCGTGCGTGACCCCGGGCCGGTCGCGAGTCGCGCCCAGCCGAGCGTGCCGAGATGCTGCGCCGCCGCGCGCACCTCCGACTCGTCGAGGTTCAGCACCGGCTCACGGTTCGTCGCCTGGTTGCACGCGAGCCGGAGCGCGTTCAGCGTCAGCGGGTACTGCTCGGGCGTCGTGCGCTGCTTCTCGATCAGGCAGCCGAGGACGCGCAGTTCGACCGGTGCGAGGCGATGGATCGTCAAGGTCACGTCCGAAGCTTAGAACCTGCGACGATTGCGTCATGACCACACCCATTCACGTCACAGGCACCGACTTCGTCACCATCTTCGTCAAGGACTTCGACACAGTGAGCGCGTTCTACGAGACGACGCTCGGCCTACGCTGCTCCGCACGCTACGACCGGATCCCGGGCGCCGAGTTCGAGACCGGCAACCTCACGCTCCAGGTGATGGACGCCGCGTCGATCGGTCGGGAATTCCAGCCGCGCACGCATCCCATCGCACTGCACGTAGACGACGTCCCCGCGGCGCGCGCGGAACTCGAGTCGCAAGGCGTCACCTTCTTCGGCGAGACGATCGACAGCGGCGTCTGCCTCATGGCGCCCTTCGCCGACCCGGACGGGAACATCCTGATGATCCACAACCGGTACGCGCCGAAGAACTGAGAACTACGCGCGGACGAGCGGCTTGTATTTGATGCGGTGCGGCTCGAGCGCCTCGGGGCCGCGGGTCTCCTTGACCCACTCGGCGTACTCGGCCCAGTCGCCCTCGAACCACGTCACCTGCGAGTCGCCCTCGAACGCGAGGATGTGCGTCGCGACGCGGTCGAGGAACCAGCGATCATGCGTGATCACGACGGCGCAACCGGCGAAGTCGAGCAGCGCATCCTCGAGCGCGCGCAGCGTGTCGACGTCGAGGTCGTTCGTGGGCTCGTCGAGCAGCAGCACGTTGCCGCCGCTCTTCAGCATCTTCGCGAGGTGCACGCGATTGCGCTCGCCGCCCGAGAGCTTGCCGACCGGCTTCTGCTGGTCGCCGCCGCGGAAGTTGAACCACGACGTGTACTGGCGTGAGTTGATCTCCTTCTTGCCGAGCAGCACGATGTCCTGGCCGCCGGAGATCTCCTTCCACACGGTGCTCTTCGGGTCGAGGTCGGCGCGCGACTGGTCGACATATCCGAGCTGCACGGTGTCGCCGATGCGCAGGTCGCCGGAGTCCGGCGTCTCCTGGCCGGCGATCATCCGGAACAACGTCGTCTTGCCGGCGCCGTTCGGCCCGATCACGCCCACGATCCCCGCAGGCGGCAGGGAGAACGTCAGGTTCTCGAAGAGCAGGCGGTCGCCGAAACCCTTCGACACGTCCTTCGCCTCGATCACGAGGTCGCCGAGGCGCGGGCCCGGCGGGATGTGGATCTCGACCTGGTCGAGCTTCACGTCGTCCTCGTCGGCGAGCAGCTTCTCGTAGGCGCCGAGACGCGCTTTCGACTTCGCGTGCCGCCCCTTCGGCGCAAGCCGAACCCACTCGAGCTCGCGGCGCAGCGTGCGCTGACGCGCCGATGACTGCTTCTCCTCGATCGCGAGCCGCGCCGACTTCTGCTCGAGCCAGCCCGAGTAGTTGCCCTCGTACGGAATGCCCTTGCCGCGATCGAGCTCGAGAATCCAGCCGGCGACGTTGTCGAGGAAGTACCGGTCATGCGTCACCGCGACGACCGTCCCCTTGTAGTCGGCGAGGAACCGCTCGAGCCAGAAGACCGACTCGGCATCCAGGTGGTTCGTCGGCTCGTCGAGTAGCAGCAAGTCAGGCGAGGAGAGCAGCAAACGGCACAGCGCGACGCGCCGGCGCTCACCACCCGAAAGCGTCGCAACGTCGCGGTCGCCCTCCGGGAGGCGCAGGGCGTCCATCGCGTGGTCGAGCTGGGATTCCAGCTCCCACGCACCACGCCGGTCGATCTGGTCCTGCACCGTTGCCTGCTCGGCGAGCAACGTGTCGAAGTCGGCGTCGGGCTCGGAGAACTGCGCGGAGATCGTGTTGAAGCGGTCGAGTAGGTCGCGCACCTCGCGCACACCGTCCTCGACGTTCTCGCGGACCGTCTTCTTCGGGTCGAGCTCGGGCTCCTGTTCGAGCAGTCCGACTGTCGCGTTCTTTGCGAGCTCGGCGGAGCCAGACGACGGCTCTTCCTTGCCCGCCATGATCCGCAGTACCGTCGACTTGCCTGCGCCGTTCGCGCCGAGCACGCCGATCTTCGCTCCGGGTAGGAACGAGAGCGAGATGTTCGACAGCACCTGGCGTTCCGGGCCGTAGAACTTGTCGACCCGGTACATGGTGAAGATGTATTCGCTGCTCACGCCGTGCAAGGTAACAGCGCGTTGACGGTCTCCTTACCGGTCAGCCGTAGGCTCCGGCTGTGAAGAAGCTCGTCGTGCTTGCTGCGCTCCTCGCGACGGCGGTACCTGCGTCCGCGACCACGGCGCGCATCCTCGCTCCGATGGACTGGTGGCCGGTCTGGTCACCCGATGGATCGCACATCGCGTTCACCAGGGTCTACGCGAACCACATGGAGCTCTACTCGCTCGACGTTGCCGGTGTTCGTTCAGTCCGGATCGGGACGGACGCCGGCCAGCTCGGGCCGACCTGGTCGGGTAGCGGCGCGCAGCTCGCCTACAGCTCGGGTGGCGTGTTGTGGGTGGCGAACCCGGACGGAAGCGCCAAGCACCGCTACCTCGCGCCCCCGAGCGCGTTCGCGCCTGGCAGTTGGGCACCACGAACCTCGCGTACCTGACGACACACGGCGCGCAGAACACCGATCTCTGGGTTGCAGGAAAGCTCTGGGCGACGAACGCGATCGGCGCGCCGGCCTGGTCGCCCGACGGCAAGCAGCTGGCGTTCCAGCGCGACGACGGCATCTACGTCGCGAGTGGACCGGGCGCCGAGCGCCGGCTCGTATCCGTCGACAACCCCGGCGCCGCCGCATGGTCGCGCGACGGCAGCCGGATCGCGTACATCGCTCATGGTTCGGTCTTCGTCGTCTCAGCGGCCGGCGGCGCTTCGAGCCTCAGGGTCGCTCATGTCCCGGGCTACATCCGGGTGCCGAGCTGGTCGCTGGACGACGTTCGCCTGAGCGCCGACCGCGTGTGGTCGCCCGTCACGAACCAGTTCGTGCAGTCGGGGGCAAGGACCGGTTGCCCGGGTCACACCGTCCTCGTCGAGAGCGGCCGGGCGTTGACCGGCAGTTGCGCGATCGTCGGAACCGCGCACGCAGATGTGATCGAAGGAACGGTGCTCTGGGGCGACGTGATCAGTGGGCTCGCCGGTAACGACAGGATTCACGCGAACGACGGCCACACCGACCGGGTGAACTGCGGTACTGGTCGCGACACCGTCTGGGCCGACCGTAGGGACAAGCTCACCGGCTGCGAAATCGTCCATCGCTAGCAGCCAGTGGGCCCTGGGTACAGTGTGGGTGTGGCCGTAACGCCTGTAACGAAGCTCGATGCGCAGAAGCTGCGCGCCGATTTCGCCGTCTTCGAGGAGCTCTTCAACGGTAAGCCCGTTGCGTATCTCGACTCGGCGTCGTCGACGCAGAAGCCGCGGCAGGTGCTCGACGCGATGCGCGAGTTCTACGAGCACTCGTACGCCAACGTGCACCGCGGCGTCTACACGCTCGCGGAGCGCGCAACTGCCGGGTACGAAGGCGCACGCGAGAAAGTGCGCGCGTACATCAACGCGCCCTCGAACCGCGAAGTGATCTTCACCCGCAGCGCGACCGAGGCGATCAACCTGATCGCGTACTCGTGGGGGCTCGACAATCTCGGTCCCGGCGATGTGGTCGTGATCACCGAGCTCGAGCATCACGCGAACTTCGTGCCGTGGCAGTTCGTCGCGCAGCGGACGGGCGCGCAGTTCGCGCACATCCCGATCGACGACTACGGCGAGCTGCAGCTCGACGCGCTCGACGAGATCGCCTCGCGGGGGAACGTGAAGGTCGTCGCCAACAACCTCGTCTCCAACACGCTCGGCACGATCAACCCGGTCGAGAAGCTCGCCGCATGGGCGCACGAGCAGGGCGCGATCATGGTCGTCGACGCGGCGCAGGCCGCTCCACACCGGCACATCGACGTACAGGCGCTCGGCTGTGACTTCCTCGCGTTCTCATCCCACAAGTTGTGCGGCCCGAGCGGGGTCGGCGCGCTCTGGGGCAAGCGCGAGCTGCTCGAGGAGATGCAGCCGTTCAACCTGGGCGGCGAGATGATCCGCTCGGTCGCGCTCGAGCGCACGAGCTGGAACGAGCTGCCGTACAAGTTCGAGGCGGGGACGCCTGCGATCGCGGAGGCCTACGGCTTCGGCGTCGCGCTCGATTACGTCTCCGAGGTCGGGCTCGACGCGATCGAAGCGCATGAGCACGAGCTCGTCGTGCAGTGCATGGACGCACTCGCGGAGATTCCCGGCCTTCGCATCTTCGGCCCGCCGGCCGACCGACGCACCGGCATTGTCAGTTTCGAGCTCGCCGACGTGCACCCGCATGACGTCTCGCAGATCCTCAACTGGGAAGGGGTCGCGGTCCGCGCGGGCCACCACTGCACGCAGCCGCTGATGACGCGCCTCGGCGTCGCCGCGACGACCCGCGCGAGCTTCTACCTCTACTCGATCCCCGATGATGTCGACCGCCTGATCGCCGGGCTCTACAAGGTCAAGGACACCTTCCAGTAGATGAGCGAGACTCGGCGTAGGCTCGACGGAGCCGGCAGCAACGGCCATTTCGCTCGTGCGACAGCATCGTCGCGGGGTCTCGCATGAGCGAAATGGAACAGATGTATCGGGCAGTCATTCTCGACCACTACAAGTCGCCGCGCGGGCACGGGTTGATCGAGGGTGCCGACGCGCAGGCCGAGGGTCAGAACCCGCTGTGCGGCGACGAGGTGACGATCTCCGTCAAGTTCGCAGCCGACGGCGAGACGATCGAGAACATCGGCTTCGAGGGACGCGGCTGCGCGATCTCGCAGGCTGCCACGTCGATGCTGAGCGAGCTCGTTCAGGGACGCACTGCGACCGACGTTGCGCAGCTCCCGAAGGAGGAGCTGCTCGAGGAGATCGGAATCCCGCTGACACCGATCCGGCTCAAGTGCGCGATCCTCGGGCTCGGCGTGCTTAAGGTCGCCCTGCACAAGGCGAAGGGCACGCCACTGCCCGCCGAGTGGCAGGGCATGGGCGACGACCTCACCTTCGAATGAGCACGAGCCGCTCGTGCCGAAGATCCACGTCGCGCCGATCGAGGAGTTCCCGCCGGGCTCGACGAAGATCGTCACGCTCGGTTGGACGTCGATCGGCGTCTACAACTGCAACGGTAAGCTCTACGCGCTCGAGGATCGCTGCTCGCACGATGACGGCCCGCTCTGCGAGGGCGAGTGGGATGAGGGCCTCTGCCGGGTGATCTGCCCGCGGCACGGGTCGGCATTCGATCTCGAGACCGGCATACCGCTCTCGCTCCCGGCGTACGAGAAGGTCGCTACGTACCCGGTCACGGTCGAAGACGGTGTCGTCCAGGTCGAGGTCATCGAATAGCCGCACTCGTTCGCTGCTGGCCGACCACCGACCCGCTCTATCTCGCCTACCACGACGAGGAATGGGGACGGCCCGTCAGAGACGAGCGCGGACTCGTCGAGCGGCTCTGTCTCGAAGGCTTCCAGTCGGGGCTGAGTTGGCTGACGATCCTGCGCAAGCGCGAGGGCTTCCGGGCTGCCTTCGAGGGCTTCGAACCGGAGCGCGTCGCAGCCTTCGGTGAGCGAGACGTGGACAGGCTGCTCGCCGACTCCTCGATCGTCCGCCACCGCGGCAAGATCGAAGCAGCGATCGCGAATGCGCGGGCAACGGTCGCGCTGCGCGAGACGGAGCCGCTGCCGGAGCTCTTCTGGAGCCATGCTCCGGCAGCGAACACACCGCCGTCCGGGAACGGCGACTGGCACGCGTCGACGCCGGAGTCGACGGCGCTCTCGAAGCGGCTCAAGCACGCGGGGTTC
>JAYUEQ010000142.1:0-6231 GCA_043739205.1 Thermoleophilia bacterium
GCACGACCAGACCGGCGTGTGCAGCTTCGGGTGCACCCAGCTGAGCTGCTTCGACGCCGGCAACGCGTCGTCCCTCGACATCCCGAAGCACAACCGCACCGTCGCGGTCATGATCGAAAGGCAGCACACGAAGATCGCCGCGGAGACGACGAGCAGGAACACCGTCGAGAACGCATTGCCGAAGTTCGCGTCGATGATCTGTGCGGGACCGAAGCCGCCCTTGATCGCGGCGGGCAGGTTCGGGATGGCGAGCAGCATCGCGAACAGGAAGATGCCGCCGATGACGAACGCCCCGAGGATCGAGCCGATGATCGCCTTCGGCGCTTCGCGCCGCGGGTTGCGGGTCTCCTCGGCCAGCGTCCCGGCCGTATCGAAGCCGTAGATGACGAACAACGACATGAACATCGCGACGAGAAACGTCCCGGTCGTCAGGCTCGTACCGCCGGTATGGAAGACGACGGCGGCGGACTGGTGGTGGTGGAACAACGCAAGCACGAACGCGAACACGACCATGCCGAGGATCTCGAACAGCACCCCCGTGTTGTTGATGATCGCGACCAGCTTGACTCCGAAGATGTTGAGGATCGTGATCACGATCAAGGTGACGATCGCGAAGATGCGCTGGTTGTGCAGGGTGTTGTGCACGTTCCAGCCCATGTTGTTTAACGCCGGGATAAGGGCAAGCGGCAGAGTGACGCAGACCGCAGTGACCGTGAGGATCCCGGCGAACAGGTAGATCCAGCCCGCGAACCACGAGTACGTCTTCCCGGCGAGGTACTTCGTCCATTGGAACACCGAGCCGGCGACGGGATAGTGGCTCGCGAGCTCCGCAAAGCCGAGTGCGATGCACAGCTGCCCGACCGCGACGAGCGGCCAACTCCAGATGAACACGCCGCCGATCGTCGTGAGTCCGAGCGCGAAGAGCGTAAAGATGCCCGTCGAGGGCGAGATGTAGCTGAAGGCCACAGCGAACGAGCTGAAAAGCCCGAGTGAGCGCTTCAGCTCCTGCTTGTAGCCAAAGCGGGCGAGCTCAGCCTCGTCGGAGGCAGCCTCGGCCGCAGTCTCGTCACGAATGTCCACTCAGTCCTCCTGTGGGGGGTTCACGCGTATTTGACGCATGCGGCTCGGACGGAGTCAATGCGGTGCGGCAGACTTGACGAATGCCCACCAACCAGCTCGAAGTCCGGCGCCTCGAGGCAGGCGAGGCGCGAGACCACCTCGACGCCCTGGCGGGCGTCCTCGCCGACTGCGTTGCGGGCGGCGCGTCGGTCGGCTACCTGAACCCGTTCTCGCAGGCGGATGCACGCGCCGTCTACGAGAGCTACGTGCGCGACGCAGAGCAGGGCCGGCGGATCATTCTCGGCGCGTTCCTCGCCGGCAGCCTGGTCGGCACCGCACAGCTCGTCCTCGGACTGCCGCCCAATCAGCCGCACCGCGCGGACGTCGCCCGGGTGCTCGTCCACCGATCGGCGCGGCGGCGTGGGATCGCTCAACGACTGATGGAACAGCTCGAGCACGAGGCACGCGCGGACGGAAAGACGTTGCTCGTCCTCGACGCCGTGACCGGCGGCGATGCTGCGCGGCTCTACGAGCGAAACGGCTGGATCACGGTTGGTGTGATCCCGAACTACGCGCTCTACCCGGACGGGCGGCTCTGCGACACGACCGTCTTCTGGAAAGCTCTCGCGCCGTAGCGGCTAATGCGTGGCGACCGGCGCGTCCGGCGGCACGCCCAGGTACTGCAGGTCGAACTTCGCGATCTCTGCGAACGCCGGTGCTGCGACGACGCCACCGAAGATCGCGCTACTGGGCTCCTCGACACTCACCAGGATGAGGAGGCGCGGGTTCTTGACCGGCACCATCCCGACGAACGACGCGACGTACTTGCCGGTCGTATAGCCGTGCGGCCCCGGGATCTGGGCGGTCCCCGTCTTGCCGGCGACGGTGTAGCCGGGAATCTGCGCGGCGTTGCCCGTCGCGCCGTGCTCGTCGACGACGCCCGTGAGCATCGTCTTCAGCTCCTGGTCGACGGCGGGCGAGACGACGCGCCGGCGCTTGAAGCCGTGCAACGTCCGGCCGCCGACGCGGTCGACGAGGTGCGGCTGGATCCAGACCCCGCCGTTCGCGATCGCTGCATACGCGGAGGCGATCTGAATAGGCGTCACCGCGATGCCCTGCCCGATCGGAACGTTGCCGATCGTCGTGCCGGACCACTGCGTCGGATACGACGGGACGATGCCGACGCTCTCGCCCGGGAAGTCGAGCCCGGTCGATTTGCCGAAGCCGAAGCGGTCGATCCAGTTCATGAGCTGCGGTGCCCCGAGCTTCTCGGCAATCGTGATCGCCCCGACGTTCGACGAATACGACAGGATCTTTGCGACGGACATCGTCTGCGTGCCGCGCTTCTCGGCGTCGTGGATGCACTTGTCAGCGACCTGGATGCACGGCGGCAGGACGAACTTCGAGTCCGGCGTCACGAGCCCCTCGGTGAGTGCGCCGGCGACGGTGACCACCTTGAACACCGACCCCGGCTCGAACACGTCGGTCACCGCGTGGTTCGTCAGAAGCGCCTGTGGGACGCGTGAGGAGTTGTTCGCGTCGTAGCCGGGCGCCTGCGCCATCGCGATCACGGCGCCGGTGTGCGGATCGAGCACGATTGCGGTCGCAGACTTGGCATGCCATTGCCGGATCGTTTGCCGCAGCACCTGCTCGGCGTTCGCCTGGATCTTGCTGTCGATCGTCGTGAAGAGATTCTTGCCCTGCTGCTCGGGCGTCATGCTGATCGTGTTGATCGCGCGGCCGAAGGGGTCGCGAACGATCGTCTGCTTGCCGGTCTTGCCGCCCAGGTTGCGGTCGTACTGCACTTCGAGCCCGCCGAGCCCCTTGTTGTCGGTACCCGCGAATCCGATCACCTGCGATGCAACGGAAAGCTGCGGGTACGCGCGCCTCTCCTCGGGATACGAGTTGACGCCGACGAAGCCCTTCTTCAGGAACGCGGCGGCCGCAGTTGGGTCGGCGAAGCGCTTGACGTAGAGGAAGCTCGACTTGCGGTTCAGGAGCTGTGGATAGAGCGAGTTCGCGTTGACGCCGAGGAACTTCTGCGCGGCGACTGCCACCGCCCGCGGCTGGGTCAGCTGGCGCGGATCGGCATAGACGGTCGTCGTCGTCTCACCGATCGCAAGCTGTACGCCTGCGGCGTCATAGATCGTGCCGCGCCCGGCAGGAATGACGATCGTCTCGTGGTGCTGCCGCTCGGCCATCTTCCCGAGGCTCGCTGCGCGCACGCCCTGCAACCACACCGCGCGGCCGAGCGTCCCCGCAAAGACGAGGACGAAGAGTGCGAGCAGCAGGCGGATCCGGCGGTTGGCCTGCTTGGCGTTCATCGCGGGCCTATTTGGCGAGGTTCACGTATCCGTACTGCGACGGGTCGGCATAGGTCAAACCGAACTCCTTCGCAGCGCGCGTCTGGATCTGCGAAGACGCGAGCTCCCGCGACAGGTTCGACTGCAAGGCGGCGTTCTCCGCCCGGAGCTTCGTGCGGTCCGAGTTCGTTGAATCGAGCGAGAGGTTGAGTCTGAGCACGGCCACGTTCACGAATACGACGCCTGCAAGCAGAATCCCGCTCACTGCGATCCAGAGAATTCCGCCGCGTGCGCGGGCCTGCGAGCGCTTGCGCGCCTTTACCTGTGGTTTCGCGCGCGGGCGCGGCCGGACGACCGGCTCGGCGATCGCCGACTGGGCGTGCGAGAGGCTAGCCAACCTTCGTCCCCACTCTCAGCCGTGCGGACTGGGCGCGCGGGTTGCGGGCGACTTCGGCGGCAGAAGGGCGAACCGCGCGGCGCGGCGTCGCGCGCATCGTCGGCTCCGAGCCGCAGATGCAGATCGGGAAGTCAGGCGGGCAGGTGCAGCCCTGCTCCTGCTTGCGGAGGAACTGCTTGACGATGCGGTCCTCGAGCGAGTGGAACGAGATCACCGCGAGACGACCCCCCGGGCGCAGCATCTCGAGCGCTGCAGGAAGCGCGCGCTCGACTGCACCGAGCTCGTCATTCACTTCGATGCGCAGCGCCTGGAAGACGCGCTTGGCCGGGTGCCCCTCGCCGAAACGCGCAGGCGCGGGGATCGCGGCCTTGATCACCTCGACGAGATCGCCGGTGCGCTCGAAGGGTTGCTCCTTGCGCCGCTTGACGATCGCCCGTGCGATCTGGCGGGCGTAGCGCTCTTCGCCGTAGCGCTTGAAAATGTCTGCCAGGTCACGCTCGTCGCCTTCGTTCACGAGCTCACGCGCGGAGTAGGTCGCGCTCGGGTCCATCCGCATGTCGAGTGGCGCGTCGACGGCGTAGGAAAAGCCGCGGTCGGGACGATCGAGCTGCATCGACGACACGCCGAGGTCGAGGAGGATCGCGTCGGCCTTGACGCCATTCTCGGCGAGGTGCTGCAGGACGGCGGAGAACTCGCCCGGGTGCAGGCGCGCCCTGACTCCCGTTTCACGGCGGAAACGCTCGAAGAACGGAGCGACCGTCGGGTCGCGGTCGATCGCGATCAGTTTGCCGTCGCCACGCAAGCGCGCGGCGAGCAGGGTCGCATGGCCTCCGGCCCCGAAGGTGCCGTCGACGACGGTGTCACCCGGGCGCGGGTCGAGGAGGGAGACGATCTCCTCGGCGAGGACCGGGACGTGGTCGGACTCAGTTGGCAAGACGCTCGGCAACATCTTCCGCGCTCCCTTCGACCTCGTGCAGCTGCTGGCTCCATTTGGTGCGGTCCCAGATCTCCAGGTGGTCGTAGACGCCGGCCACGGTGACCTCGCGGGAGAGCCCTGCGTGCTCGATCAGCGAGGTCGGGAGCACCAGGCGCCCCTGTTTGTCGAGCTCGCCCTGCGCGGCGCCGGCAAAGAAATGGCGCTGCATCACGCGTGAGCCCTCCGCGAGCGGGTCGAGGCTCTTGATCCGGTCGGCCAGCTGCTCCCAGGCCGGGCGGGGATAGGCATAGAGACAGCCGTCCAATCCGCGCGTGACGACGACACCGTCTTCGAAGGCTGCCCGGTGCTTGGCCGGGAGCGTGAGACGGTTCTTGTCGTCGAGTGAATGCTCATGTTCACCTAGCAGCATGGTCCACGTTGACCCACCTTACCCCACTTTCACCCACCTGTAAACCCCTGGTGTCTGGCACCGGTCCGGCGGCGCGGGCGGGAGCACCGCGTCAATGGGTGTCAGACACAAGTTGAGGCGGCTGCCCGGCCGCGGCCGGGCGGATTCGGGGGCTAGATCAGGCCGACGCGATCGCCCACGCGCACACGACCGGGAGCGCTGACCGCGGCGTGGACGCCGAACGGGAGCGGCTCGGTCGTCTCGAGCTCGCGGCGATAGGCCGCGAGGCCCTTCAGCGTGTCGAGGTCGGAGACAGCGGTGTCCGGGTTTTGCGTCGTGACCACACAGCGGCCGACGTTCCCATGCGGGATCACGATTGCAGCGCCGATCTGCACGCGCCGGCCGATCCAGGTGTCTTCCTCGTGTGCTTCGAGCCCATCGATGCCGAAGTTCATGCGGAAACGGCGCCGGTCGATGGAGTCGACGCCGAGGACGCCGCCAAGAGCGCCGAGCGATGCGGTCGCGAGCAGCGTCGCAGCGCCGCTGCGCCCGCGATCGGTCGCGGGCGTGCTCGGTTCGACCAATCGCAACGGTTCGCCTGCTATCTCCGAAAGCGCCGCGCTCCATGGCCCGCGAACGAGCCACGCCGACCGCGCTTGCTTGTGGAAGATCGTCTCGACCTCCGCCCCGCGCTCGACCGTGCCCGTCACCTTGCGACCGTCGTCCAGCGTGAAGGCCAGCACCTTTCGTTCGTCGTCGTACGACGCATGGATCAGCTGGAATGCCGGAACGTCCTTGTTGTTGATCAGCCGGCCCGTTTCGCTGACAAGGTAGAAGCGGCGGTCGCCCTCGACGCCGCCTTCGCCGAGCTCGGCTTCCTCCAGGTGCTGAAGGGCCAGCCCCTTGACAGGTGTGCGGGAGATCCAGGCGATGCGAGGTGTCATCTGTCCAACGTCAGCTGCGAGCTGTACGGCCCTCGTCCAGTGATCACCGCTGCGCCCGCGCGAGTTGCGAGCCGGAGCGCGTCCGGCAACGCGTCGCCGCGGGCGAGGGCAAAGGCGAGCGCCGCGCTGAACGAGTCACCGGCGCCGTAGGTGTCCACAACCGGGACGGGAAGCTGAGCCGCGTCGAAGCGCTCGCCGTTCGC
>JAYUEQ010000143.1:0-3122 GCA_043739205.1 Thermoleophilia bacterium
GAGACCGGGATCAACGCTGCGCTCTGCGGCACCTGGAACTGCCCGGTCGTTCTCGTCACGGGCGACGAGGCCGCGTGCCGTGAGGGCCGGAAGCTGCTCGGTGGCGGCGTCACGACTGCCGCAGTCAAGAAGGGGCTCGGCCGCTTCAGCGCGCGCCAGTTCCCGGCAGCCCGCGCCCGCGAGTTGATCGAGGACGCGGCGCGGCGCGCCGTCGAGAACCGCGCGGCCGTCCGTGCCTATGACCCGGGCTCGCCCTGCGAGATCCTCGTCGACTTCAACACCTCGGATCACGTCGAGAAGTACCGCTATCGCGCGGGCGTCGAGATCACCGGTTCACGGCAGATCTCGTCGCAAGGTGCCGACTGGTGGACCGCCTGGCGCCAGTTCTTCTTCTGATTCGAAACTAAAGTTCTCGCGAGGGGCTGCCGACAAGCTTCTATGTGAGGTTCCTCCGCAGACCGCGTGTTCTCGTCGTGCTCGCGCTTCAAGCGCTTGCCCTCGGGCTCCTCGCGACCGGCGCCCTCGGCACCTCGAAGAACGGCTCGCAGGTCGCCTCGGCACCCCTGATCTCGGCGTCTGTCAACGTCGCGCACGACACGTCCGTCCCGCTCACGAACACGCCGGTGATCGCAAACGACCCGAATCGCGTGCTCCCTGAGCTCGAGCGGCTGCTCCCCGCGACGGTCAATTCGCAGACGCACGACCCGGTTCGTCAGATCGCCGCCCCGAGCGTTGCGGTCCCGGCGCAGCTCGGAACGTTCAACGGGTTGAAGCGGACCGACCTCAGCACCGGCTACGTCCCGCCCGACACGGTCGGCGACGTTGGCCCGACGCAGTACATGCAGGCGGTCAACGGCGGCCTTGCCGTCTTCAGCAAGGACGGCCAGAACCTGACCGGCCCGATCAACGACAGCTCGTTTTGGAACGGGCTCTCGGGTTGCCAGCCCACGGTCACGCGCGGTCTGACCGATCCGACGGTCAACTACGACCAGTTCGGTGATCGCTGGGTCTACTCGGAACTGTCCTACGACACCTCGACGACGCCGTGGGCGCCGTCGTACATGTGCATTGCCGTGTCATCGACCGGCGACGCCACGGACAGCTGGTACCGCTACGTCTTCCCCGTCGGGAACGGCGTCTTGACGGACTATCCGAAGCTTGGCGTGTGGCCTGACGGGTACTACCTGTCGTTCAACGATTTCGACAATGCATCCCCGCACAACTTTGTCGGCGCCGGCGCCATGGTCGTCGAACGAAGTCAGATGCTGAGCGGCGCGAGCGCGCAGTCGGTGTTCGTCGACCTGCGTGGCTCGGCCGGTCTGCTCTCCGGGGGGATTCTTCCGTCGGACGCAGACGGTGCGACAGTGCCGCCGGTCGGCGCACCGGATTACTACGCCTCCGCGGTCGACGACCCGACGGACGTGAACGACCAGGTCGGGATCTGGGCGTTCCATACCGACTGGGCGGTTCCCGCGAACTCGACCTTCACAAACCCGCAGGCGCTGCACGTCGCTGCCTACGACGGCAACTCCCAGTTGTCGGTCCCGCAGCCGGCAGTCCTCGGGGTCCCGTCGCCGCAACTCGACGGCCTCGCCGACAACCGGCTGATGAACCGGCTTCAGTACCGCAACTTCGGAGGCTTCGAGACGCTCGTCACCAACCTCTCGGTGAACAACGGCAGCGGTGGTCTCGCGCCGCACTGGTGGGAGCTCCGCAAGGTCGCAGGATCATGGAGCGTGAACCAGGACTCGACGTTCGCGCCGGACGCGCTGAACCGTTGGGTGGGCAGCGTCGCGATGGACGGCGCCGGAGACATGGCACTCGGCTACTCGGCCGGCGACGCCGGTTCCGCTCCGTCGATCCGTTACACAGGCCGGCTCGTCAGCGACTCGCTTTCACAGATGCAGGGCGAGGCGACGTTCGCAGGCGGCGGCGGGTCGCAGACCGGGACCACGCGCTGGGGCGACTACAGCCAGATGACAGTCGACCCTTCGGACGACTGCACGTTTTGGTACACGGGCGAGTTCTATCCGGTGTCCAGCACGAATACGTGGGAGACGCGGATCAGCTCGTTCCGCTTCCCGAGTTGCGTCACCTCGAGCGGCCCGACCTACTCCGTTTCGCCGACAGTGGCCGGGACGCTGCGCGAGGGACAAACGCTGACGGCGACATCCGGAACGTGGGCGCCCGCGTCGACATTCACCTACCAGTGGCGTCGCTGCGACGTCAACGCGGTTTCCTGCGCCGACATCGCCGGCCAGACTGCCACCACCTATGTCCTTCGCGCAGCGGACGCAGGTCTGCACGTGCGCGTCAAAGTCACGGCGACCGCGAACGTCGGTGGTCTGACTTCGACTGCCGTGTCGGCAGCAACCGGGACGATTCTCCCGCTCGCGCCGTCGAACAGTGCCGTTCCGGTGGTCACCGGCACGGCGCGCGTTGCCCAGACTCTTTCGACTACGGCTGGGACCTGGTCGAGCTATCCATCTACTTCCACGACCTTCACCTATCAGTGGGAGCGCTGCTTCGTCTCGTGCGCTTCGATCCCGAGCGCAACCGGTTCGACCTATGCCCTCGCCGCCGCCGATGCGGGCGCGACGGTTCGCGCCGGTGTCACGGCTCATTCGATTGGCGGCACGACGCTCGCGTACTCGGTGCAGACCGGAGTCGTAACGCTCCCGCCCGCGCCGGCGAACACGGTGGCGCCGGCGATCAGCGGGACTGCGCAGTCCGGCCAGACACTCTCCATTTCGCAGGGCACATGGACTGGAGCCCAGCCGATTGCCTACAGCTACCAGTGGGTGTCGTGCAGTTCCACCGGCGCGAGTTGCGGTCCGGTCAGCGGGCAGACGGGCACCACCTACGTCGTGAACAGCGGTGATGTCGGCAAGACGCTCCGCGCGTCGGTGACCGCGACGAACAGCGGTGGCGGCACCGTCTTCACCACGTCAGCGACCAACGTGGTCGCTGCGGCATCCGCCGGTGGCGGCGGTGGGAGCGGCGGCGGTAGCGGTGGCGGCGGACCCGGTTCGCCCGACCTGGCCGTCACCGGTTTCACGAGCAACGCCTCTCCGCTCGTGGGCGATAACGTCACGTTCCTCGTCACCGTGACGGACAAGAAT
>JAYUEQ010000144.1:0-1695 GCA_043739205.1 Thermoleophilia bacterium
CTCGACGACCTGTGAGTACGTTGCGTGGTCCGACGGGTCGTGCCAGAGCATGTTCTCCTTGCAGTACGCCTCGACGAGCGCGATCCGCTCGGCGCTGCGGCCCGTCAGGCGCAGGTAGTCGAGCGTGACCTCGTCGACGGGGAAAAATCCACAGGTCGCGCCGTACTCGGGCGACATGTTCCCGAGCGTCGCGCGGTCGGCGAGCGGCAGCGCCGTCACGCCGTCGCCGAAGTACTCGACGAACTTCCCGACGACGCCGGCCTTCCGCAGGATCTCGGTCACGGTCAGCACGAGGTCGGTGGCGGTCGCGCCCTCGGGCAACACCCCGCTCAACTTGAAGCCGACGACCTGCGGCACGAGCATCGACAGCGGCTGGCCGAGCATCGCGGCCTCGGCCTCGATCCCGCCGGCGCCCCAGCCGAGCACGCCGAGGCCGTTGATCATCGTCGTGTGCGAGTCGGTGCCGACGAGCGTGTCAGGAAACGCAACGCCGTCGCGGTCGTCGACAACGCGCGCGAGGTATTCGAGATTCACCTGATGACAGATGCCGGTGCCGGGCGGAACGACCTTGAAACCGCTCAGCGCCTCCTGCCCCCAACGCAGGAAGAGGTAGCGCTCGTGGTTGCGCTCGAACTCCAGCTCGACGTTTCGCCCGAACGCGGTGCGCGACGCGAACGCGTCGACCTGCACGGAGTGGTCGATCACGAGCTCGGCCGGGATCAGCGGGTTGATCTTCGACGGGTCGCCGCCGAGGTCTGCCATCGCGTTCCGCATCGCGGCGAGGTCGACGACCGCGGGCACTCCGGTCAGGTCCTGGAGGAGGACACGCGACGGCGAAAACGAGATCTCGTTCGAGGGCTCCGCTTTGGCGTCCCAGCGCGCTACAGCCTCCACGTCGGCCTCGTCGCCGGTGCGCATAACGTTCTCGAGCAGCACGCGAAGCGTGTACGGGAGCCGCGCGATGTCGTACGAGGCCTGCAGCTCATCGAGGCGGTAAATCCCATAGGAGCGATCTCCGACTTTGAGCTGGGCGGGGGCTGCCATCACCTCGATTCAACCAGAAGAGGTGCGTCCGAGGCCCGCGCCTCGTACACTCGCGCCCGATGGCGGACCGGCACATCGTGGGCCTCGGCGGCGGCGGAGAGACGCAAGAGCAGACCGACCGGCTGTACGCCTATGTCCTCGGGCTGACCGGGAAAGAACGGCCGCGTGTGCTGTTTATCCCGACGGCCTCCGCGGAGGACACCGAATACATCGTCTCGTTCTACGAGCGCTTCGCGCGCCGTGGCGAGGCGTCGCACCTCAACACGTTTCCGTGGCCGCCGGAGAAGCTCCGTGAGCTGATCCTCGCCCAGGACGTGATCAACGTTGGTGGCGGCAACACGGCCAACATGCTCGCGATCTGGAAAGTGCACGGCATCGATACGGCCCTCCGCGAGGCCTGGGAGAGCGGTGTCGTCCTCTGCGGCGCGAGCGCCGGGATGATCTGCTGGTTCGAAGCGGGCGTAACCGACTCGTTCGGGCCGCAGCTCGCCGGGATGGAGTGCCTCGGCTTCCTACCCGGCAGCGCCTGTCCCCACTACGACGGTGAGGAGCAGCGGCGCCCGCGCTACCACGCGCTGATCGACGGCGGCTTTCCAGCAGGGGTTGCGGCAGACGACGGAGTGGGCGTGCATTTCGTCGACACGGAGCTCA
>JAYUEQ010000145.1:0-2833 GCA_043739205.1 Thermoleophilia bacterium
CCGGGGGAACCACCGGATCGAGGCTGACGTCGGCAGACAGCAAGCGTATGTTCGGTAGCCCTCGGGTGCCCAGCGAGTGGGCCGCGCCGCCTCTGGCGGTTTCGCGGAAGCACGTTAGGGTGCGTCCGGGATGGTCAGGGGTTTTGCTTCGATCGTGCTGCTCGCCGCGGCGCTCGTCCACGTCGCGCCTGCAGCGGCCAGCGACTGGTTGCCGCACGGCCCGGACGCGACGTGGTCGTATGCGTGGACGGACAGCGTCTACAACAAGGTGACGACGGTCGAGAAGGTCACCGTCAAGGACACGCAGGGCGCGGCGTTCACGCTCGCGTGGACGACGGAGGGCCAGGGAAACGCAGCTGATGCGCCGGTCAGCGTCGGCACCGTCTCGTTCCAGGACAGTCCGGCGGGGATCCTGAACACGGACTGGTCGAGCAACCCGCCGCCCGCCGGCTTCCCGATTCTCTGCGGGACGATCTCCGGTTGCGGCAACAGCCTCGCGAGCACGTACTACAACCTGATCTGGGGCACGCGCGTCCCGATGCTGGCGGAGCCGCTCCTGCAGGGAACGTCGTGGACAAGCACGGGTGGTGCGCGCGGTGACGTCACGAGCGCGTGCGACTACGCGGGGTCGGAGTCGATCACCGTGCCGGCGTTCCCGGCGCCGGTCGCCGCTGCGAGGGTGCGATGCGAACTGACGCAGGCGGGCGCGCTCGGCGACCCCTACGGCAGCGGGCTGCGCACGGTCTGGTGGGTGCGCGGCGTCGGCCCGGTGAAGGTGGAGTTCGACCACGGCGGCGGCCCGGGAGCACCGGTCACCATCGCGCTCCTGCAGTCGACGAACCAGACGCCGGCTGCGCTACCCGGCGACGTCAACTACTTCCCGTTGAAGAAGGGCCTGCAGGGCACCTACCGCTGGACGAACACGAAGCACTTTGCCGCGCCGGAGATCGAGTCGTATGTGATCGACCAGGTGGTGAACGGCTCGGCGCGGATCTCGGTGCACAGCATCTCGGGCCCGATCAAGGTTGCCGGCGCGTACGGTTTCACGACGCGGCTCGACGGTGTGACGAACATCTGGGGTCTCACGAAGGCCGTCTCGCGCGCGAAACTACCGCCGCTCGGCCCGACGAGTGCACCGGTCGACAAGCGCCGTCACTTCTTCACGCCGTTCGATCTGATCACGTTCGGCTTCAACCCGGTCATACCGGCCTATCCGGCGACGGGAGGCACATGGTCGGGAGTGGCGAGCGGCCGCGACTACGGGATCTACGGCGTCACCGGCAAGGCGACAGTCGTGCGGGTCGAGACGGTGAAGGTGGCTGCGGGCACGTTCCAGGCGCTCGTCGTCCGCACGACACTGAAGCAGCCGGGCTTCCCGTTCGGCAGTGGCACCCGCACGAGCTGGTTTGCACCCGCCAAAGGGCTCGTGAAGCTCGTCTTCCAGCATGGCGACGGCAGCGTCTCGACGGTCGAACTGATCAAGTAGCGTCGCGGCCATTAGCCGGGCGCTCGTCGGTTGCAGGTGTCGTTGAGCGCGCATCGCGGGGAGCAGTACTGGGGCCGGAAGGTTGCGAGCAGCGTCGGTGGGAACGAGGATCTCAGGGACACTCTGCGACCGGCTTATGGCGCCCTCGCCGCTGACGACACTGCCTGATCGTTAAACGCGCTTGCCGACCGCGTTCCCCTGAGCGAGGAGGCGGCCCATCAAGAGCGCAGCCGGGACCGGAACGTTGTCGAGTTTTGCAGTCATCCCTTTTCGCTCGGCCTTCTCGATGCAACGGACGAGCGCCCTTGCGCCGGTGACGTCGATCCGTCCCAGTCCATCGAGGCGGATGACGAGCTCAGTGCCCTGATGAGCCTCGATAGCGGCGTCCACCGCTTCCTCGAACCTAAATGCGGAGGCGAACCAGAGAACACCAGCGGGGCGAAGCACGAGTCGCTCACCGTCCTGCTCGATCTGGAGCGGGACGCGCGTCTCGAGCCAGAGATGAATCACGATCGCGAGCACGATGGTGATCCCGATCGCATAGTCGAGACGTGGCGTCAACGCGATCGTCAGAACGAGAGCTGTCAGCGCGACCCCCAGCTGGATGCGTGACGAGCGGGCGAGAGTGATGAGAGGTCGCGGGTTTGCGAGTCGCAGCACTGCGACGATCACGAGCGCAGCGGGCACTGACTCGGGCAACGGCGAAAGGAGGCCCGCGACCGGCAGGAACGCCAGCAACGCCAGGCCGGTCACAAGGCCGCTCATCCGGGACCGCGCTCCGACTGCGCGGTTGAGGGCGCTGCGCGAAAGGGAAGCGCCGACCGGGAACCCACCGCCGAGGCCAGAGGCGACATTCGTCATTCCCTGCGCGAGCAGCTCTCGGTCCGGGTTCCAGCGCGCGTCACCTTCCGCCGACATCGACCGGGCGATCATCGTGGGCTCGACAAATCCGACGACGGCGATGATCAGTGCCGGAAGAAGCAGCGACGCCGTGGCACCCCACGGCACCGCGCCGAGCGCGGGGATCGGGTGCACGTGGATCGCGCCGACGGTCGGCCCCGAGAACGCGAAAGCGTGGCTGGCCACGATCGTGCCCGCTACCGTGAGAGCGACGACGGGGATGAGCGGTGAGACGGCTCGAGATCCGAGAAACGCACACAGCGAGACTGCGCCCACCGCCAAGGAGAATCCGTTCCACGAGCCCGGATGCCGTAAGGCCTCTGCGGCGCCCGCGAAGATCTGCTGACCAGCGTCGCTCCGCACGCCGAGAAGTGACGGGATCTGGGAGGCGGCGATCACGATCGCCGCGCCCGGGAGCAAGCCCACGAGAATCGGCTCGGAAATGAA
>JAYUEQ010000146.1:0-2529 GCA_043739205.1 Thermoleophilia bacterium
TGACGGCGTAGGTCTTGAACTCGCTGGTGCGCGTCGACGTCGACCACTGCTGGCCGGCGGTCGGATACGCCGGCAGGATCGGGTTGAGTCCGAAGTTCATGAGGTCGAACGGCGATGCGAAATGATTGCGAGAGGCCGGACGCACGTTGCTCGGGCCGAGCGGCGGCAGCGGATGCAGCGCCGCCGAGGCGGTACTGCCCCACAGGTTCGCGACGCCGCTGATGCGCTTGGTGAACCCGTAGCTTCCCTTCGCCTTGATCGGTCCCGATGCAGCGACAATCGTGAAGCGCGCGGTGTTGTTCACGACCGCGTCGATCTTCAACTTCTCGACCTCCGGCGTCTTCAGGTGCTGGTTCGTCCAGCGATACGTCATCGTCCGACCCTTGCCAAGCGGGAAGTAGTCGATGTTCGACGGCGTCGGCAGTGGTGTCAGCGTCGTCGACTCGAGCACCGACGTCGTCACCGGCGCGCCTCCTCCGCCCGTGTGATCGAACTCGACCTTGACGGGCCCGACGCCGTAGACCCACCACGTCGTACGCGTTCCGCTGCCGTAGGGATCGCCGATCGCGCCTGCCTGCGTGATCTGCGAGCGCACCTTGGCGGCGACGACCGGTGTCGAGAACGCCGGCACGCTCACCCTCTCGTTCCCGAGGTACACCGACGTGCTCGTGACGTCGTTTTTCGAGCCACCTGTGCCGGCCCACGCGACGCCCTTGAGCAGCGGCTCCGCGAGGACAGGGGTTCGTGCGCCCCAGATGACGTTGTAATAGGTGCTCGCGAGGCTGTTGCCGCATGACGCTGCTGACGCGCAGAGGATCGGAAAGGTCGGTGGCGGTGGATTGCTCGTCCAGTTCGTATTGACGATGCCCTGGTCGGTCTCCTGGAAGTCGACCTGACCGGTTGACGACACGGCTTCGGGTGGGTTCTTCATTCCGTCCGTCGTCCAGGCGAGCCTGAACGTCCGGCCGCTTCGCAACTTGACGGTCACCTTTTCCTTCGTCGACGTCTTGCTGTAGGCCGAGTCGTCCCAGCTGTACGTCCACGAAGCGCCGGCCGGATGCGGGAGCCACTGGTCGTCCGCGTGCGCGCCCTGGGCGAATGCGCCTGCGATGACCGCCGCGACGGTCGAGAGGATTGCGACCGGGCGCGCCACCAGCGAACAGGGTAGCGGCGTGCAACCATGGCCGCATGCGTGCGCTTCTCGTCGCTCTCGCCGTTGTTGCGACCGTGCCGGGCGTTCACCACACAGCCGCCGGGATGACGGCGGCCGGCCGAGCGCTCGTGACGCGTGCCGACGTCGGGCCCGGGTGGAAAGCAGGTGTCAGACCGAAGAAGCCGGGGACGCTCGCCTGCCGCGCGCCGTCAACGCTCAAGGGCGTGCTCGAGACAGGCGCCGCCGTCTCTCCGCTCTATAGCGCGAGCGGATCGGGACCTTTCGTCTCGGCCTCCGCTTTCGTCTACGACACGCCGGCCGGCGCAGCGCGGTTCTTCGCGCAGATCGCAAAGCCGAATGCGCTGCCCTGTCTCAGCCAGAGCCTCGCCACCGGAAAGTCGGCGGCAGGTGTCACGTTTACGGTCACGCGGCGCCAGACGCTTGCTACGCCCCGGCTCGGCGTCACCGCTGCCGCGTACCGCGTCGTCGGGCACGCGAGCGTCGCGGCGCAGAAGGTGACAGTGTACGCCGACGTGATTCTCTTGCAGCATGCGAGTGCGATCGTGGAGCTCAGCTTTGCGTCCTTCTCTGAGCCCGTTCCGCCGGCCACCGAACAGCGCATCGCACGGGCCGCGGCCTCCCGTCTCTAGGACCTTGCGCCGAGGACACTGGGCCGCGCGTCCCATGCAGGAACGCGAACCTGCCACTACCCTGGGCGCGTGTCCCGCCCGGTGCTCGTCTTTGCTGTGCTCTCTGTTGCCTTGTGGGCGGCTTCGCCTGCCGCCGCGGACAACTGGCTTCCGCATCCGGACGGCGCGACGTGGACGTACAGCTGGAGCGACACGGTTTACAGCCCGACAGCGACGACGGAGAATGTCACTGTCAAGAGCCAGACCGGATCGGCGTTCGTGCTTGCCTGGACGCAGGGAGACACTGCAAAGCCGAGTGCGCAGGGAACGGTGTCATTCCAGGATTCCGACTCCGGTCTGAACAACACCGACTGGTCGAGCACACCGCCACCGACCAACTTTCCGATTCTGTGCGCTCAGGCGAGCGGATGCGGCAACAGCCTCGCGAGCACGTACTACGACATCATCTGGGGGAGCCGCGCCCCGGTCGTCGCCGAGCCGCTCGTGAAGGGGCGGACGTGGACCGGCGTCGGCGGCTCGCAAAACGACGTCTCTTCGACGTCGACGTATATCGGGCAGCAGGAGATCACGGTCCCGGCCTTCCCGCAGCCGGTTGTCGCAGCGGTTGTCCGCACGCGGCTCACGCAGGCCGGCGCCCTCGGCGATCCGTACGGCAGCGGCACGCGGACCATCTGGTGGGTGTATGGAGTCGGCCCGGTGAAGGTCGAGTTCGATCACGCGGGCGGC
>JAYUEQ010000147.1:0-1993 GCA_043739205.1 Thermoleophilia bacterium
GCGTCGATCATGTCGAAGAAGCTCGCCGCCGGTGCGCAGGCGATGGTGCTCGACGTGAAGGTCGGGAACGGCGCGTTCATGCACACGATCGAGGACGCCCGCGAGCTCGCCGAGACGATGATCGCCCTCGGTGAGAACGCCGGCCGCGAGGTCGTCTGCCTCCTCACCGACATGGATCAGCCGCTCGGGGCCGCCGTCGGCAACGCGCTCGAGGTGCGCGAGGCGCTCGACACCGTTCGCGGCAACGGCCCCGCCGACTTCACCGAGCTCGTGCTCGATGCCTGCGCGAAGCTCCTCGCGCTTTCCGACCTGGGGATCGATGAGGCGGAGGGCCGACGGCGCGCGGAGACCGCCGTCGCCGACGGAAGCGCCGAGGCCACGTGGCGCCGTTGGATCGAAGCGCAGGGGGGAACGGCGGACGAGTCGGCGCTTCCGACCGCCCCCGTTGTCCACGAGCTCACTGCTCCGGTCGCCGGCTACGTGTCGAAGCTGAGCGCGATCGGCGTTGGCAACGCCGCCGTCCACCTCGGCGCCGGGCGCCGCACCAAGGACGACCAGATCGACCACTCCGTCGGGATCGTTCTTCATGCGAAGCGTGGTGACCGCGTCGAGGCCGGGCAGACGCTCGCCGAGATCCACGCACGCACCGAGGACGAGGCACGCTTCGGCGCCGGCGAAGTGCTCGCTGCCTACGAGCTCTCGGACGTCGCACCCGAAGCGAGGCCGGTCTTGCTCGAGGTGGTCGGCTAGCGGTGTCTGACACCGGGCTGTAGACACCGGTTGCACCTCGACTCGAAAAGGTGTCAGACACCTGTTCCAAGCGAGCGCCTAGACCGCCCCTCGATCGGGTGTCAGACACCAGTCGTCGGCTAACGGATTCGGCAGGACACGTCCGCTCGGTACGGTGAAACGATGCCCGAGCTGCCCGAGGTCGAGACCGTTCGCCGCCGGCTTGCGCCTGTGCTGGAAGGCCGCCGGTTCGAGCACGTCGAGATCACCGACCCGCGCCTGACGCGTCCCGACGACCCGTTCGCGGTCGCACGCGAGCTCGAGGGCGAGCGCGTGACGAAGGTCGATCGCCGCGGCAAGTATTTGATTGTTCGGTTCGAGTCGGGACGTGCGCTCCTGATCCACCTCCGGATGACGGGGTCGCTGAGACACGCCGAGGCTGGCGAACTCCAGGAAGATTCGCACCGGCGGGCTGTTGTCAACCTAGACGACGGCTCGGACGTCGCCTACCGCGATGTGCGCCGATTCGGCACGTGGCTGCTGCTCGAACCGTCCGACGTGGACACCTACATCGACAAAAGAGTGGGAAGAGAGCCGCTCGAGGATGCGTACAAGGCAAAGCACCTGGCCGAGAAGCTCGACAACAGGCGCGCGCCGATCAAGGCGGCGATCCTCGACCAGCGAACGGTCGCCGGCGTCGGGAACATCTATGCGGACGAAGCACTCTGGCGCGCCCAGGTGCACCCGCTGACGCCGGCGAACGAGCTCTTACCCGACGAGGTGAAGGCGGTGCACAAGGGCATCCGCGCGTCGCTGCAGGCGGGCGTGCGCCGGCAAGGCTCGACGCTGCGCGACTACCAGCTTCCCGACGGATCGAGCGGGACGGCACAAGATCGCTTTAAGGCCTACGGGCGCGAGGGTCTGCCGTGTGAGCGGTGCGGTACGCCGATCGACAAGATCCGTGTCGCAGGACGGGGCACGTGGTACTGCCCGAGCTGCCAGCGTTATCGCGACGCGGGGGGCGCGGCGAGCAGTTCGTCGAGCCGGCCTTCGCGGTCGAGACGCCAGAGCTCGGTATAGCCGCCGATCGGGCGGTCGTCGATCAGGATCTGCGGGACGGTCCAGCCGCCGGTCAGCTCGTGCAGGCGGCCGCGGAACCCCTCGTCGTCTTCGAGGTGGATCTCCTCGTACTCAAGGCCGCGGGAATCGAGCAATGCCTTCGCACGCACGCAGTAGCCACACCAGGTCGTCGTATACATCCGAA
>JAYUEQ010000148.1:0-11846 GCA_043739205.1 Thermoleophilia bacterium
TTCCGGTTCGCGCGGTCGATGAGCTCGTCGAGATCGACGAGCGTCTCGGCTTTCTTCGCGTCGCGGGTGGCGAATGCGTCCAGCGCGACGCGGATCATCTGCTCGGCGCGCTGTCCCATGTCCTCGATCGAGCGGCTGATCGCATCGTCGGTGACGTTGAGGTTGCCCATCAGCTTGGTGAGCTTTGCGACCGTCACGCAGTAGTCGGCCATGCGCTCGAGGTGCAAGTTGACCCGCAGCACCGCGAGGACGAGCCGCAGGTCGGCGGCGACGGGCGTCTGCCGCGCGAGCAGCGACTGAACGCCCTCCTCGATCTGCATGTAGCGCGCATCGACCTGGTCGTCGAAGCTGATCACCTCGTCGGCGAGCTCCTCGTCGCCGCGGGCCAGTGCGTTCAACGACGACCGGAGCGCGCGTAGAACGAGCTCTCCCTCTTCCTGCAATGACGCCTCGAGCTGCGCGAGCTCCTCGGTGAACGAGAGCCGCATCAGCCGAAGCGCCCCGTCACGTAGCCCTCGGTGCGTTCGTCGGATGGATGGGTGAAGATCTTCTCCGTCACGTCGTACTCGACGAGTGTGCCAGAGCCCTCCTCGAGCGAGAAGAACGCCGTCATCCCCGCGACGCGCGCGGCCTGCTGCATGTTGTGTGTGACGATCACGAGCGTGTAGTCCTCTTTGAGCTCGTGCATCAGGTCCTCGATCGCGGACGTCGCAATCGGGTCGAGCGCAGAGGCCGGTTCGTCGAGCAGGATCACTTCGGGCTCGACAGCAATCGCGCGAGCGATACACAGACGCTGCTGCTGGCCGCCGGAGAGGCTGAGCGCCGAGCGCTTGAGGCGGTCCTTCACCTCGTCCCACAACGCTGCGCGCCTCAGCGCCTGCTCGACACGGTCGTTGAGGCTGTCCTTCTTGCCGAGAATGCGCAGGCCGTAGGCGACGTTGTCGTAGATCGACTTGGGGAAGGGATTGGGGCGCTGGAAGACCATCCCGATGCGCCGGCGCACCTCGATCGGGTCGACGTCCGGCCCGTAGAGATCGATGCCGTGAAAGCGCACGCGGCCATCGACACGGACGCTCGGCACGAGATCGTTCATCCGGTTGAGGCACCGCAGGAAGGTCGACTTGCCGCAGCCCGAGGGGCCAATGATCGCCGTGATCGCGTTGCGGTAGATGTCGATCCCGACGTCGCGGATTGCGACCGACTTTCCGTAGGCGACGGTCAGACCGTCGATCTCGAACACGGGATCGCCCGTCTCGACCGGCTCTGCGCCGGACCGCACCTGGATCTGCGTCGCACCCATCAGACGAGTGTCGCCGTGACGCTGTGACGCTTGGGATGCGAACGCGTGACAATCGTGTGACGGTCCGGTGAACACCTGTCCGGAGCGCGATCGGCCCGGCATGCTGACTCCGTGACCACGACGTCGGCCACCCTCGCACGGACCCGCAAACGCGGCGACCGTCTCGGCGACGGCGTTCTCCACGGACTGACGGCGGCCGCGTCGATCGTCGGCGTGCTGATCGTCGGCGCGATCGTCTGGCGGGTCGCGGATGGTGCCTGGCCCGCGATCAAGGTCTTCCACCTCGGTTTCCTCTGGCACAACGAGTGGAACCCCGTCACGAACAAGTTCGGCGCGCGCGACCTCATCATCGGCACCGTGGTCACGTCGTTCGGTGCGATGGTGCTTGCCGCACCGCTGTCGATTGCGATCGGGCTGTTCCTCAGCGAGCTCGCGCCCCCGTCGGTCCGGGGCCCGGTCGGCACGTTGATCGAGATGCTCGCAGCCGTTCCGAGCGTCGTCGTCGGCCTCTGGGGGATCTACGTGCTCGCACCGTTCGACGCGCAGCACGTGCAGCCGTTTCTGAGCTCGTTCCTCGGCTGGATCCCGATCTTCGCCCATGGCCAAGACAAGGTCGAATCGACCGTCTTCACGGCCATCATCGTGTTGACGATCATGACCATCCCGATCACGTCGTCGATCTGCCGCGAGCTCTTCCTCGGCGTGCCGACCGAGCTCGAGGAGGGCGCGATCGGCCTCGGGGCGACGAGGTGGGAGATGGTAAAGACGGTTGTCGTCCCGGCGGTGCGCGGCGGAATCGTCGCCGCCGTGATCCTCGGTCTCGGCCGTGCGCTCGGCGAGGCGATCGCGGTTACGCAGGTGATCGGCAACTTCATCCCGCTCAAGCTGTCGCTCTTCCAGCCGGGCGACACGCTCGCAAGCCGCGTCGCGAACCAGTATCAGGGAGCGCCCTCGAACCTCGCGGTCGCCTCGCTGATCTACCTCGCCCTGATTCTGCTCGTGATCACGTTTCTGTCCAACTTCGCCGCGCAGCGCGTCGTCAAGCGGTTCGAGTTCCAGCGGAAGGGCGACTGATGGAGCCGATGTCGCTGAAGGCGACGGGACGCAGCAAGCGCCGGCTCCTTGTGAATCGCCTTGCGGAGCTGGCAGCAGTTGTCGCGGCGGCGATCGCGATTCTGGCGCTCGGGGTGCTCGTCTGGTCGGTCTTCTCGCGTGGTGTCCACGCTCTGAACTGGGGTTTCTTCACGAAGGGGCCTGCGCTCTTCGGTCAGACCGGCGGTGGGGTTGCGCCGGCGCTTGTCGGCAGCCTGCTCCTCGTCGGTATCGCAACTGCGATGGCACTTCCGTTCGGGGTCCTCACAGCGATCTACGTCAGTGAGTTCGCCCCCCGGCGGATCGGCGAGCAGATTCGACTCTGGCTCGACGTGCTCAACGGGTTCCCCTCGATTGTGATCGGCATCTTCGTGTTCGCCCTTTGCGTCAAGGTGAAGCTGCCCGTCGTCGGCTGGGGTCGCCACCAGAGCGCGTTCGCGGGCGGCTTTGCGCTCGCGATCATCATGCTGCCGCTCGTCGCCCGGGCGACGATGGAGGTACTCACGCTCGTGCCGAACCAGCTGCGCGAGGCGAGCTACGCGCTCGGCGTCTCGAAATGGCAGACGGTGCTGCGAGTCGTTCTCCCGACGGCGATCGGCGGGATCCTGACCGGGACGACACTCGCGGTCGCACGCGCGGCAGGTGAGACGGCGCCGCTGCTCTTCACGTGCGTGATCGCTGGGCAGGTCGTCGACTGGAATCCGACGCACAGCGTCAACTCGATTCCGTTCACAATCTTCCAGTACTCGGAAGCGCCGGACGAAGCGCTCCACCAGCAGGCCTGGGCGCTCGCATTCGTGCTGATCGCCTTCGTGCTCGTGTCGAGCCTTGCTGCGCGCTTCCTGCTCGAGCGCTCGCGGCGCAAGCTCGGCGCAACGCGCTGAGGCCGTTCACCGGACCGTCACCCGGTCGTCACAGCATCGCAGCCCACACACCGGTTCATCGGCGCGACGCTGGGGCTATGACAAAGCGACTCACGATCACATTGGCGGTGCTCGCCGCCTCACTCGTCGCCACCACTGCGGCGACTGCAACCAGCAAGGACACAACCATTACCGGCGCCGGCAGCTCGTTCGTCGCGCCACTCGTTTCGACCTGGACGCCTGCGGTCGGCTCGGCGTTCGGCTACTCGCTGCAGTACAGCGCGGTCGGCTCCGGCGCCGGCATCTCGGCGATCACCAACCGGCAGGTCGACTTCGGTGCCTCGGATGCACCGCTCAGCCCCGACCAGGCCGCGGCCTGCAAAGGCTGCGTCCAGATCCCGTGGGCGCTCTCGGCCACCTCGATCGCCTACAACGTCCCGGGCGCCCCGGTGCACCTGAAGCTGAACGGGAAGGTGCTCGCGGCGATCTTCCTCGGCAAGATCGGCAACTGGAACGATCCTGCGATCAAGGCGCTCAACGCCGGCTCGACGCTTCCTGACCTGAAGATCACGCCCGTCTACCGCTCGGACGGCTCGGGCACGACCTACAACTTCACGGACTTCCTCTCGGCGGTCTCGCCGGACTGGAAGTCGAAGGTCGGCAACTCGACCTCCGTGCAGTTCCCCGCCGGAATCGGTGCCAAGGGATCCTCGGGAGTCGCAGGTGTGGTCGCGCGCACCGACGGCAGCATCACCTATGTCGATGTTGCGTACGCGCTGAAGAACCACATCCGCTTCGCGGCGATCCGCAACGCGGCCGGGAAGTTCCTCTATCCGAGCCTTCGCCGCATCACCGCCGCTGCCGCAGCGTTCACGAAGGTACCCGCGAACAACGAGCTGCACATCGTGAACCCGCCGGCGTCCGCGTCGACGGCGTATCCGATCAGCACGTACACCTACGTGATCGTCCCGCAGCAGAGCTCGCATGCCACGGAGTTGCGGAAGCTGATCTTCTGGGCACTGACGCAGGGACAGAAGTCGCAGTACACCGCGAAGCTCCTGTTCGCGCCGCTGCCGAAGACCGTCCTCGTCGCCTCCGAGAAGACGCTGAAGACCGTTCACTCCTAGGCCGGCCTCCCGGTTCTGACCAGGCGAGGGCGCCCCTTTTTTGGGGCGCCCTCCTCGTTTAGGCCGGGAACGTCGCGCGGATCTGCAGGCCGCGGCCGCGACCACCGTCGGCTTCGACCTCGCCGCCCGCCGCGACGACGACGCGCTTGACGATCGCGAGGCCGAGTCCGGTTCCGCGCGACGTGCGCGCCGCGTCGGCGCGATAGAAGCGCTCGAAAAGCCGCGGCAGTGTGTCCGCCGGCACGCCCGCGCCGTCGTCGCTCGCGGTGAGCACGACGAACGCGCCCGCGCGCTCGATCGACAGTGTGAAGGCCGCGCCGTGACCTGCATATCGGATTGCGTTTTCGGCGAGGTTCTGGGCGATCATCCGCAGCATCTTCGGGCGGAGCGGGACGTCGATGTCCGCCTCGCCTTCGGCCGCGAGGGTGACGCCCGCACGCGCTGCGGCTCCCGCGAGCTCCTCGAGCACGCCTTCGAGCACCGGCAGCGCCGTCGTGTGGCCGAGCGAGACGACTTCGCGGCCGCTCTCGAGCTCGGAGAGGAACAGGATCTCGTCGATCAGAGCGCCGGCATTCTCGACTTCCGCTCGCGCCTGGTCGATCAGCGCGCGAACGTCCGCATCCGGGAGGTCGGTCGAGTCGAGCAGCGCCAGGATCCGCGCCAGCGGCGTCCGCAGCTCGTGGGAGACCGCGGCGGTAAAACCGGTGCGGAGCTCGTCGAAGCTCCCGGCGGACGCGCGATCGGTCTCGACGTGCATGTCGTCGAGTTTGTCGGCCCCGGGGCCGCTCTTGTCTGCGAAGAAATCCGTCACCAGATGGTCACCACTCAGACACCCGGCCATGCCCCCTTTCGGCTCTATCGTAGGGGTGTGACCAAGGTGCTGATCATCGAGGACGACACCGTGATCGCCGACGGCATGGCCCGCCACCTTTCCGCGGGCGGTTTCGACCCGATCGTGGTCGGACGCGGCGAGCTGGGACTGACACGGCTGCGCTACGAGAACCCCGACGTTTGCGTGCTCGACCTGATGCTGCCGGAGCTCGACGGCTGGAAGCTGATCGAGACGGCGCGGGCCGAGGGAATCGGCACGCCGATCGTCGTCGTCTCCGCGCGCGGCACCGAGCACGACCGCGTGCATGCACTCGACCTCGGCGCAGACGACTACCTCGTGAAGCCGTTCTCGATGCGCGAGCTGGTCGCGCGCGTCGGCGCAGCGGCGCGACGCGGCGTTCGCCCGGCGGAGGAGAAGCGCGGTGACCCGATCGAGATCGAGGAGCTACGCATCGACCCCCGCGAGGTGCAGGCATATGTCGATGGGAAGAGCGCGGCACTGACCCCGACCGAGTTCAAGCTGCTCTACACGCTTGCACTTGATCGCGGCCGGGTCGTCACACGGGACGAGCTGCTGCAGAAGGTGTGGGGCCGGCGCGAGACCCATCGCGACCGCACGGTCGACGTCTTCGTTCGTCGCCTGCGTCAGAAGGTCGACAAGGCCTCGTCGACGCATTCGTTCATCCAGACGCGCTTCGGCGTCGGCTACAAGCTCGAGCCCGAGCCCAAGTAAATGGGCGACGATGAACTACGCGATCGTGCCTGGTTGGCTGACCGTTCGGGGTTCGCGTGACGACGGCTGCGGTGGAACACGAGAGCGCAGTGGTTGCACGCCTCTCAACGCTCGACCGGCTCTTGCCGCTTTGGATCGGGGTCGCTATGGCCGTCGGGCTTGGTCTTGGCGCACTCGTCCCTGGGTTGGAGGGGCACTTGAGCGCGCTTCAGATCGGGACGGTGTCGCTGCCGATCGCGCTCGGCTTGCTCGTGATGATGTATCCGGTGCTCGCCCGCGTTCGCTACGAGGAACTCGGCGCGCTCCGCGGAGAACATCGGCTGTTCGCGGCCTCGCTCGTTCTGAACTGGGTGATCGGCCCGGCATTGATGTTTGCCCTCGCGTGGCTGCTGCTCCCTCATGAGCCCGCCTACCGGACCGGGTTGATCATCGTCGGGTTGGCGCGCTGCATTGCGATGGTCGTGATCTGGAACGACCTGGCCTGCGGAGACCGCGAGGCGACGGCCGTCCTCGTGGTGCTGAACTCGCTCTTCCAGGTCGTCGCCTACTCGCTGCTCGGTTACTTCTATCTGACGCTCCTCCCGGGCTGGCTCGGGCTCGAGACGCAAGGGTTCCACGTGTCGATTTGGGAGATCGCCCGCACCGTCTTGATCTTCCTCGGCATCCCGCTCGCCGCGGGATTCATCACCCGCCGGATTGGCCTGCGCGCGCGTGGACGCGACTGGTACGAGAACACCCTGATGCCGCGGATCGGCCCGTTTGCGCTCTACGGGCTCTTGTTTACGATTGTGCTGCTCTTCGCGATCCAGGGGAAGCAGATCACGGCGGCCCCGCTCAACGTCGTCAGGATCGCAGTGCCACTCCTCATCTACTTCGCGATCATGTTCACCCTTGCGTTCCTCGGCGGCTGGCGTATCGGCCTCTCGTATCCCCGAACCGCCGCCCTCGCCTTTACCGCCGCGTCCAACAACTTCGAACTTGGGATCGCGGTCGCTGTCGGCGTGTTCGGCGCGACCTCCGGCCAAGCGCTCGCAGGTGTAGTCGGGCCGCTGATCGAGGTGCCGGTGCTCGTTGGCCTTGTCTACGTCGCGCTCTGGGCGGGCAGGCGATTGTTCGGTCCCGACGCGGTTCGTCGGCACCTTCCCGTTGGGGTTGTCGTCCCGGAGACAGGCGTCTGACGTGAACGTGCTCTTCGTCTGTCTGCACAACGCGGGCCGCTCGCAGATGAGCGCTGCCCTGTTCGAGCGGGCTGCAGCGGGGCGTCACCAGGCAGCGTCGGCAGGTACGACCCCGGGCGAGCACGTGCATCCCGAGGTCGTCGAGGTGATGAACGAGCTCGGTATCGATCTGTCGAAGCAGAAGCCGCAGTTGCTGACGACCGAGCTCGCGGAGCGCGCCGACGTCGTCGTGACGATGGGCTGCGGCGACGCGTGTCCGTACATCCCAGGGAAGCGCTACCTCGACTGGAACCTGCCCGATCCCAAGGGGCGCCCGATCGCCGATGTTCGTCGCCTGCGCGATGACATCCAACGGCGCGTCGAACAGCTCGCCTACGAGCTCGACGACTCGTCGAATGACTGACTGCCACTCGGCCGGAAACGCATCAACCCCCGTTAGGATGTTGCAAGATGGCGTTGTGCTCCCTTGCCGCGCGAGGGCGAGCGTTGCTTGAGCTCGTCGGGACGGGAGTGCCGGCTCGTGGCTGAGCCGCTGCTTCAGATCGGTGTGCGGCCGCTGATGATCAGCCCGCTTCCGCCCGATGAACGGGCACGTCTCGAACGCCGCGCGAAGCAGCTGGCCTGGGGCGGAAACGCCTGGCATCTGATCGAGTTCGCGATCGCTGTCGGCGCTGGCATCGCAGCTGGCAGCGTCGCGCTGATCGGGTTCGGCGCGGATTCGCTGATCGAAGGGCTTGCCGGGTTCGTGATCGTCTGGTTGTTCACCGGCGGCCGCGGCTCCTCTGAGCGGGCAGAACGCCGTGCGCAACAATTGATCGCGGTGAGCTACTTCGTGCTTGCCGGCTACATCGGCGTCGAATCGATCAGGGATCTCGCCGGAGGGCATCACCCTTCCCCGAGCTGGGTCGGGATCGGCCTTGCCGCGTTCACAGCGCCGACGATGCCGTTGCTCGCCGCCGCGAAACGCCGGGTCGGGCACCAGCTCAACTCGTCGGCCACGGTGAGTGAGGCGCAGCAAAACCAGATCTGCGCCTACCTGTCGATTGCGCTGCTCGTCGGACTCTCACTCAACGCGCTTGTCGGTTGGTGGTGGGCTGACCCGGTTGCCGCAGTTGTGATCGGCGCTGTCGCGCTGCGCGAGGGCGTCGAAAGCTGGCGCGGCAAGAACTGCGACTGCTGCTGAGGCGATCCGCGAATCGCCTGAACGTCTGAGCATCCTTTCAGCTATCGTGGAGGCATGGGCCACGGGATCCAGGGACACGCGAGACCGTCCGTTGTCGATTCGGCGACCGCGCGGCAGGTCGCCGAGACCATGCAAGCGCTGGCGACACCGAGCCGCGTTCGGATTCTCGCGCGGCTTCGCGACGGCGCGTGCAATGTGAACGAGCTCGCTGAAGCCGTGGAGATGGAAGCGTCCGCTGTGTCACACCAGCTCCGTGTGCTTCGCCACCTCGGGCTCGTCGTCGGTGAGCGGAGCGGTCGGCGTGTCGTCTACGCGCTCCACGATTCGCACGTTGCCGACCTGCTCGATCAAGCGGTCTTCCACGTCGAGCACCTCCGGCTGGGCCTCGTCGAGCACGAGCGGCGAACCGCATGAGCACCCACGAGCATCAGGCGGATGTGGGAGTCGAACACGATCACGATCACCCGCACGACCATGCCCACGACGACGGCGCCCACGGCCACTCACACGGTCTGATCGACCGTTCGATTCTCCGTTCGCGTGAAGGAGTGAAAACGGTGGCGATCGCACTCGCCGTCCTCGGCGTCGCAGCGATCGTGCAACTCCTCGTCTTCGTCATCTCAGGCTCGGTGGCGCTGCTCGCCGACATGATCCACAACTTTGGCGACGCGCTGACCGCCGTGCCGCTCGGAATCGCCTTCTTGTTGCGGAGCGCGCGGGGCGAGAAGATAGCCGGCCTGTTCGTCGTGCTTGCGATCGCCGTGTCGGCGACGGTCGCGCTCGTCGAAACGATTCTGCGCTTTGTTCATCCGCAAGACCTGCACCACCTTGCGGTCCTCGCCGCGGCAGGCGTCGTCGGTTTCGTCGGCAACGAGATCGCCGCACGTGTCCGGCTTCGTGGCGGCCGAAGGCTCGGCAGTCCTGCGCTCGTCGCGGACGGAAACCATGCCCGCATCGACGGGTTCGTCTCACTCGCCGTGATCGGCAGCGCGATCGCAGCCTGGCTCGGCGCACCGATCCTCGACCCGGTGATCGGCCTCGGGATCACGCTGGTGATCTTGAAGATCACCTGGGATTCCTGGAAGACGGTCCGGCACGCCGAGATCGACCTCGAGCACATTGAGGACGCACAGGATCACCACCGTCACGAGCCTGTCGCCTAGATCACCTGTGCGCTCGGCGCATACCGGGCGGGCACGGGCGTCTGGTGCCAGAGCACGATCCGGCCGTGCTCGACCTGGAAGATCGCGGCAGCCTGACTGCCGGTTCCGTCACAGCGGTGCTGTGGCCGCTCCTCGAGCTCGAACACCGCGAGCACCTCGTTCTTCCCGTGAATTTCGAGATGGATAATGCGGCCGCCGCACGGAAGCGCCGCGTTCCAGCGCACCGCATCGGCATGCCTCGCCAGGGTCGCTTCGCCGTTCTGGACGATCTGCGCGCCGTCCGCGAACAGGCTCGCGGCCCGTTCGTTGTCGTTGCGGTCGAGGGCGGCGCTCCACGCGCGAACGACGTCCGGCGCCGAAGCGGTCGTCTTTGCGCCGCAGGCAGTCAGGGCGAGCACCACGAGCAGGATCGGCAATACCCTCATCCGGGTAGTCTGCCGCCCGTGGACTTCGAGCTGACGCCGGAGCAGCGCGAGATCCAGGCGCTCGCGCGGGAGTTCGCTGCGGCGGAGATCGAGCCGCACGCCTCGGACTGGGATCGCGCGCACGGATTTCCGCATGAGCTGCTCGGCAAGCTAGGCGAACTGGGGCTGATGGGCGTCTGTGTGCCGGAGGAGTACGGCGGTGCTGGCGCCGACTTCATGTCGTACATCCTCGTGATCGAAGAGCTGTCACGTGCCGACGCGGGCGTCGGCGTGACGGTCGCCGTGCACACCTCTGCTTGCTCGATGCCGCTGTTGCAGTTCGGTTCGGAGGAGCAGCGCACGCGCTTCGTGCCGCCGCTCGCGCGCGGTGAGGGCGTCGGCTGCTTCGCGCTGACCGAGCCCGGGTCGGGGTCGGACGCCGGCTCGATCACGACGAGCGCGACCGAGGCCGACGGCGGCTGGAAGATCAGTGGCGCGAAGCAGTGGATCACCAACGCGGCCTTCGGTGGCACGATCCTGCTCTTTGCACGCACCGGCACCGAGCTGCGAACCGCGCGCGGAATCTCGGCGTTCGTCCTCGACACCGACCAGGTGACAATCACGCGCACCGAGGAAAAGCTCGGTCTCAACTCGTCGGTCACGAACGACATCGCCATGGATACGTTCGTGGACGCAGATCGGTTGCTCGGCGAGCTGGATCACGGCTTCCGGATCGCGATGGCAACCCTCGACGGCGGCCGGATCGGCATCGCCGCCCAGGCGGTCGGAATCGCGCAGGCGGCGTACGACGTCGCGCTGCAGTACTCGAAGGAACGCGAGGCGTTTGGGCACAAGATCTCCGACTTTCAGGCGATCCAGCACAAGCTCGCGAACATGTCGATGGAGATCGACGCGGCCCGTCTGCTCACTCACAAGGCGGCGTGGCTGAAGGATCAAGGGAAGCCGCACACGGAAGCGGGTGCCAAGGCAAAGCTCTTCGCGTCCGAGATGGCCCGTCGCCAGACCGCGGAGGCGATCCAGGTGCTGGGTGGCTACGGGTACACGAAAGAGTTTCCCGTCGAGCGCTACTACCGCGACGCGAAGATCACGGAGATCTACGAGGGCACGAGTGAGATCCAGCGCCTCGTGATCGCGCGCTCGATCCTCGGTGCCAGGCACCGTGAAGTCGGCTTCACAGGATGAACAGGCGCGAAAGGGACGAGCCCGTTCGGCTCACGAAGATCTACACACGCGGCGGCGACGCGGGGGAGACCTCGCTTGGCGATATGTCGCGCGTGTCGAAGCTCGACCCCCTCGTCCGCGCCTACGGCGCAGTCGACGAGCTCAACTCCGTCGTCGGCTGGGTGATCGTCGCGGCGCCGTCCGCGCCGCTGAGGCGCATCCAGAACGAGCTCTTCGACGTCGGCGCCGATCTCTCCGTTCCGTTTGCGGACGATGACGGAAAGCTGCGCATCGACCAGGCCGCGATCGCCCGGCTCGAGGCCGACTGCGACGAGGCGAACGCCCCACTGGCCGAGCTGAAGAGCTTTGTCCTGCCGGGCGGCTCCGAGCAAGCTGCGCGCTTGCACATCGCCCGCGCGGTGTGCCGCCGCGCCGAGCGCGACGTGCTCGAGGCGGCGCAGCAACGGCCCGTGAACCCGCTGGCGGTGGTCTACCTGAACCGGCTCAGCGACCTGCTCTTCATCCTCGCGCGCGCCGCTAACGGCGGCGACGAGCCGCTCTGGAAGCCCGGCGGCGACCGCTAGCCGAGCGCGCGCGTCGCTGCGAGAACGTGGGCGATCAACGCGTTGAGCTTGGCGGCTGAAGCCGACCTCGGCAAAACGATCGCTCCGGTCTTGGCGGCAAGGGCGAGCCTCGCCGGATCCTTCGAGATCGCGATCACCGTTGTCGACGGAAATACGGCGCGGAGGGAGCTCAGAAGCTGGATCCTGTCGGGATCGACGTCGAGGAG
>JAYUEQ010000149.1:0-1824 GCA_043739205.1 Thermoleophilia bacterium
TCGTGCAGGCGAGCAGCGAGATCCTCTGCCCGGTCGCGGATCTTGCCGCCGGCGGGGAGTCTGCTGAGCGTGAACACAGCGAGGTCCTCGGCGGCGACGACGTACACCTGGTACCGCGGCCCCCAGACCTGTGCGAAAGAGGGATCGTCCCAGGCGAGCGGTGCCGTGCCTTCCACGCGCGCGTGGATGGACAGAACCGCGGCGCGGGGCATGCTGTCTTGAAGGCCGGCCCAGGCAGCACGCCGAAGCGAATCTTGTCCAACCGGGAGTCGCTCGTCGAGCGCGCCGACGCGTCGTCGAAGCGCGAGGATCTCCGTCCGCGTAACTCGCAACGGCACAGTCAGCGAAGTATCTCTGGAGAGCGCCTAGCGCATTCTCGCTCGGTGTTCACAAGTTGAGTTACTCGATGGCCCGCCGCACGGCGGGCCATCGAGTGTCCTTGACTTCGAGAGCCGGAACGATTCCTAGGCCGCCGGCTTGATGTTCTGGTTGACGCTGAACACGTTCTGCGGGTCGTAAGCCGCCTTCACTCGTGCCAGGCGATCGTAGTTTCCGCCGTACATCGCGCGCACCCGATCACCTTCCTCCTGCATCTGGAAGTTGACGTAGCCGGTGCCGAGCGTATGTGGCTTCAACGCGTCGGAGTACCTGATCGTCCAGTCGCGCACGAGCTCCGCATTGGCGGGATCAGGATCGACACCGACGATCACCTGCGCCCAAACTGCGTCCCGGTAGGCCCACGCGGTTGCGTCGCTACTGACACGCGACGGCGCACCATCGACCGGATACAGGTGCATCGTCGACTTCCAAGTCGGCAGCTCGTTTCCGAACGCGACGTGTTGATCGATCGCCGCGTCGGGGATCTCGCGCACGAACTCCCCGCGCCAGTACCACTGGTCACCGGCAGGGTAGACCCCGTCGAACGCGGAGTTCCACGCGGGAAGCGGCACGGTTGCGATTCCGTCGAGTAGCGGCGACCCGAACGATCGCGCCTCCCGCAGCGCCGGCGAGTCGTCCTCGCCGGAGTAACACCAGACGACTCCACAGACGGGGCGCAAGTGGAGCTCCTCTGGAAACGGCGGCCCCGGCGGGATCGAGAGGAACGCGAAGAACCCGGTCAATGCTTCCGGCTGGGCGGGCAGGAACTCCCGGTACCAGCGCAAGAGCTCAGCCGCGTCGCCAAGGTCGTACAGCACAGGCCCTGCCTGAACGTTGCTGACGGGATGCGTCTGGAACGAGAAGTCCGTCACGACGCCAAAGTTGCCACCTCCCCCGCGAATCGCCCAGAACAGATCCTGCTCATGGTTGGCGTCGACCTGCACGACCGATCCGTCCGCGAGCACCATCGTGGCCGCGACGACGTTGTCGATCGTCAGGCCGCAACCGCGGGTGAGATGCCCCATTCCGCCCCCGAGCGTCAGCCCACCAACGCCGGTCGTCGAGATGATTCCGGCGGGAACCGCGACACGGCTCTCATGGGTGACACGGTCGACGTCCCCAAACTTCGCACCGCCCTGCACCCGCGCTGTCGGCCCGTCGACGCGGACCCGGTTCATCGGCGAGAGGTCAATGACGATCCCGTCGTCGACCACGCCAAGCCCGGCACCGTTGTGCCCGCCCCCGCGTACCGCAATTCGCAGGCCGTGCTCGGTCGCAAACCGGATCGCGGCGGAGACGTCCTCCTCGTCAACACAGGAAACGACCGCAGCCGGCCGCTTGTCGATCATCGCGTTGAACACAGCCCGCGCCTCGTCGTAGCCCTCGGCGCCGCGTTCGACCACCTGCCCCTTGATCAGCCCGGCCAAGCCTTGCTTCACCGAAATA
>JAYUEQ010000150.1:0-1616 GCA_043739205.1 Thermoleophilia bacterium
CGTACTTCGAAAGCAGCGAGACGGCCGCGGTGGCCATGAAGATCCACCAGCCGCGGAGGCTCCACCAGTCGCCGTGGCGCGTCCCCGGCACGCGCAGGATGAACGCGACCCCGTTACCGGTCAGCATCGCGCTCGCCGGCCACATCAGGACGTGCTGCTTACGGAACGTGATCGCAACCTCGAGGACGGCGCATGTGAGCAGCGAGATCAGGATCTGGGCGATCGAGACGCGGAACTGGAAGGCCGTCTGGCCGAGCACCTGCAGCGTCGTGATCACCGCCGCGAGGTGCAGGCGCGGGTCGCTCAGCTTCGGCAGCAGCACCGGGTAGGGCGTGCCGCGAATCGTGAGCGTGCGGCCGGCAGGGGCCGGTGCGGCAGGCGCGCTCATCGCCGGCTCATCGTAGTGACGATCCGCTCCGCTGACGAGTCGGGCAGAATCACCGTATGAAACTCGAACACGCACGCGCGATCGTCGACTTCGTCGTCTCCGAGGCCCCCGGAGCCGTGTCGGTCTTCGTCGCCGACGGTCACGGCGAGCTCGTGGCGGCTGCCACGATGGACGGCGCGGCGCCGGATACGCGCTTGAACGCCCAGCGGAAGGCCTACACGGCCGCCCGCAGCGACGCGCGGTCGACGCGCGAGCTCGCCGAGAAGGTGAAGGACGATCCGGTCGAGCGCGCGAGCTTCGATCCGTTCTTCACGTTCTTCCTCGGCGGCGTCGCAGTGTTCGACGGCGCAACGCGAGTCGGCGCCGTCGGGGTGAGCGGCCTTCCGGGGGAGGTCGACGAAGAGTTGGCCCGCCGGGCGATCGCCGCGACGGGCCTCGCCACTTAGAGGCTGACGGGCGCGCCCTTCGTCGCGGACTCGTGCAGCGCCTCGAGCGTGCGCGCCTGGCCGACCGCGTCCGCGCGTCCGAGCAGGAGCTCGCCCTCGCCGCGGATCGCGTCGCTCAGGTTCTCGAGCTCGAGTCGGTAGGAGTCCTCCTTCGCGATCTCGATCCGCTCGACGCTCCCGTCCGCACGCCGGAGTTCGAGCAGGGGCGAAGCGCAATGCCACGGATCGTCGAGGAACAGCGAGCCCTCGCTGCCGATCACCTCGAGCTCGTCCTGCTCCGGCAGCGCCGTACCGCAGTGGAAGAGGCCGATCACGTTCCCTGGAAAACGCAGCGTGCCGCTGAAGACCCAGTCCGTGCCCGAGGGGCCGTACCAGGCCTCGCCGAACACGTGCTCGGGCTCGCCGCCGACGAGCCGGGAGCCGCTGACGTTGTAACAACCGACGTCCATCAGCGCGCCGCCCTCGACGTCCGTGCGCAGGCGGATGTTGTCCTGGTCGTAGAGCGGGTAACTGAAGACCGAGCGGACGACCCGGAGCTCGCCGATCGCCCCCTCCTCGACGAGCTGCTTCAGGTGCTTCGTTTGCGGGTTGTGGCGGTACATGAACGCCTCGCTGAGCAGGCGGCCCGCCTTGTCGGCGGCGTCGAAGGCCTCCTCGACCTCGCTCGTGTGCCGCGACATCGGCTTCTCGCACAGCACGTGTTTGCCGGCCTCGACGGACTTGATCGACCACTCACAGTGCATCGTGTTCGGGAGCGAGATGTAGACGGCCTCGATCTCCGG
>JAYUEQ010000151.1:0-3779 GCA_043739205.1 Thermoleophilia bacterium
TGCCCATACGGGTAGTCGCTCGCGTACACGACCTGCTCGGGCGGGATCAGCCGGTAGAAGTCGAGCAAGTCGATCGGGCTCCACGTGGACGTGTCAAAGAGCACGCCCTTGCGGCCGGCCATGCAGCGGGCGAGCTCCGAGAGGTCGGCGATGCCGCAGTGGGCGATGATCAAGGTCGCGCCGGGGTAACGATCGACGAGCGCGCGCAGGCCGTCGGCGATCGGCGGCAGCCCACGGCCACCGTGAATCAGGATCGGCACGCGATGCTCCGCTGCGAGTTCGAAGACGGGCGCGAGCCGCTCATCGGTGGCCGTGAACTTCTGGGCGCGCGGATGCAGCTTGATCCCGCGCGCGCCGAGCGCGAGCGCGCGCTTCGCCTCTTCGATCGGCGACTCGTTCAGGTCGAGGCGGAGGAACGGGATCAACCGGCCGCCGCTGCGCTCGGCGAAGGCGAGTGTGCGGTCGTTCGCTGCGGTGAAGGAGGGCTGGCGGTCCGGCTCGTCGAGGCAGAACATGAACGCGCGCGAGATGCCGTACTTGGCCATGTTCGCCTCGAGCTGGTCGTAGTCGCCGACCATCCCGTCGATGTCGTGGCCGAGGTGCAGGTGGGCGTCGAAGATGTCTGCTCCGCCAGGGATCAGGCGGCGCACTTCGGCGTCGTACCGATCCATGAGCTCGAGCGCCCTCCGGCTTGCATCCACGGGTGTGAGTCTAGATATGGTCCGGCGCATGACTGACGTTCTCATGTACGCCGACACGTACCGCTCGCCCGAATTGCGGCACGAGGTGCCGATCGGGATCCCCGACCCCTTCCTCTACGCGGAAAAGAATGGGGTCAAGCACATTGCGATCGGCGCGATGGAGATCCCGCGCCTCGCAGAACTGGGCCTGTTCGAGCTGCACCCTTCCGAGGAGTTCGGGTCGGACGAGCTCATGCGTTCCGGCCTCTCCTACGGCGAGCTTCGCCAGGAGGTGGCGATCCGTGCCGTCAAGGCGTTCGGGATCACGAGCGCGCTCGTTCCCGAAGCGTTTCCTCTGTGGCTTGCGGATCGTTTGCGCGCGCAGGGCATCGAGCTCACTGTCGACGGCGGCTTCTTCGACGATCGCCGCCGGGTGAAGACCGACGCGGAGCTCGCGGGGATCCGCCGCGCGCAGCGCGCGGCCGAAGCGGGCATGGATGCGGCGCGGGATCTGCTGCGGCGCGCGGCACAGAACGGCAAGGGCCTCGAGGTCGATGGCGAGCCGTTGACCGTGGAGCGCGTCAAGTCTGCGATGTCGCAGGCGTTCGCCGCTCACGGCACGACTGCCGACGACTTCATCGTTGCTCCCGGGCCGCAGGGCGCCGTCGGGCACGACATGGGCTCCGGTGCGATCAGCGCGGGTGTCCCGATCGTGATCGACATCTGGCCGCGCGACAACGAGTCGTTCATGTTCTGCGACATGACGCGCACGTTCGTCGTCGGCGACGTTCCTGAGGACGTGCAGCGCTGGCACGAACTGACGAAGCAAGCGCTCGACCGCGCGATCTCGGAGATCAAGGACGGCGCCGACGGGCGCGCGATCTTCGACGGCACGTGCGAGATCTACGAAGGGGCCGGCGAGCAGACGCAGCGGACGAAGGAAGCAGGCAAGCCGCTCTCCAACGGCTTCTTCCACGGGCTCGGCCACGGCGTTGGTCTCGAGGTGCACGAGCAGCCGGGAATGGGCTTCGCGTCGAAGGATCCGCTCATCGCGGGCGACGTCGTCACCGTCGAGCCGGGCTGCTACCGGCAGGGCTACGGCGGCGTGCGCCTCGAAGACCTCGTGCTCGTCACGAAGGACGGCGCCGAGAACCTGACGCAGTACCCGTACGACCTCGCGCCTTGAGCGATATCGACACGTACCAGTCCGAGGAGCGGCGCTATCCGCCGCCGCCGGAGTTCGCGGCGCGCGCGAACGCGCAGCCGGAGATCTACGGCCTCGGCTTCGACGAGTTCTGGGAGCGGGAGGGCCGCGCGCGCGTTGGGTGGTTCGAGCCGTTCACGAAGCTGTATGAGTGGGAGCCGCCGTACGCGGAGTGGTATCTCGGCGGCAAGCTGAACGTTGCCTGGAACTGTCTCGACAGGCATGTCGAGGAGGGCCGCGGTGACAAGGTCGCGTACTTCTGGGAGGGGGAGCCCGACGGTGACCGTCGCGCGCTGACCTATAGCGATCTGCTGCGCGAGGTGACGAAGCTCGCGAACGCGCTCAAGTCACTCGGTGTCGGCAAGGGCACACCGGTCGGCATCTACCTCGGCATGGTCCCGGAGGCGGCGGTCGCGATGCTCGCGTGCGCGCGGCTGGGCGCGCCGCACACGGTGGTCTTCGGCGGCTTCTCGGCTGACTCGCTCGCCGGTCGTCTGCACGACATGGAGTGCGAGGTGCTGATCACCCAGGACGAGGCATGGCGTCGGGGTACCACCGTCCCGCTGAAGCGCGTTGCCGACGAGGCGGTTGCGGACTCGCCGACTGTCAAGAGCGTCGTCGTGTTGCGGCGCACGGGCAACGAGGTTCCGATGACGGAGGGCCGCGATCACTGGTGGCACGAGCTCGCGACCGACGAGTCGGAGTGTCCGGCGGAGCCGATGGATTCGGAGGATCTGCTGTTTCTGCTCTACACCTCCGGCACGACCGCGAAGCCGAAGGGGATCGTGCACACGACCGGCGGCTACCTCGTCGGGGTGGCGACGACGCACCACTACATCTTCGATCTGAAGCGCGACGAGGACGTGTACTGGTGCGCGGCGGATGTCGGCTGGGTGACCGGGCACAGCTACATCGTCTACGGGCCGCTGTGCAACGGCGCGACCTCGGTGATGTACGAGGGCACGCCCGACTTCCCCGACAAGGACCGCTGGTGGGAGATCGTCGAGCGCTACGGCGTGACGATCCTCTACACCGCGCCGACGGCGATCCGTTCGCACATGAAGTGGGGGCCGGAGCACGCGGAGAAACACGACCTGTCGTCGCTTCGGCTGCTCGGGTCGGTCGGCGAGCCGATCAATCCCGAGGCGTGGATCTGGTACCACGAGCACATCGGCGGCGAGCGCTGCCCGATCGTCGACACCTGGTGGCAGACGGAGACGGGGATGATCATGATCACGCCGCTGCCGGGGATCACGACGACGAAGCCCGGCTCGGCGACGAAGGCGTTCCCGGGGGTCGACGCGGCGGTCTTCAACGAGGCGGGCGAAGAAGTCGGGCCAGGCGGCGGCGGGTATCTCGTTTTGCGCAAGCCGTGGCCGGCGATGTTGCGCGGGCTGCACAAGGAGCACGACCGCTACGTCGAGACGTACTGGTCGAAGTATCCCGATGTGTATTTCGCCGGTGACGGCGCCCGCATCGACGAGGACGGCGACTTCTGGCTGCTCGGCCGCGTCGACGACGTGATGAACATCTCGGGTCATCGCATCTCGACGATCGAAGTCGAATCGGCGCTGGTTGATCACAAAGACGTTGCGGAGGCGGCTGTTGCAGCGCGCTTCGATGCGACGACCGGGCAGGCGATCGTCGCGTTCGTGACACTGAAGGGCGGTGTCGAAGGCTCGGTCGAGAAGCTCGAGGAGCTGCGCAATCACGTCGCGATCAAGATCGGTGCGATCGCGAAGCCCGCGAACATCGTGTTCACGCCGGAGCTCCCGAAGACGCGCAGCGGAAAGATCATGCGCCGCCTCCTGCGCGACGTCGCCGAGAACAGGCCGCTCGGCGACACGACAACGCTCGCGGACCCGACCGTCGTCGCGGAGCTCCAGTCGCGCGGC
>JAYUEQ010000152.1:0-2010 GCA_043739205.1 Thermoleophilia bacterium
CAGACCGTGTTGTTTGCGTTCGGCTTCGCGATGTTCGCTGCGGGGCTCAACAACGTCGCGGAGATCTTCCTGGCCGAGGACGCACTGCACCGGGGCCCGTTCGGCTACGGGCTCCTCTGGACAGCCACGGGCGTCGGCCTCGTGATCGGGAGCCTGGTCAGCGGCTCGCTGCTCGAGCGCCGCGACGTGCGCATCGTGTACCCGTTGGTATTTCTCCCTTGGGCCGCCGGCCTGCTCGGCGCAGGCATTGCGCCGAACCTTTGGTTCGCGGCTGGCGCGATGGTGCTCGCAGGTGTCGGGAACGGCCTGACCTTCCCACTGACCGTCGTGATCGTCCAGCGCAACGCCCCCGACACGCTGCGTGGCCGCGTCTTCACGGTGATCATCAGCGCGCACAACGCCGTGCTCGGCGTTGCGATGATCAGCGCCGGAGCCCTCACGGTGGCGGCAGGCCCGCGGTGGACCTATGGGCTCGCCTCAGGGCTCCTCGTGCTCGCGAGCCTGACGGCGTTCGCACTCGGCCGTGCGAAGGGACCGCCGAGCTCCGTCGAGCCCGCTACGTAGCATCCTCGTCGTGGCCGCCCGGCGCGACTGGACGCGCGAGAAGCTCGTGGAAGCGGTACGTGCCGGCGACCGGCGCGCGCTCGCGCGTGCGATCACGCTCGTCGAGAACGGCGACCCGCTCGCCTACGAGGTCGTGCATGACCTCTACCCGGGCACCGGCCACGCGGCCGCGGTCGGCATCACCGGTCCGCCCGGCGTCGGCAAGTCGAGCTTGCTCTCCGGCCTGATCCGTATCGCGCGCGCCGAAGGGAAGACCGTGGGGGTGATCTCCGTCGATCCCTCGAGCCCGTTCACCCAGGGTGCTTTGCTCGGCGACCGCATTCGGCTGACCGAGCACTTCCTTGACCCGGACGTCTTCATTCGCTCGATGGGGACGCGCGGCCACCAGGGTGGCCTCGCCGAGACGACATTGCAGTCGCTCCTCATCCTCGACGCCGCGGGCAAGGACATCGTTTTCCTCGAGACGGTCGGGACCGGGCAGAGCGAGATCGGTGTGCTCTCGATCGCCGACACGGTCGTCCTCGCGCTGATGCCTGGTTCGGGCGACTCGATCCAGGCGCTCAAGGCCGGGATCATGGAGATCCCCGACGTGATCGCGATCAACAAGATGGACCACCCGATGGCGAAGACGATGCTGAACGAGGTGCGTCAGATGCTCGCGCTCGGGATGCACGAAGGTTGGAACCCGCCGATCGTGCTCACCGAGGCGATGCGTGGCGAGGGGCTCGCAACCCTGTGGGAGAGGATCTCCGAGCATCACCGCTGGCTCGAGGCGGAGGACGAGCTCGAGGAGCGCCGACGCCGCAACCTCGCGCGCGAGGTCTTCCAGGTCGCCTCCGCCCGGGCCCGACGTCACATCGAAGAGGCGGTAAAGGGCGACGAGGAGCTACAACGGCTGCTGCACGACGTACAGGAACGGAAGCTCGACCCGCTCACGGCCGTGCGTGAGATCCTTGAGAAGGTGTTCCACATTGGCGACGAAGACCACACCCACCCTCACTGACATCGAAGCCGCGCGCGGGCGGATTCTCGGCCACGCGCGCACGACGCCCATCTACGGCTCGGACACGCTGTCGCGGCGCGCGGGACGGCGGGTCTGGCTGAAGGCCGAGAACCTGCAGCGGACCGGCTCGTTCAAGGTGCGCGGCGCCGTCAACAAGGTGCACTCGCTATCGGAGGCCGAGCGCGCCGCGGGCGTCGTCGCCGCCACCGCGGGGAACCACGGCCAGGCGGTCGCGTGGGCGGCGCGCGAGGCGCGGATCGCGGCGACGATCTTCATGCCGCGCGACACGCCGATGGCGAAGGTCGAGGCGACGCGCACCTACGGCGCACTGATCGAATCCGACCACGTGAGCCTCGAGGCGGCGTTCGAGGCGGCGATCGCGTTCGGGCACGCGACCGGCGCGACGTTCCTGCACGGCTACGAGGACGAGCACGTGATCGCGG
>JAYUEQ010000153.1:0-13251 GCA_043739205.1 Thermoleophilia bacterium
ACCGCCTGGACTAGCGGGTCGTAGCCCGGCAGCTCGCGTCCGCCCCGCTCGCCGAAGCCGCTGATCTCGCAGTAGACGACTTGCGGGTTCGCAGCCGCAATGCGCTCGTAGTCGAGCCCGAAACGTTCGAGCGTCCCCGGCTTGAAGTTCGAGACGACGACATCGGCTCGCTCACAGAGTCGTCGCGCGAGCTCGAGGTCCGGCTCGACGTTCAAGTCGAGGGCGACCGACCGCTTGTTGCGATTCGCGGCGTGGTGGTAGGACGCCCGGCCCTGCTCGTCGGTGGGCGGTAGCCACCGGCGCGTGTCGTCGCCACCGGGCGCCTCGACCTTGACCACGTCCGCACCCAGATCGCCGAGCGTCATCCCGACAAGCGGGCCGGCAAGCACACGGGAAAGATCGACGACTGTGATCCCGTCGAGAGCTGCCCTGGTCATCGCCACAGCCTAGGGAAGATGGTGTCTGACACCTGTGGCAGCCCGCAACGACTATGCGGCTCGAAGAGGTGTCAGACACCTTTTCGCGGCTCGGTGCGAGAGCGCCGTTCAAACGGGCGTCAGACACTTAGCGCCTGCGGACGCCTGCTCACTCATCCAAGGGATTACCTTCGCGGCTCGGAACCCCGACAACTTTGGACATGGGAGACGGTAGATCGTTCGGACAAGCGCTGCGTGCGCTCGACAAGTTCATCGTCGAGCAGAGCCGCCGCGATGCGACCCAGATCCCTGATCCGAACTCGCCCGTCCGTCGCGCCTACGACCGCATCGTCGCCGGCACCGCGCAGTAACACCGCGCAGTAGCTACTCGCTACTCGAGCGGGCCCAGAGATTGATCCCCGTGTCGGTCGCGTAGCGATCGATCTCCGCAAGCTCCTCGCCGGAGAACGCGGGCTTCCCGAGTGCGCCGAGTGAGTCTTCGAGTTGTGCGACGCTCGAGGCACCGATCAGCGTCGACGTGACGCGCGGATCACGCAGCGTCCAGGCGAGAGCCATCTGCGCAAGTGACTGCCCGCGCCGCTGCGCGATCTCGTTCAGCGCACGGATCTTCGCCATTGCCTCGTCGGTCAGCAGGTCCGGCGAAAGCGATGAGTTCCGGGTAGCACGCGAGCCTTCCGGGATCCCGTTCAGGTACTTGTCGGTGAGCATCCCCTGCGCGAGCGGCGAGAACGTGATGCAGCCGGCGCCCACCGCTTCGAGCGCGTCGAGCAACTCGGGCTCGATCCAGCGGTTGAGCATCGAGTACGACGGCTGATGGATCAGGAGCGGCGTGCCAAGATCGCGCAGGATCGTTGCCGCCTCGCGCGTCTTCTCGGCCGAATACGAGGAGATGCCGACGTACAGGGCTTTGCCCTGCTGCACCGCGGTGTGCAGCGCGCCCATCGTCTCCTCGAGCGGCGTCTCGGGGTCCAGGCGGTGCGAGTAGAAGATGTCGACGTAGTCCAGGCCCATCCGCGCAAGCGACTGGTCAAGCGAGGCGAGCACGTATTTCCGCGAGCCCCATTCGCCGTACGGCCCGGGCCACATGTCGTAGCCCGCCTTCGTCGAGATCACGAGCTCGTCGCGGTAGGGGCGAAAGTCCTGGTCGAGAATGCGGCCGAACGTCTCCTCGGCCGAGCCGTACGGCGGCCCGTAGTTGTTCGCCAGGTCGAAGTGCGTCACGCCGAGGTCGAACGCGCGCCGGAGAATCGCGCGGCCCGAATCAATCGACCGGTCGGCGCCGAAGTTGTGCCAGAGGCCGAGCGAGATCGCCGGCAGCTTCAGGCCGGAGCGGCCCGAGCGTCGGTAGTGCATGTGGTCGTAGCGGTCGGCGGCGGCGGCGTAGCTCACAGGGGGAGTATGGCGACCGCGGTCAAGCAAGCTGAAGCCTCACGGGGTGCGGCCTCGCGAAGCTTCAGCCTTGAGGGGGAAGGGGCGGCGACGAACCGCGGCAGGCATGCGGGCCCGGCACCGCCCACAGGAAGGACACCAGCACGCGCCTTACTGAAGCCTGACTATGAGCGAGCTAAGAGCGACTTCACACGAGCGGCGACGTAGAACGCGAACGAGATCGCGCTGATGAAGAAGCTCGTCGGCCAGGGCTGCGCGAGCGAGAGCAGGATGCCGCCTTCGGTCGCAACGAGCGCGATCCCGATGCTCAGCAGCAACGTGAGACCGGGCCTTGCGGTCAGCCGCTGCGCCGCGGCCGCCGGAGTGATCACGAGCGTCAGGACAAGCAGGACGCCAACGACCTGGATCGCCTCTGCCGTCGTCAGCGCGACGAGCAGGAAGATCGCGACGGACAGGGCTCGCACCGGGACGCCGCGCGCCGCTGCGACCTCGGGGTCGATCGCGGCGAAGTAGAGCGGCCGGTAGAGGACCGCGAGCGCGACGAGGACGATCACCGCGACGATCGCGAGATTGCGCAACTGCGCGTCGTCGACCCCGACGACGCTGCCGAACAGCAGATTCGTCGCCGCGGTCGCGTAGCCCTGGTACAGCGACAGGAAGAGCACGCCGAGGCCGAGCCCGAATGCGAGCACCGCGCCGATCGCGCTGTCCCGCTCCCGGCCGCGCAACGAGAGGACCCCGAGCGAGGCACCGACGACGAGTGAGCCGCCGAGCATCCCGAGCACGGGATCGAGACCGATCACAAGCGCACCGGTTGCGCCGGTGAACCCAAGCTCGGAGATCGCGTGCACGGCGAAGCTGAGGCCGCGCATCACGACGAACACGCCGATCGCGCCGGAGACGACCGCAACGACGGCGCCTGCGAGGAGCGCCGTGTGCACGAAGTGCTGGCCGAGCAGGGTCGTGAACATCAGTGGACGTGGTGGACGTGCTCAGCGTCCGGTGTTCCGACCACGACGACGCGTCCGCGCACGCGGAGCACGTCGACCTCGGTGCCGTACAGGCGCGAGAGGGTCTCGGTGGTGAGCACGTCGTCGACGGGCCCGATTGCCCAGCCGTCGGGACCGAGGTAGAGCACCCTGTCGACCGCGGTGAGGATCGGGTTGACGTCGTGCGTGACGAAGACGACCGGCGTGTCGGCGCTTCGGCGCCGTTCGTCGAGCAGACGCACGATCACCTGCTGGTAGGCGAGGTCGAGCGAGAGGAGCGGTTCATCGGCGAGCAGCAGTCCGGGGTCGGAGACGAGCGCCTGGGCGACCCGCAGCCGCTGCTGCTCGCCGCCGGACAGGCGGCCGAGGGGTGCGTCGGCGAGCGCTGACGCGCCGACCGATGCGATCACGTCGTCGATCCGCTTCCGACCGGGCGCGCCGATCCGACCGACGCCCCAACGGTTGCCGTCGAGACCGAAGCGTACGAGATCGCGCCCGCGCAGCGGCAGGTCACGGTCGAAGACACGCTGCTGCGGCACGTAGCCAATGCGGCTGCGGTCGATCACGACGCGCCCCGAGGTCGGGTCGAGCTGCCCGAGCAGGATGCGAAGCAGCGAGGTCTTCCCCGCTCCGTTCGGACCGAGCACGGCCAGGAACTCGCCCGCTTCCAACTGGAAGGTGAGGTCGTGCCAGAGCTCGCGGTCGCCGAACCGCAGCGCGAGCCCCTCGACAGAAACGACGGGCGCCGTCACCGGGCGAGCGCCCTCTGCAGCTCCTCGACCTGGCCGAGCTGCCACTGCTGGAACGACAGGTGCGCCGGCAACGTCTCGGTGACCGGAACGAGCGGGATGCCCGCGTGCTCTGCGGCGGAGCGAACGCGGGTCGTGATCGGCGAAATCGCCTGCTTGTTGTAGAGCAGCACGCGAATGTGTCGCTTCGCCGCCAGCCCGATCATCGCCTGAACCGCGGACGCGGTCGGCTCGGTCCCCTGCTCGATCGAACGCGTGAACCCGGGCGGCGCGAGGTTGCGGAGGCCCGCCGCGGTAACGAGATAGCCGGGAACGGGCTCGGTGTAGGCGACGGCCTCTCCGGCGTGCGCCGCACGGATCGCCGCAACGGCGCGCTGCAGCGGCGCGAGACTGGAGACGAACGCGCGCAGACCGCTCCGGTAGGCGCCGGCGTGCTTTGGGTCGGCGGCGGCGAGCGCGCGCTCGATCGCCGTCGCGATCCGGGGAAGCGACGGCACGTCGTACCAGAGGTGCGGGTTGGCGTGGGCCCCGCGCACGCCCAGGATGTCGGCGATCGTCACCACCTTCCGATCGCTGCTCGGCGCGGCGCGCTCCAGTCGCGTCATGAACGAGTCGTAGTCAAGCCCGTTCTCGATCACGACCCGCGCGCGGGCGACGGCGAGACCGTTTGAGGTGCCGGGCTCGAAAAGATGTGGATCGGCGTTCGGGTCGCTCAGCACGGAGGTGACCGCAACATGCGAGCCACCGATCTGGCGCGTGATGTCGCCGTAGACGTTGGTCGAGGTGACCACAGGGAGCGCGCTGCCCTTCGCGCTGCCTCCACAGCCGGCGAGAGCAACGACCAGCACGCAAATGAGAACTGTTCTTGCCACGGCGCTTGACGATACCGATTCTCGTCAACGTTGGTGAGAACCGTTACCATCAAGGCGTGCCGAGGACATGGGCAGAGATCGCGCAGCGACGGCTCCGGGAGGCGGGCTATCGCAATGGACCGGCCCGGGTGGCGGTGATCGGGCTGCTCGACAGCGAGAACTGCTGCGTCTCTGCGGCAGACGTGCACGAATCGCTCAACGACCGCGTCGGCCTCGCGAGCGTGTACCGCGTACTCGAATCGCTTCACGCGGCCGGCCTCGTGCGCCGCGTCGACGTCGGCGACGGAATCGGGCGCTATGAGCCGCTCCGTGAATCGGGCGAGCATCATCACCATCTCGTGTGCACGGAGTGCGGCAAGGTCGAAGCGTTCGACGACCCGGCGCTCGAGCGGGCGATCCGGCGCGTCGAGGCGAAGAGCGGCTACGCGGTCGAGCAGCACGACGTCGTCCTGCAGGGCGCCTGCGACACCTGCCGCGACTAGCCACGAACGGTTCTTCGCGCCATCCGCCGGAGCCACAGGCAGGATGCGGCATCGCTGAGAACTGGGATCCCGTTCCGGACACTCGTGCCGGGGGCACGATCGGACGCGCGCTGCGGGCGCTGCCCTACACGGAGGAGTCGGTCGTCGAGCTCCTCGGCGACGACGGCCCGTCCGCGAGCCTGTCGGACGTCCCGGTCTTCGACCGCCGGCTGCCGGACACGCCGCTCGGCAACGCGATCCGGCTGCTCCTCCTCCAGGTCTCGATCACCCGTGAGGAGGCGATCGAAGCGCTCGGCACCGATGCCCTCGAGGCGCTCCTGACGACGGGCCTTGCGATCGGAGACGGCGACCGGATCGTGATGCGCGGCCGCATCGCCCCGGCTGAAGGGCTCCTGATGTCGTTCGACGGCTTTGCCGTCGGCGACGACGACCCGCACGGCTATGTCGCGAGCTACACGCCGACCGCGTCCTGGCTCGCGGCGCTCACACCGCGCCGCCGCTTCGCGCGCGCACTCGACATCGGCACCGGCAGCGGCGCGCAGGCGCTGCTCGCGGCGCGCCACAGCGACCGCGTGATCGCCACCGACCTGAACCCGCGCGCGGTCGCGTTCACCGCGCTCAACGCAGCGCTGAACGGCATCGACAACCTCGAGGTGCGGCTCGGCAGCCTCTTCGATCCAGTCGCGGGCGAGACCTTCGACCTGATCACCTGCAACGCGCCGTACGTCGTCTCGCCCGAGGATCGGTGGCAGTACCGCGACGCCGCCGGCTTCGAGGCGGATCAGCTTTCGCAGACGGTCGTCACCCAGGTGCCGACGCACCTGAACGACGACGGCTTCGGCTGCGTGCTCGTGAGTTGGCTCGCAGAGTCCGAGGAGGACCCGGACGTGCGTGTGGACGAGTGGCTGCAGGACAACGGCTGCGACGCGTGGGTACTCGGCCTGAGCGGCGCCGACCCGCTCGACCATGCCGCCGGTTGGAACGAGCACCTCTCGGTCAACCCGGAGGTCTACGGTGCGGCCCTCGACAAGTGGACCGCCTACCTCGAGGAGCTCGGCGTCGGCTGGATCACCGAAGGCGCGGTGTTGTTGCACAAGCGTCCCGGCGAGCCGCACATGATTCGCACCGATCCCGTGGATGAGGACGAGCTCGAGTACGCCGGCGACCAGGTCGAGCGGGTGTTCAAGGCGCTCGAGCTCGTGGCCCGCATAGACGATCCGGTGCAGTTACTCGGCGAGCGCTTGCGCCTCGTCGAGGATGCGAACATCCAGCAGTCGCCGACTGACGAAGGTGCCACCGTGATCCTCGAGGAAGGCACCTGGCACGAGGTGGAGATCGACGACGAGACGGTCGACGTGCTCGTCGAGCTCGACGGCCGGGCGACGCTCGCCGAGGCGCTCGACCGCGCGCGCGTCCCGCGGCGCCGCTCGACGCTTGCGGAGATCCAGGAGCTGCTCGAGCTCGGCATCGTCGAACTTCGCCCGTGACCGCGACCGCAGACCTTCTCGACGAGCATCCCGACGCGGCGGTCTGCACACTCACCTTCCGCCAGTTCGGCGGGGTCGCGTCGATCGACGGCGAGATCGCAACGGTCCGCTGCTTCGAGGACAACGTGCTGGTGAAACAACGCGTTGCCGAGCCCGGCCAGGGCCGCGTGCTCGTCGTCGACGGTGGCGGCTCGCTGCGCGTTGCGCTCGTCGGCGACAACGTAGCGAGCCTCGCACAGGCCAACGGCTGGGCCGGGTTGATCATCCACGGGTGCGTGCGCGACTCCGCAGCGCTGGGCGAGCTCGCGCTCGGCATCAAGGCTCTCGGCACGCATCCGAAACCGAGCAACAAGGGCGGCGACGGCGAGGTCGACGTGCCAGTCGCCTTCGGCGGCGTGACGTTCGTTCCGGGTGCGCGCGTCGCGAGCGACGACGACGGCATCGTCACGCTCTAGAAGTTCTTCGCGCAACGTGCGGGGTTTTGTCGCGCGCGCCCCTTGCGGGACATGCCCGGTCCGGCCTACATTGCGGATCCCGCAGGGCACGGAGCGCCGCAGGTTGAAGCCTCCAGAGCGATTGCAAAGGGCGCAAGCCCGGAGCGGTTGGTTTGGAGGTGGACGAAAGCGCCACCGGCCCAGCGGGGTTTTTTGTGGTCCCTTTCTACGGAGCGGGGAAGCCGGGCGTCGAGAGCACGGTCTCGTCGGCGAGGATCGTCATCGCCTCGTAGCCGCTCAGGCGCGCCGTCCACTTCGGCCCCTCGAGGCCCATCGCGAACGCCGCCGTGGCGTACGCGTCCGCGGTCGCGAGCACCGGCCCGGTGATCGTCACCGAGAGCACGCCCTCGGGGGCGCGTCGGGTGTGCGGGTCGATCACGTGATCGCCGCGGGCATAGGCGCCCGAGGTTGCGACCGCGAGGTCGTTCGTGATCACGACCTTCGCGACCTTGTCCAGCTCTCGTGGGTGCTGGATGCCGACCCGCCAGACGTCGTCGGGAATCGCGCGCCCGCGAAGGATCACGTCGCCGCCGGCGTTGAGCGCGTAGTTGCGCAGGCCGCCCTCGTCGAGGATGGTCGCAGCCCGGTCGACGGACCAGCCCTTGACGAGGCCGGAAGGATCGAGCACTGCCTCGGACACCGGTCGCGCATCGAAGTAGCCGCGCGTCTCGTGGCGCAGCTCCTCGCAGCGTTCGAGCACGTCGCGGACGTCGGGGCTCGCGTCCTCGATCTTCAGCTCGCCACGATTGATCCGGCTGACTTCGCTGTCGTCCTTGTAGGTGCTGAACGTCGCATCGACGTAGCGCAGCCAGTCGAACATGCGGTCGAGAACCGCGTCGTCGACGTCAGGGTCTCGGACGTCGACGACGATCGGCATCCCCATCACGTGCTCGACGCGGTGCACCCTCGGCTACCAGGCCTTCGCCTGCACGATCGCCGACTGAAGCGACTGGGCGAACGCGTCGCTCGAGTTGGTCGCGCCAGAGACGATGTAGATCCGCGAGCTCTGCGCTTTCAGGGTCTCCTGGATCAAGTACGGCAGCGCCTGCTGGTTGATGTAGATCGAGCGGTCGGTGTGGTTCGGGGAAAGAGGCACCGTCACGTTCGTGATCTTGCGCGTCACCGTCTTCTTGGTGCCGACAATCGTCGTCGTCTTCTTGACCACGATCGTCACCTGCAACGGCCCCCAGCGGTCGGCGTTGGCAGCATCGCCCGGAAAGGACTTCGTGGCGATGACGACCTTCTTCTTGACGACGGTGTTCGAGGTCGCCTGCCTGGCTGCAGCCCACGCGTTGGCGCTCGGCAGCGCGAGCGCGGCGGTACTCATGACGATCAGGATGGGTTTGCGCATCGGTTGTTCTCCTTTAGGTGAGAGCGAATCGTTCGGTGTGAATGTGGCGCCGTGGCACATGCGCGCCACGGACGTTCTGCGCGAGCACCTCGGTCATGGCCGGAGGGCCACAGAGGAAGACGTCGCGTTCTTCGATGTCGGGGACGAGCTCTTTGAGGTGAGCGGGTGAGAGCAGGTCGGCGCCGTCGCCGCGGTGGTCGCCCAGCACGTAGTGCACGGCCGAGCCGCGTGCGTCGGCGATCTGGTCGAGCTCTTCGCGGAAGATCACGTCGTTCTCGGCGATTGCGCGGTAGAGCACGATCACGTCTCCCCGCATCGTCTCGAGGAGCGCGCGCACCGGAGTGATCCCGATGCCGCCCGCGATCAGGACGGCCTTGTCGCGCCGGCGCACCCGGTCGGTGAAGACACCGAACGGCCCCTCGGCAAGAACGCGCGTCCCGGGCCGGAGCTCGCCGAGCTGCGCGGTGTGATCGCCGAGCGCCTTGACGGTGATGCGCAACGACTGCCCGTCGGGCGCAGCCGACAGAGAGAACGGATGCGCGGTGCGCCACCGCTTTCCGTCGAGGAACCGCCACAGGAAAAACTGCCCGGCCTGCGCGCGTAGACGGTCGAGCTTGCGCCCGGTGATGCGAACCGAGACGACGCCCGGCCCTTCGGTGACGACCTCGGCGACGCGCAGGCGGTAGCGCAGCGCGCCGAACGTCGGCGCGAGCAACCGGAAGACGACGAGAACGACGATCGTCGCGATGTAGAGACCGCGCCAGTAGTTCGCCGCCGTGCGGTCGAGGACGAGCTCGTTGCCGGTCGGGATCTGGTGGAACCACGCGAGCGCGATCCCCCCGTACGCCATCAGGTGCACGGTGTACCACCACTCGTAGCTGAGCCGTCGTCGCACGATCACGAGCGACGTGGCGACGACACCGAGGAGCATGAACGTCCCGACGGTGGCGGTGATCATCCCGGGGTAGACGCCGCCCCAGATCATCGTCGAGATCTCCTTCGGGATCGGCAGCTTGTCCATCAAGGCGTAGCCCCAGACGCTGAACACGACGTGCGCGACCACGAGGTCGATGCAGACGTGCCCGTTCCAGCGATGCCAGCGACTGAGGCGATCGAAGCCGACCACCCGCTCGAGGGCGGGCAGCCGCGCGAGGAGAACGACCTGGATCAGGGCCAGGTAGGCGCTCCAGAGGCCCGTCAGCCGCGCGATGCTCGTCAGGATCTCGCCGGTCGTGTGCACCTTCGTGACGTTGCCGCCGTGCACCCAGAGCCAGGTGATCACGGCGAGGTTCCCGACGACGACCACGGCGACACCCGTCGCGGCGGCGTTCCGGCGCAGACGCCCCCACGCGCGGGCCTGCGCCCGCGCGTGGACTTGATCCAGAGCAACCTCGGTCATCGGCTCACGGTAGGCGCCATGTATGAGAGGACGGTGAATCCGTCAGCCAACTTGCATGAGGATTCGTCAAGCTTTTGCGCCGAGCGTTACCGCCAACGTCTTCGACGATCCGCTCCGCTCGATCGTAAGCGTCACCGTGTCGCCCGGCTTGTGGCCCGCGATGATCGCCCTGAGCTTCTCAGCGGTCGCGACGGTCGTGCCGTCGACAGCAGTGATCACGTCGCCCGGCTTCAGCCCCGCGGAGTCCGCGGCGCTGCCGGAACTGACCTGGCTGACGGTCACGCCGTTGCCGGACGCAGCCGTCTTGACGCTGACACCGAGCAGCGCGTGCTGCGCCTTGCCGGTCGAGATCAGCTGAGCGGCGATCGAGCTCACGGTGTTCGACGGGACTGCGAAGCCGACGCCGTCATTGCCACCCGAGTCGCTCTGGATCTGCGAGGTGATGCCGATCACTTTCCCCTGCAGGTCGAGCAGCGGGCCGCCCGAGTTGCCGTGGTTGATCGCGGCGTCGGTCTGGATGGCGCCCTCGATCGGCGTGTTGTCGGGCGCGACGATCTCACGATTGAGCGCGCTGACGATGCCACTCGTGACCGAGCCGTCAAGGCCGAACGGGTTGCCGATCGCAACGACCCCATCGCCGATCGCGACCTTGCTGGAATCCGCGAGCGCAAGGGGGACGAGCTTCGACGCGGGCGCATCGATGTGCAGCACGGCGAGGTCGGTGCTCGGATCGCTGCCGACGACTGTCGCCTTGTAGCTCGAGCCGTCAGAGAGCTTGACGCTCACAGACGAAGAGCCGCTGATCACGTGGTCGTTCGTGACGATGTCGCCCTTGCCGTCGTAGACGAAGCCGGTCCCTTGCGCAGTACCGCCGCTCTGCCCGCCACCGGGGAACGGCGACTGGGTGGCGACTTCGGTCGCGTCGACCTCGACCACGCTCGGGATCGATGTCTTCGCGATCTGTCCGACCGTGAGCGAGGCGGCCGCAACGTTGGCAACGCCGGGCGCTGCGACCGCGGCCGGGGCGGGGTGGGACGACCCGTGCGTCAACGCGACGACGCCGGCGCCGGCTCCTCCTCCTGCGAGCGCCGCCACGCTGACCGCGGCGACAAGACGATTTCTGTTTCTGGGCATTGCAGTTGTCCTCCTGGTTTACGTCCTACCAGGAGACCAGCGCGCACTGTGCTGATGCTGAGCGGGACCTAAGAACTGCCTGAGAAGGCAGAGTGCAAGCGTGTTCACGCTGCCGCCTGCGCTCCTCCATCGCGACTTCCGACGCCTGTGGACGTCGATGCTCTGTTCGAGCCTCGCGATGCAGATGGCCGCCGTCGCGATCGGGTGGCAGGTCTACTCGATCCACCACAGCGCCTTCGATCTCGGCCTGATCGGGCTCGCGGAGTTCGTCCCGGTGCCGCTGCTCGCGCTGCCGGCCGGACAACTCGCGGATCGTCTGCCACGGATCGCCGTCGTGACCGTCTGGGGGTTTGCCGACGCCGCCGTGATGGGGCTGCTCCTCTACGTGACGATCAGCGGTGCGCATCAGCTCTGGCAATTCGTCGCGCTCGCCGTGCTGACGGGGATCCTGGGCGCGATCGGGAACCCCGCCGGACGCTCGCTCGTGCCAGAGCTCGTCCCGGCAGAGCTGCTGACCGGCGCGATCGCCATGCGCTCGATCGCAGGCCAGATCACGACGATCGGCGGCCCGGCCGTGGGCGGCCTGCTCTTCGCGCTTCAGCCGGAGGCGGTCTACGGCACCGCGATCGTGCTGCTCGTCGGCTCGTCGGTGATGCTCTTCCCGATCAAGCGCCCCGAGGTGGTCGAACGCCTCGAGCCGCCGCCGCCGAAGCTCGACAGCCTACTCGGCGGCATTCGTTTCATCCGCTCGAGCCCCGTCATCCTCGGTGCGATCACCCTCGACCTGTTCGCGGTGCTCTTCGGCGGCGCCGTCGCGTTGCTGCCGCTCTTCGCGCAATCGATCCTCCACACAGGCCCCTTCGGGCTGGGCATCTTGCGCAGCGCCGTAGCGGTCGGCGCGCTGATCGCGGCCGTCCAGCTCGCACGCAAGCCGCTCGGAGCGCACGCCGGACGCACGTTGCTGATCGTCGTCGGGGCGTTCGGCGCGAGCATGATCGTGTTCGGTCTCTCGCGGTGGTTCTGGCTCTCGGCGCTTGCCCTGGCGGTCAGTGGGTTCGTCGACATGTTCTCGATGAACATCCGTGCGACGGCCGTCGCCCTCGCAGCGCCGAACGAGCTGCGCGGGCGCGTGAACGCCGTCGAGGGCGTCTTCATCGGCGCCTCGAACGAGCTCGGGGCTTTCGAGTCGGGCGCGGCAGCCGCACTCCTCGGTGCGGTGCCGGCGGTCGTCGCGGGTGGCGCGCTCACGATTGCGCTCGCACTCGTCTGGCCGAAGCTCTTCCCCGACCTGTCGCGGATCGACCGGCTCGAGGACCTCGCGCGTTCGTCAGCCGCCGGTGCGGGAGAAGTGCTGGTAGTCGGGGGTGGCGGCCCAACGGTCGCCCCAGAGCCAGCCGACTGACGCGAACGCGCGTACGAGCAGGCCGCCCGCGACGGCCATCCCCCGGCGATAGCGCGAGCGGTCGAGGTATGCCCGGCCCGCCACAGGCGTCACGCCGGCACCCTGCACGTACGGGTTCTCGATCGGGTTCACGTCGATCGCCTCGCCATAGGCATGCACCGACCAGCGCTTCGGCCCGGTCGCCACCGCGTAGCGGCAGTTGAAGCCGGAGGTGTTGTCGGCCGCCATCGAACGATCGTCACTGCCGCCGTACTTCGCGATCGGCCCCATGCGATGGATCGGGAAGCGTGCGGCATAGAGCCGGCGGAAGACCGTCGTGACGGCACCGGTCACGTCCTTGTTGACGATGATCGCCCCGGTATGCGAGACCCCGTCGAAACCGACGAACGAGACGCGCAGCGCGCGCAACTGCGCCGGACCGACGGGGCAGCCCAGATGCCACGAAGCTCCAAGCTCGGCGGCCGTCACGGGGCGAACCGCGACGTCAAACGGCGGGAGCACAGCCATGACACGGCAGAGTACGCGCATGCTCACCCTCGCTCTGGCGATCGCGTTGCAAGGCTGCCCGCAACGGATCCAGGTCACCGCACCGACGATGCACTCGACGATCGCGACGCTGGTCGTGCGCGAATGCGGCAGGCGCGTCCTCGGGCCGTGGCGCGCCCGCGTCGGCCGTAACGGGCTGTCGGCACACCACCGAGAAGGCGACGGCACGACCCCCACCGGCACGTTCGGTCTCGGACCGGTCGTGTACGGCCTCGATCCCGATCCCGGCGTCTCGCGGCGCTACCACCGGCTCGTCTGCGGCGACTGGTGGGACGAGGACGTGAGCTCGCCGGCGTACAACCAGTTCCGCCACGTCGCCTGCGGGCGGGCGCCCCCGTTCGGCGGTGCGAGCGAGGCACTGTGGCGCGCGACGCTCACCTATCGCGAGCTCGCGGTCGTGGAATACAACGCACATCCTGTCGTCCCGGGCCGCGGCTCGGCGATCTTTCTGCACGACGACGACGGAAACGCCACGAACGGCTGTATCAGCCTGCCGCGGCCCGACCTGCTCCGCGTCCTG